>CALBSD010000057.1 GCA_937927625.1 uncultured Actinomycetes bacterium | reverse complement strand
AACATGCGACCTGCGGTTTAGGAAACCGTTGCTCTATCCACTGAGCTACGAAGGCGGGGATGGTGCGAAATGTGGTGCGAAATTCGCCGACACACCTGCATCACCATTGGTAAGGCTAGTGGGGTGCGACCTCAGAAGAGTCTATTTCGAAGCCTGCAACGCAGTTGTTTCGCGACGGGCCATATAGATAACGACGAGACCGATCACCCCGAGGAATACAAAACTTGTTCCCGTAGTGCCGATTCCAAGACCTCCGTTGGCCTTGGGCTGGGACATGTAGTCGCCAATTGATGCGCCAAGTGGCCGAGTCAAAATGTAACCAGCCCAAAATGCTGCTATTGCGTTTACGTGAAACACTTTGTGGGCAATGGTGATTACTGCAATGAGACCTGAGAATACAAGAGCAGATTTCCAGTATCCGATATTAATTTTTTCTGCAACAAGGTCTCCCGCCGCTGTTCCCAAAGCAAACGTGAACAGAATTGCTAACCAGTAAAACGCTTCTCGTCTAATTGTGCGGATGGAATGTATTGACAAAGTGTGCTCTATGGATTGCCAAGCGGCAAAAACTAAAGCTAGTCCCGCTGCAAAGAGGACGGATGATGTGATGAGGTTGACATTAAAATTGTCGGTCAGATTGTCAGTAATCAATGTGCCGACAACGCTGATTAATACGACAGCAAGCCAATAAATACCCGGAACATATTTCTTTGACTTGAACTGCAAGGCCAATGCAGCAACTAGAAAGACTGACATAACGAGCGTGGTTCCTGTTAACCCCAAGTTCAATTTCGTGCTCAGATAGTCAGCAGCGGTCTCTCCAACCGTTGTGCACAAAATCTTGATGATCCAAAACCAGATTGTGACTTCCGGGACTTTGTTCAGTAGGTGACTCATCGAGCGATCTAAGTTTTGAGATTTTTCCATCGGCACAAACTATGTTCTGACTAGTGAACAAATGTCGTGTTTTCATCAAAGATTTATCAAATTTGTAGCAAGAAAATCAAGAACTTTGCGTTCCAAAAAACGCACTTTCGCGTTCCAAACGTTTACTGAAACCCCAGCCACATCCCCATCAATATTGGGGTTTGGAATTTCGCACCAGCCTCACGAAGGCGGGGATGGTGCGAAATGTTGAGCGAAATTCGCCACCACATTGTGCATCACCATTAGTAATGGCTAGTGGGGCGTGACCGCAGAAGGAATAATGCCCGCGGAGACGGTCGTTTGTGTTTGCAGCATCAGATTTATCCTGTGATAGCGGACGCCACTGCGTAGTACACGGGAATTCCTATCGCGATATTGACGGGGAATGTAATTCCAAGTGCCAAGGTGAAGTATCGGCTCGGCCGCGCTTCAGGAATGGCGTAACGAATCACCGCTGGCACCACGATGTAGCTACCACTAGAAGCAAGTGCCGCTAGCAAGGTGAGATCCCCGGTTGAGAGACCCAGAGGCCAACCAATTGCGAAAGCGGCAGCTGCATTCACAAACGGAACGAAGAGTCCAAAGCAAATTAGGAACGGTCCCACATCTCGCACTTCGCGCAACTGCCTCGCTACAAGCAATCCCATCTCGAGAAGGAAGAATGCAAGTAAGCCCTTGAAAATTCCCTGCGTAAATGGTGCCATTGCTTCACCGCCGGCTTTGCCACTGACTGCACCAATGACCATTGATCCGATGAGCAATAAATGTGCGCCGTCCGTGAATGCCTCATGCAAGACCTCTTTGATGGATAGGGGTTTTCCAAGCTCTTCTGCTCCGCTTTCGGCTTGACTCTGCTGAACTGCAGGGACTTCTGCTGGTCTGTTTGTTCGCACCCATGTTGCGAGCAACACCGCCATGATGATTGCCGGCGACTCCATAACAACAAGAGCGACTGTGAGATAACCACCTGCTTCATTTCCTCTATTGATAAGAAACTGAGATGCAACAACAAAGGTGACAGCACTGACAGACCCATATGTTGCTGCAATTGCCGCTGCGTCATACGCGTTGATCCGACTGCGTAAGAAAAGGAACCAGACGGCGGGAATCAACAGAGCCAGTAAAACTGCCGCACCCAAAACCTTGGCTGCTTCGCTTGTGATTCCTGTTTGAGAGAGTGCTTGGCCACCTTTGAAACCAATCGCCATCAATAGATACAGAGATAGAAACTTCGCAATCTGTGGAGGAATCTCCAGATTTGAACGAACGAATCCAACAAAAAGTCCCAACAGAAAAAACAAGACTGCTGGATCAGTCAAACTCTCAAGTACTTCGCTATTCATATAACCTCAACATGTTTCTGATTGATGTGTTCATGGCCTATGACCATTCCGATTAAGTCGCGAGTCGAACAATTGTTTTCAAATCGCGATGCCGATTGAGCGTCGAACAGAACTCGATACCAGTTGTTACGTCCACGACGGTCAACACTGATAAACCCTTTTCTCTCAAGCTCATTCAGAGTTCTCAACGCTGTGCGTTCAGTGACTTCCAAAACAATCGATAGTTCGCGCATTGTGATATTTGGATTTTTGGTGAGAATCAAGAGAACATGTGTATATCGAGACAACAAGTGAATTGGTTGCGCATCGTGCCGGGGAGTTGACTCGTCGTTTCTCATGGATTGCATCTCTCACACCACTGCGGGTCTGCAGTTTTGGAAATCAAGTTCTGCGCCACTTGCTCGTTGTCACATTTGGCACACCCAAAGATCTCTTCACGAACAAGACGTGTTTCCGTTGCGCACCAATCGCATGGCAACCCACGGTTCACCCGCACAAGTCCCCAACCGGGGGTAGAGCACGCTGGACATAGTTCTCGTAATCGAGTCGCTAATTTTGCTGCAGCTTTTTCAATATTGACTCGTCGACTAGGACAGTGATGAGCCCGCAAGTCTGTCTCAATAATGACTTGGGAGTCACTAGATGTCTTCCGGACTTCACGAACAGACTTTTTCAGAATCTCGTAGTCATGAATGCCCTTGTAGACGAGAGAATGCGACCCGTCCGAAGGGCGGACAATGAGACCGTGACGGGGGAAATCAGCTCCAGCCAAGAAGGCATCAAGGCTCTCTGTGCCGTTTACACACGTTGAACGGGCTGTGATGTCGAAACTTCGAATTGACTCCCACACTTCGTATCCATCCTCCACATTGACAAAGGCAATGATTTCTTCATCAACCATCATCGGAAGGATTGAGTCGCTGCCGATACTTCCTTCAGATGCAAATCCACACATCTCGCCAGTGGCCTCGAGACCTAGGCGCGCCTTACGAAAAGCCGTCTCCACTGGTCCGTCAGATCGTTCGACCTCACCCGCAAAGGTTCCCAAGAGATCCGTATCTACATCGACCTCGGTCACATACATCCCGAGTGTCAATTCCATCGCCGGGGCAATCAATGTGCCCTTTTGATGCTTGGTCGAAAGGACTGCCGTTTTCCCTTTCAGCGGATGACTTTTCAACACCGTTTCTGCACTCTCTGAACACATGCTGTAATTGACATGACATTTTTATCATGTCATTTAAGACATGTCAAATGGAGTGTGTATCTGCCCTACCATGAGGCCATGCCTCGTCGACCAACTGTTCCCGAAACGGCCGAGATTGACGCTAGGAACTGGACGTTCCTGTCCAACCACGGACATGTCTTGGTCGCGATATCTCAGAACCCGGATATTCGCGTCACTGAAATCGCCGATCTTGTGGGGATCAGAGAGCGTGCGGCAGTACGCATTGTCCAGGACCTCGTTGACGGCGGTTACCTCACCCGTACGAAGGTGGGAAGACGGAACTCATACTCCATTGACTATTCGCGAAGCCTTCGTCATCCGCTTGAATCCGAACATGCGATCAGCGAAATATTTTTAGGGCTGAGCAACAAAACATAAGGAGACTCGTATTCCGATAATTGAGATTTCGCGTTCCAAACGTTTACTGAAACCCCAGCCACATCCCCATCAATATTGGGGTTTGGAATTTCGCACCAGCCTCACGAAGGCGGGGATGGTGCGAAATGTGGTGCGTTATTCGCCGCCACATTCTGCGACATCTATGTGAGATGTTACTAGTGCCAGCCAGATGCGGCGACTTGACGAGTACGTCTTACCACTGAGGATCAACGGGGGTTATCTTCCCGCGATGATTCTCGAGGGCGTATCCCGCCTCAATTATCAAATCTTCCCGCCACGTATGAGCTGCGATCTGAACACCAATGGGCGCATCATTGTGCTTCCCCATTGGAAAAGACATTGCCGGGATACCCAACGCCGGAATATTCAGCATGTAACGGGCAAGTTCAGCAACCTTCAACATTGAATCGCCACCTTCTCGATCCTGATTGCGACGCATCATCGGCTCAGCGAATCCCGGCAAAACAACTAGAGAATATGTAGCGAAGAATTCATTCCAACTGCGAAGAATCTGATCTCGCAGCATATGAGCCTTCATGAAGCCCAAACCAGTGTTATCTGTAAATGCAGATTCCCAATCAGAGAATACCTGAGTCAAACCAGAATCATTGATTGCTGGCAATATCGGTATCAACCCGAAATTCATATCGACAGATCCAATTGCTGTCCACAATGAGAACAATTCGTCCAGCATTGGTGGCGATACCTCTTCTACAACGTAACCAGCATTAGCCAATACCTGACCTGCTTCCTTCACACTCTCCACCACTGCGGGATGAAGTCCAAACGAATCACTCGTTACTATCGCTACCTTGACCGGAGCATCTGGCCTTGGAAAGTGAAGCGGTACTGGCGCCCAGAAAGGATCAGCCCAGTTCGGCTTATTCATAGCCGTAAAAGCAGTTTCAAGGTCTTCCATTGTTCGAGCGATGGGACCGTTTGTTGCCATGTTCGCAGCCAACCAACCTCGAAGCGTTGGGTTCGTGCCTCCAGTCACCATGCGACCGATTGTTGGCCGAAGCCCAATCACCCCATTGCAATACGCCGGCCAACGAACTGAACCTCCGACATCGTTGCCCTGAGCAACATGACAGAGACCCGCTGCAACCGCAGCCGCTGCACCACCGCTTGAACCCCCACATGAAATGTGTTGGCCATGAGGGTTAAGAGTTTCCCCATGTAGTTCATTATCTGTGTGGAAACGCATTGACAGAGCTGGCGCATTAGTGCGTCCGACCATCGCCATTCCGGACTCCAGCAGTCCTTCAATACATGGCGCTGTCTTATGAGGCATGTTTGCCGCCATAGCGCGAACACCGTTGTCGCTCGCATATCCAACATGATCTGTATTGATCTTTGTTGTCAAGGTCATTCCGATATTCGGTGCAGTAATTTGTCCGCTATCAATCCGTTGTGCCATTTCACGACCGTCATGGCTTCCATCGGCAACGATTGCGTTGATCTTTGCATTCACAGCAGCAATTCTTTGAAGTTGCGAATCGATGACCTCAATGGCACTGATTTTTTTGTCTCTCACTAATCGAGAAACATCACTGCCACTCATAAACCAAGGTTGACTGCTGTCTTTCATAGAGTCCACTTTAAATCACCCTCTCGTACACTTACTTCTCTAGATTTGTCAACATGACAAGGAAATCCGCGACCATCGCAGGACGTTCTTTGTCCTCGATTTCCACAACTACATGATTAGTCATCAATAACCCTGAATCTTTCTGAACAGCTTCAGTCAATGAGACGCATAATCGGATTCTGTCTTCTAGATATGTCGTTGCCGGGAAACGCACGCGGTCCAGCCCGTAATTCCAAGCGATGACATTCTCCCCACCGATTGGATAGTTGTTAAAAAACGCAGAAGTCACGAGAGAAAGGAGCATAAATCCATCTATGTTTTCCTCGCCGCGAGGAAACTTTGCATTCGCCGACATGTCAGATGTCTCTTCGACTTCATCAACGGACCAATGAAACTGGTCTAAGTGGAGTCGGTCAACTTGACGCCAATTTGTTACGAATATTTCCTGACCGACGAGTGATGAAACTCGATTTAATGAAACCGTACGGCGGTTTTCACTCAGACTCCATTTGTAATCTTCAGTCGTCATATGGAGCACTCACAGAGAGTTAACTGTTCGAACTAACACAGTCCAATCTGCCACTAGGCATGGGCGCTCGGAGTTCTCAAGTTCCATCACATTGTGCGTTGTTACCAGAACGCCTTTGGAGTGTTCGGCAACATTCGTCAGTGTGCATACAACACGGACACGATTACCAAGAAAAACAGGTGCGGGGAAACGAACATTCTCAAGTGCATAGTTCAACCCAAATGAACCCGGTTCACCAATTGGGTTGTTGTTGAAGTGCGCTGGGAGCAAAAGCGATACCAACATGAATCCATCAACATTTTCATCGCCAACAGGATTCGTCAGGCATTGGTCCATATCTGCGTCATCTTCATTCGCAAATGTTCCGACTCGGAATTGCTCAACGCGCGATCTTGGGAGTACTAACCAATCCGTCGTAAACAGTTCTTCGCCGACATGGGCATGTGCCTCAGCGGGTTGAATCTGAGGGCGCATCTTGCCTCTCATACCAAAAGCGATGTCAGTCATTTTTACCCCCAATAAATTAAGTATATACTTACATTCTATTAGGTTAGTAACTGAACAAAACGAGGGGACCAATGCTTTTTGACCGATTTTTTGATGCCGTTGATTACTGGTCGAGCGCCACTCCGACAGCCGAGGCCACGTGGTTTCAGGGTGAGATACTGACCTATTGCGACATCAGAGATCGCGCTGATGCGTTTGCTTGCGCGCTGATAGGAACCGGAATCAAAAGAGGAGATGTTGTCGCTATTTTGACAACGCCTCGTCCTGAATTTCTCATCGCCCTCACGGCCATTCACAAAATCGGGGCCGTATACGTTGGAATCAACCCCACATATACCCAACGCGAACAGATGCATGTGGTGAATGACGCGCGACCAGTAGCTATCTTCTCAATTGCTCAGGCGCAAGGTCGTTCGTATCACGAAGACGTCGAATTACTAGCAACTGTTGATTCAGTTCAACACACTTGGCGGCTAGATGCCGGTCCAAGTAGCGGGTGTTTGATGTCGATCGAAGAGTTTCACCGCTATGGAACATCGCACGACCCATCTGAGTTTCCCGCCATTGATCGAATGGATCCATGCACAATTGTCTACACCTCGGGCTCAAGTGGAAGCCCGAAGGGAGCAGTGCTCCCCCATTACGGAATTTCGTACGGAAGTTACTGCGATGCCCGCGAGATGAATATCAATCAACCACGTGTTCTTTGTAATCTGCCAACGAACCATCTTGGATGCATCGTTGATGTTCAAGGGAGCACCATTGTGAGCGGCGGGATGGTCGCCTACGACGAAAAATTTGAGCCGTCAGAGATGCTTCGACTGATCGAAGAACTGCAACTAACAAATCTTCAACATGTTCCTACGGTTCTCCAACTCATTGCACTTCATCCTGACTTCGCGACTCGCGATCTCTCTTCGTTGCAGATTGTGGCATGGGGTGGCGCCGCCCTTCCCAGAGAATTCGTAGAAATCTATTCACGTCGCAACGTGAGGTTATTTACTATTTATGGAATGACTGAAACTTGCGGCAATGCAACGTTTAGTGCTCCGGAAGACACTGTTGACCTTCTTGCATCAACAGTTGGACGCCCCAATCCAGATGTCGATGTCGTTATCGCCGATGACGACGGAAATGAAGTACCTCGGGGTGAAGAAGGCGAAGTGTGGTATCGACACGAAGGAAAGTTGCTGTACTACCTCAATAATCCGACTGCAACAGCACAAACCCTGACGAAAGAAGGCTTTCTGAAGACCGGCGACATAGCGATTCACCTTCCCAGTGGACATTTGAAACTGGTGGGGCGGCGTTCGGAAATGTTCAAATCGGGGGGGCTGAACGTGTATCCACGTGAAATTGAAATCGTTCTCGAGAGCCACCCCTCAATTGCCATAGCTGCTGTCATCAGTGTCCCAGATGAGACATATTCAGAAATTGGCGTTGCGTTTGTTGTCTGCGAACCACAGACAACAGTGACCGATGAAGAACTCCGAGCCTGGTGCAAGGAGCGCCTTGCCGGATACAAGGTCCCCAAGTCGTTTTTCGTTCGAGAAGATGTGCCACTTCTTCCTATTGGAAAAATTGATAAGCAGAAGCTGAAAAAGCAGCTGCTCGGCGCAGAGTGAGAATTTCATAAATGAAAAAACAAGTTGAGATTTTCGTTGCAAAGGAAATCATTACCAATGATCATTCGATGCCCACTGCCGAAGCTGTCGCCGTTATGGACGGCCGAGTTCTGCATACAGGCACTCTCAGCCAACTTCGGGAAGACCTATCAAGATATGCAATCTCGATAAATGACACATTTGCGGACAAAATCTTCACACCGGGTTTTATTGAAGCACATTGTCACATTCTTGAAGAAGGTGCTCTTTTAAATTTTCCATGGATTGGCTCCTACCCCCGACGGATGTCAAACGGAGAATTTCAAAATGGCTGCAAAACCACCGATGATGCACTGAACAAGATTCGAGTGATGCATCATTCGGTCCCAGACAAGAACGAAGTTCTGACTTTTCTTGGATGGGATCCCGCCATGGCACACAGTTCAGGCATCACCCTAGACATGCTTGATTCAATCTCACGTGAGCGCCCCATTTTTGTCTTTCAATCCAATGGGCACATTGGCCATTGCAACTCAGCGTTGCTCCAGTTGGCTGGCATCACGACCGACTATCAACATGAGGGAGTCATTCGTGATGGTGCAGGTCTTCCTACTGGCGAATTGCGCGAACTTGCACTCACATCGGTGCTCGGAAAGTTTGTTGACCTTGAAGTTGGTGCTACTAACAGCATCCGAAATGCTGGAGTCGTCGCTCAACGGTCTGGTTGTACCACTGTGACCGATTTGGCCTACGCGGCCACAAGCGACTCTGTCGATCAATACGGTTCTGTCGTGAACGAAGAATCCTTTCCAACACGCATTGTGTATGCACCACTCATCCAAGTCCTTGGTCATCATGTAACTGGTTCCGTGCTTGACCATGTCCATACACTGGCTAAAAGAACTTCTAATAAGTTCGGCATGGGTCCCGTGAAATTTGTAATTGATGGCTCAATCCAGGGACGCTCCGCGCGACTCAATTGGCCCGGATACTGCTGCGGAGACCCGAACGGCATGTGGTTGGCAGACCCCGATGACATGTTCGAGATGATGAGACCATTTCATCGGGCGGGATTCCAATTAGCTCTACACACAAATGGCGATGAAGCAGTCACCGCTGGGCTGGATATCTACGAGCGGCTGCTCCTTGATTTCCCTCGCTTTGATCATCGTCACCGACTTGAACATGCACAAGTTGCATCTGAAGATGCATTTCAACGCATGAAAGCACTTGGGGTATGCGTGAACCTCTTTGCAAATCATGTGTTCTATTGGGGAGAGACCCACCGCCGCGATACTGTCGGTCCTGCAAAAGCCAGAACACTTGATGCATGTGGAACGGCTCTCAGGATTGGAGTTCCGTTCTCCATACACTCCGATGCACCTGTGACCCCACTAGATCCACTTTTCACGATGTGGTGTGCGGTGAATCGCCGAACATCGGATGGAAACGTGTTGGGAGAAACTGAGAAGATCTCCCCACAACAAGCCCTTCGTGCTTGCACAATTGACGCCGCGTATCTGCTGAAACGTGAAGGAGACGTTGGGGTTATTTCAGTTGGGAAACTTGCAGATTTCTCTGTGCTCTCAGAACACCCGTTTACAATTGATCCCATGGGCATCAAGGACATCTCGGTTCCCGCAACAGTTCTTGCTGGCAAAGTGCAGATGAACTAAGCAAACATGCCTAAGACAAATCAAAAAGTAAGTCCAGAACGCAATCGGCCGACCCCTCATAGTCACCGTCGCGCATCTCCAGTTCAACAACGATCAGAAGCAACAGTCGAGCGCATTCTTCGGGCATCCATGGAACTACTCCATTCTCAGGGCATCGAAGGATTCACTACAAACGCCGTTGCTCATCACGCAGAGGTGAACGTTGGAACGTTGTACCACTACTTTTCAGACAAGAATTCACTTCTAACTGAACTGTTCATCCGATTTGAAACTGAGCGAGTTGACTACCTCCGAAACCGTCTTGCTCATTTTGACGAGACAACTGATTTACGTGAATGGGTCCATGAAACTCTAAAAAGTTTACTTGACTTACGAATTACTACTCTTGGTGGAACAGTTCTCCGAAACGCAGTTCGAGCCATTCCAAGCTTGTACGACCTCGGCACAGAGCAAGATGAAAAATCAGTGGCCGACCTCTCGTCAGCTCTTCGTACGAGATATCCAAATGTTCCATCCAGACGAACAGACGCAATCGCTAGGACAATCATCGATGCCGGAGTTGCTTCACTCGATCGAGTAGGTGTTGGGTTAGGGCAACCTAAAAGCGTGCTTCACGAGTTAACGGAAATGATTGTTGCGTATCTTCAGACTCTGGAGAACTAGCCGATACTCATAAAAGATAAATCTGTCATTACAGAGCGCGAACCATTCGTATCGATTACGCATGCGTTCCTAAAATCGGCGTTTCGCGTTCCAAACATTTACTGAAACCCCAGCCACTACCCCGTCTACATTGGGTTTTGGAATTACGCACCAGCCTCACGAAGGCAGGGATGATGCGAAATGTGGTGCGAAACTCGCCGCCACACCTCTCATCAACTCCCCTCAGGCTAGTGGAGCGAACTCAAACCCGAAATCACTCCGTAGTTGCCACTGGACCGGCCCAGGATTTCTTGGATCCATTCGCATAGATTGCGGTCACGGACACGGAGTATGTGACCTTTGGTTTTCCTGTCAGAATCGCAGTGGTCGCCCCCGCTGCCTTCGCCTTGTACGTCTGCTTAACAGTTGCAGCGCCCTTAGTTTTCGGCGTCAAAGTGAACACGTAATACGAGACCTTGCTCTTCGCGCTTGTCGGAGCAACGAGCGCAACTGCAACTTTGTTGCCCCTGACTGCAATGTCAGATTTCAAGGCAAACGTTAGGGCTGGATCTTTCACAATCGGAACATCGTTGCCTGATGAATCTGCCAACAGAGGTTCTTGTGGTTTGCCAGTGACGGCGTTGGAACCGGCACCCGACCCCACCGAGTTAACCGCACGCAAACTCACCGAATATGTCGTTCCGTTCTTTAACCCATTAATAGTTATTGGACTCTTCACGTCGCCCCCAGGGACCTTGGTCCATGTCTTGGCGTTATCCATCAAGTATTCGTATCTAATAATTTCGTCGCCGTTATTGGCTCCAGCGGTAAATGAAATGGACAACGATGCATCACCTCTCGTAACTACCAGGCTCGTCGGCGCGGTAGGCGCACTTGCAGGTCGTCCTGTCGAAGCCTCGGAGCCAGCACCGGACCCCTTTATGTTGACTGCCCGCAGCTTTACTGAATAATCAGTTCCATTGGTTAAACCACTGATTACAACTGGGCTCGACACAACAGATGGTGACATTGCTCTCCACGTCGCACCGTTATCAATTGAATATTCATAATTTGATATCGCTGCGCCGTTGTTTGCACCAGGAGTGAACGAAACTGAAAGTGACTTATCGCCTCGTGTTGCCGAAAGATTTGTCGGTGCAGAAGGAGGCGACATCGGAGTGGCGGCTGTAAACGGCGAGAAGCTCGACGTCACACCACACACTCGGCCATCGACATAACTACGTTGTGCGAGCTTTACCCACTCACCACCAGAGAAATGGAAAATGTGATCTGTGGGACCACCATCGACACACACAGTTACGTCTCCAGTGACACCAGTGACATTTATGTCAACAATTTTTGTCGAGGCAGTGACGGCAAATGGAGTGTTGATAGGAGTAGCCGGATTAACCGTGGGCGCAACAGTTACCTCTGCTTGACCTGAAGTTGCAGCAAAACCAAATTTAAAGCTCGGCAGACTTGCCGTTGCCGCAATAATTCCCCCCGTCAGGGGAATGGTCGCTACTAGCGAGTTCGGTGTTGCACCTGGCGTCGTCGGACAATTGCCGGGTGTCCACTCTGGCAACAAAGTAACGCCGTCTGTTGTGGGCGAATATGGAAACGAGATAATTGGCCCGTAAGAAATTGCGTCATTCTCTCCATATAGCTCTTGTCTCCATCCACGGAACGTGGTGCATAGAGGCGCTTCAAACTCAAGTACCTGGGGATCTGGAGCTGATGTGATCGCTCCACCTTCTGGATACGTTTCACCAGCGGACACTAGAAAGAAATCAGTTGCTCTTTGTCGATAGCGAATCGGTTTAGTTGCCGCACCTTGTGCTGGGCTCGAAACTGAGGAAGCCGCCATCAACACGGCAATTGCGAGAACGAAACGTTGGACACGATGAGAAAGAAACTTCATCGGGACAAACTAACAAATCTGTAATATTTATTACAATTATTTCTGTAATAAAAATTACAATTTGAGAGAATCCTGCTGCCTCGTGGGGCTCAGACCCTTATTCCACTAGGGTTTAAGGCTGTATGGCTACAGCACCGAAGCAAGCGCGCAGTATCGCTACCGAGCAGAAAATGCTCGATGCCGCTGAGGAGCTGCTTAGGGGTGGGGACTCTCGGCAGGTCACGGTCGAGAACGTCACCAAATTGTCGGGCGCCAAGGTCAGTTCCTTTTATGCACGATTCGGAAATGTTGAAGGCCTCTTTGAGGCGTTACGAAACCGCTACCGAGATGCGGTCTACCAGACAACAATTCTCCAAGGGTTCGAGAACGCCCTTCAACAAAAAGACTTGAGAAGCGCCCTCTTTCACTTTCTCAAGCCAACACTTGAACTGGCTCGCAGTGAACACCAAGCGATCTCTTATTTCATCAAAAGCCCAAGTTCCAATCAAGATCTGTTAATACAACAGAGAAAATTTATGGTTGAACAGACGCATAAAGTTTTCCAGCAGCATCGTGAAGAAATCGTTCATAAGGACCTTCGTCGTGCAAGTGAGAACGTCTCACGACTGGCTCATGAAGCTTGGGTACACCTTGCATTAATGGAACCGAGCGAGTTCGTGGGCCGCAAAACAAGTCTTTCAAGCGTGATCGAATTAACCACGCACATGGCTTATGCCTATCTGATAACTGAATAGCCATTCCCTAGAAATACGTTTCGCGTTCCAAACGTTTTCTGAAGCACCAACCACTGTCCCATCAATATTGGGTTCAGATACTGAGACAACCGCATAAAGAAAAGAGAGGGCGCGGTGTGGTGCGAACTTAGTCGCCACACACCGCGCCCTCTCCCCTAAGAAAAGTGGAGCGAACTCAGACCCGAAATCACTCTGTGGCGAGTGATGGACCTGTCCATGATTTCCTGGAACCGTTTGCATAGATCGCAGTCACCGACACGGTGTATGTGACTTTTGGTTTTCCAGTCAGAATCGCGGTGGTCGTTCCTTTGGCCTTCGCTTTATACGTCTGCTTGACAGTCGCAGCGCCCTTGGTTTTGGGCTGCAGGGTGAACATGTAATAAGAGACCTTGCTCTTCGCACTTGTCGGAGCAACGAGTGCGACAGCAACTTTGTTGCCCCTGACCGCGATGTCTGAATTCAATGCAAACGTGACGGCTGGATCTTTCACGATGGGAACATCGATACCAGATGAATCAGCCAACAACGGCTCTTTTGGCTTACCAGTGACTGCGACAGAATCAGCACCTGATCCGGCAGCGTTCACTGCACGCAACTGCACCGAATAGTTCATTCCGTTTGTCAAACCACCAACTGTCACGGGGCTCTTCACATCGCCTCCTGAAACTCTTGACCACGTCTTTCCATTATCAACTGAAAATTCGTATCGCGTGATATCCGCACCAAATGTTGCGCCTGGTGTAAATGAAATTGACAATGACTTGTCTCCGCGTGTTACCGAAAGATTTGTCGGTGCAGCAGCTTTCTTTCGAGGAGCAGCAGCAAACGGCGAGAAGCTTGATGTCACACCACACACTTGGCCATTGGCATAACTGCGTTGTGGAAGTTCTTCCCATTTTCCACCGGTGAAGTGGAAGAGAGCATCCGTGGCAGCTCCATCAATACAAATAGTGACGCTTCCAGTGATACCAGTGATACCAGTGATATTGATGTCAACAATCTTTACTGAGCTGGCATCAAACGGAGTGAGCGCAGGAGCGGTGGGACTAACTGTCGGAACAATTGTTGCAACAGCGGTGCCACCAGTACCTGCGAGGCCCAACTTGATACTTGGTACGTTCGCCGTTGCAGGCATGACTGCCTCAGTGAAGCCAGCAGGAATCCTGACCACTTGTGAGTTCGGTGTTGGACCGGTTTCGATTACAACCGCAAGTTTCTCCCACTGTGCGTAAAGAGTGATGTTCTCCATCACGCCCGGAAAGTACGGAAACGACAGCACAGTTCCATTTTCAGTAGCAGACCATCCCTTAAATCTGTACCCATCGCGAGAAGGTGCCGTTGGTTCGGTCGAAATTGCATCGTCTGTCACAAATGAAACAGCTGCAACATTCGATCCGCCCTTTGAATTCAAGTTGACGGAATAAGTCTTTGGATCCCATTTTGCGTACAGGGTCGCACCATCGTCACTTTCCCAATAAGTAACTGGGCCTCGGCTCCAGTCATCCGGAGAATCGAACCACGCATCGAAGGTATAACCCGTACGTGTTGGCGAAGCAGGAAATGTGATCACCGCACCCACAGCACTACCTGGAGCTACTGCGGATCCACCTGTCGAGTCGTACGTGACAACAGATGTTTTCGGTGTGTACTTGGGGTACAGCGTGACGCTGTTAGACGCTGTCACGGTCAAAGGGAACGTAGCGATTGGACCACCCTCAGTAGTCGACCAGCCCACCCAGTTATATGCATGTTTTGGAGCGTAAAACGGTGAGTTGTCTAAGGTCAGTGGCCCGTTAAAGGTGACCGAACGAAGAGACTGGTTGTATAGGAAGGCCTCGCCGCCGTACCCGATGTTCAGGTTAGAAGCAATTCGCGGTTCAAAAATCACCGTCTCGATTTTTGTTCCATAAAAGCCGCCACCGTCAAGAAACTCAACTGTTCCTGGGATCGAAACAGACCTCAAAGGTGTATATGTAAAAGAACCACCATGGATTTCCCTCAGGCCGTTTGGAAAAACTATTGAGGAGAGGCTCGAGAATTCGAAAGCGTAGTCAGAGATGTTAGTCAGTTGACTGTTTGCCTCGAAGGCGACACTCGTGATGCTTTTTCTCCCTGCAAAAGCCCAGGAAGCGATCCGGGTCACATTGGCAGGAACCATGATTGATCCGGCACAGTCATCCGTCGATGATGTCAGTACATAATCCACAGATCTGAAGGATCCTCCCAAAGAGCATGCGGTAACTGTGATGACCTTGGCGGTCCATTTGGGGTACAGGGTGACACTGCTGGATGCTGCGATGGTCCGAGGGAAAGTAGTGATCGACCCACCCTCACTAAGAGACCATCCAACCCAGTTGAAATCAACTTTTTGGACTTCACCCAGATCGTTTAATTCAAGAGGGCCCGAAAAAGTGACAGATCGCAGTTTGGAACCATAACCAGCACTGTTACCAAAAGCACCGTAGATCGACAGAGTTTGAGCAACTCGAGGTTCAAAAATCACCGTCTCGAGTTCACTGCCATCGAACGGGGTTCCCGAAATCTCCTCGACAGTTCCAGGAATGGAAATTGATGAAAATTTGGCTTCAGTAAATGCCCCATGTTTGATGGTCTTCAGACCATTTGGAAGAACAATTGAGGAGATGCCCGAGAATTCGAAAGCATACTCAGAGATTTTAGTTAGCTGACTGTTTGCCTGGAAGGTGACATTCGAGATTTTTCTTCTTGAAAATGCCGTCCAACCAATCTCTTTCACATTGGCAGGAATAGTGATTCGCCCGGCACAATCATCCGTCGATGAAGTAACTACGTTCTCCAAGATTCGGAATCTCCCGCCCAAAGAGCACGCAACGTACGTGACGTCCTTGGCGGTCCATTTGGGGTACAGGGCTACGCTGCCGGATGCTGCGATGGTCCGAGGGAAAGTGATAACCGGTCCACCCTCAGTAAGCGACCATCCCATCCAGTTGAAATCTGCGGCGGCGATTTCACTCTTACCACTCTGACCCAGATCGCCGATTACGACAGGGCCCACAAAATGTACGGTCCGTAGTTTGGAACTGCCAATGAAAGCGTCAGTCGCTGAAAGGTTTGCAGCGACTCTGGATTCGAAGTACACCGTTTCGAGCTCAGTTTCTAAAAAAGCTCTTCCTTCTATAACTTCGACTGTTCCTGGGATTGAGATTGTTGAAAGTTTCAATTCAGCAAATGCAAATTGATGAATACGAGTTAGTGCACTATTTGGCGCAAAAGTGACTTTTGTGATTTGTCGGTACCTGAAACCCTGCTCACCAATCTCAGTCACATCGGCAGGAATCACGATTTCTCCTACGCAACCTGGATTTGAACTAGCTATTCCATCCTTAACCTTAAAAGTCCCGCCCAAAGAACAAGGCACGTTTCTGATGTTGTTACGCGGTGTCCGTTTTGGATACAGAGTTAAGTCGCCTGGATTTGTGTGAGCAAGCGGGAACGAAACGACGGGACCACCCTCGGTTGTGGACCAGCCCAGCCAATTGAAATACTCACTATCTGCACTATCAAATGTCGTCAATTGCAATTGTTTTGGACCCTTAAATGTTATTGATTTCAGGTTTGGAGTTTCATCGAACATGTCTCCACCTAGAAACAAACTGGGGGCGGTTCGAGACTCAAACACCACGGTCTCGAGAGGGGTGTTGCTGAAGTCCACACCTAACATTGACTTCATTGTCCCTGGGATCGAGATGTGCTTTAGCTGTGAATTTCTAAAGACTTCATAGTCCATGGTCTCCATGCCATTGGGCAAGACAATTGAGGCGAGAGGCGTGTCAGAAAAGACACCACCCTGCATTTTCTTTAGCTTGCTACCTGTCTCGAAGGTGACGCTGGTGACTTGGCTTCTTTGAAAAGACCCGCCATAAAACTCGGTCACATTCGCAGGGATGACAACTGCCCCAGCGCAAGTGGTGGTGGATGACATCACCATGTTGTCTACGACTTTGAAAGTTCCACCCCCGCTGCAAGCAATATTGACTTCAACCGCGGCTTGTGCGGGGCTCGAAACAAAGGAAGCCGCAAACAAGACGGCACTTGCGAGAAGGACTGTAGGGACACGACGGCTCCGAAAATTCATGCGCCCACTCTAAACAGAATTAGAGATTTTTATCTAGTTTTGTAGAGAAAAATCTCTTATTTTTTTCCACAGCTCAAACGATTCAGGTACTTCCTCTAGAATTGGGCTTCTTATGGCCACCCCTCCACAGCAAGCGCGAAGCATCGCCACAGAGCAGAAGATGCTCGATGCGGCCGAAGAGCTCTTGAGGAACGGAGATGCACGCAGCGTCACGCTAGAGAACGTTGTAAAACTCTCTGGGACATCGGTGGGATCCTTTTATGCCCGTTTCGGGAGTGTCGAAGGGCTTTTTGAAGCGCTGAGAAACCGCTACCGCGAGGCGGTCTACCAGACGGCAATTCTTGAAGCGTACGAAAAAGCTCTCCAACAAACAGACCTAAGAAGTGCGCTCTATCACTCTCTGAAGCCAACCCTAGAAATCGCACGTCGAGAACACATAGCGGTCTCCTTCCTCATTAGGAATCCAACCGTTGATCAAGTGGAGCTCGTCAATCAGAGAAAATTTATGGTTGAAAAGACGATGGAAGTTCTGCAGAAATATCGTAAAGAAATCAAGAAAAAAGATCTTCGCCGCGCAAGTGAGAATATTTCTCGAATGGGTCATGCAACGTGGGTCCACCTTGCACTGTACGAACCAAGTGAGTTCATTGGCCGCAAAACAAGTCTTTCGAGCGTGATCGAGTTGTGCGCGGACATGGCTTACGCCTATCTGACAACGGAATAGCCGATCTTCTGAGGTGCGTTTCGCCTTCAAAACGGTTTTTAGAGTTTTGATGTCAGGCAAATGCGATTGCTACCGACATCCACTGTGTTGCGGCACCTGATTGAGTCCACGTTGGCACAACACCAGCCGACCCAGAGGACTGCACAAATTTATCTGCCAAGCCAATTGAAAGACCCAGAGCTGTGTTGGCAGCGGACGCAGAAGAAGTATTTCGAAAAACATAACTTTGACTGGTTTGCAATGAGAGGTTGGCGTCGGAGCTGATTGCAACTAGCGACAAAGCGTTGGCACCATCGAGATTTGTCGTCACGTTCGAAGGCGGGGTGAACGTAGAAGACGACGTCGAGTTAGAACTTTGTACCGCGACATGTGCGACAACTGGAGCTGCAGTATTCCCAGACAGCCGTTTGTATCGATAAACCACAGACAGGGCTCCTTGCGAATTTGTGCCTGATCGAAACGAAACAGAAGAACCCGCGTCAGCACGTCGCCAAGCGACAAAAAAATACATTGCGGATGGAGATGTCATTCCTGAAGATGCAAGTTGTGTCCAACCCGTTGGAAGAGTTGGAGCAGCATTTCTGTCGCTCACGCTGACGAGAACGAGAGCATCATCCTGCACCGTGCCAGCCGGATAGGCGACTAATTGAGCCGTGTTGTTGGTTGAGATTGTGGGAGTGCCTGCACTGTCAAAAACCCAGCCTTTGCGCGCTATTGCAGTGCTTGCGGCACTGGCAGGAAGTGACCACGTTGGTGTTACCCCCGACCTCGTCAGCGGTTGCTCGGTATAGGTATACGTGGTACCAAAAGTGGCCGTTGTATCGCTGCACGAACTCACTCCTCCGTTGTGTACCGGCGCATTAGAACCAGTACACACTTCGACAGCAGGTCCTGTTGATGGTGTCCTCATCACGGAGTAACTCACGAGTTGACCCCCCGACAATGTCACACTCGGCCACGACAATGAGATGCTTCCGTCACCGACAGTGGAAGAAACACTCGGTGCCACTATCGGAGAGAAAGTGGCACCGGAGAATGTATTGATAGCACTGCTTCGTGTACCGAACCAGAGAGCATCTGAGGTCTCAACAAAGACGAAGTTCAGCGCCACAATCAATGTCATCAAGACACTGACCCTGAACACTGAACTTCGACCTTTATTCATGAGAGATCATTAGCTCCAGGTAATTGTGGAGCACTGCTTGGTTGCTACACATGTTCCAATGGGATTATTGGCGCTCTGAATTGCATGAAATGTGAGAGCCAGCGATGAAGTTCCACCCTGCAATGCATTGGCGGCTGTGAGCGGCAATGCATACTTCACATCAATTGAGAATTCATCGTTTTGTGCGGCCTGCACAGTGTTGATGAGCAAATTTGTAACCGGTGTTCCTGAGACGATGGGGGTATCTACACCCGCAGCGGTCTTGTACGTGGTGCCGTTTACCATTGCAGTTAATCCATTAACGCTGACCTTGAACTGCAAGCCAGTTGCTGTACCGGTGTACAAGTTTGGAGTTCCACCAGCAACAGCAACATCAACACCAAGCCAAGCACCAGATGTTCCTGTGTACTTCACTTTGTAACTACAAGAGACGAGCGATTCAGAACCTGAGCCAAAACCTGTAGAAGAGTCACCAGGAACCATTCCAGTAATTGCACATGTCACACTGCTTGGTGTTCCTGCAGCAACAACAACAGTTCCCGCGGCGAATGTATTCGTAGCTGAAGTCTGTGTTGCTCCAAAGAGTGCGTTTGTTGCACCAATCGTAAGTACACCAACCGCACCTACTGATGTCGCCATAGCAATTGCGATGGTGACGATTTTAATTATTTTTGTTTTCATAGGATTTCCCACTGATTTGAGGACGCGAACGCCCGGTTAGTGAACATCAAAGAGATGCTCGCGAAGATAAATGCAATTGCAAGTGCTGCAAGAAGGCGCCCCGACTGAATGGCAACTAAGACGTAGCCCCCGCGCGGAATTGCAAAGGAATATGTGCCGATTACTTGGGCGGGATCAAGAAAAGTTTGATCAGCCAATGTGTTGAAATCGCCTTTAGTTCGAAACACAACATGGCCATCACTGCGGGCGATTGTCTCCACAATGCGGTGAGTAATCAAGATGTTGGGATTTACGGCACTCCTGAAGGAAACAATTGATCCCACGCGCAAGGATTTCGCATCCGTTTGAGAAATAGGTTTCGTGACAACAGCTGAACCGACTGCAAAAGTTCCCGTCATGGAACCCGAACGAACAACTAATACATGTCTTCCAAAGATGCGGGGTCCCGCTACAGAATCAGTTGACCGAAAACTTGCAAACGCCAACGCCACTGTGAGTAACAAAATCATTGCCAATGCGGCAGCGATTGCGGTACGAAATACACGCAGTACCCCGATCGTGAGTTGCTTGGCATCCAATGATGCTGTCGTAGGCAACAGGAGAAACGTCATGTCATCTATTCAATGACATGATTCAAACGTACTGCACAGATTATGTACTCTGCCGTGGTACGTCCGTACTTAAGGATTTAGGCGCATGAAGAAAGTTGGACTAATCCTTTACCCACGATTTACGGCTCTCGACATTGTGGGTCCGTTTCAAACCTTGGTGAACGTGCCGGGCTTGGATGTCTTTTTGTAGCCACGAGAAAAGATCCCGTCGTCGACCAATCGGGAAAGTTGACACTCAACGCAACGCATTCATTTGATGAAGTTGATGCGCTATGGCCCACGCGGGAATTCTGAAGGGCCTCACAGCAACAACCCACTGGGCGTCCTACGACCGACTACAGGCTCTCGGCGCTATTGCGACTGAACAGCGAGTTGTACAAGTCGGCAAGATCATCACTGCTGCAGGAGTCTCTTCAGGAATCGACATGGGCCTTGTCCTGGTCGCAGCGATGGAGAGTGAAGATATGGCCAAACTGATTCAACTGGCTATTGAATACGACCCGCAACCACCGTTCGATTCGGGCGCACCGTCGAAAGTAAGTCCCGAATTCAAATCCTTCGCACTCAGCATCTTCAATAATCCGAACAGATAGCTCCGGAAACTTGCCACTTCTGAGGTCTCAACCTCTTTTCTAGGGGCAAGAGATAGTCTCGTTTTCAATGAAAAACAGCAATATTCGCGTCGGGCTTCTCGCGTATGGCGCTATTGGCCACGAGCACAATCTGGCCGTGCAGAACACTGCGGGTCTCGAACTTGCAGCCGTGTGCGATACCAACTCAGAGCGAGTTGCGGCAGCCCTCGAACTCGCCCCACAGGCAACCGCATTCAGCGATGCAACGCAGATGTTGGACTCAGGACTTCTTGATCTTGTCGTGATCTCTACCCCACCGAATAGTCATTATCAGTGGGCGAAAGAATCTTTATCGCGCGGTATTCATGTGGTGCTCGAAAAGCCCATGGCGTTAACTGCTGATCAATGTGATGAATTGATGGAACTTGCCTCAATCAAGAACCTCATGCTCGTGGTGTATCAGAACCGCAGATTTGACGACGACTTCGTCACGATGCGCGAAATCATTCGCTCGGGCGAAATTGGCGATGTGTATCACTACGACAGTTTTGTCGGCGGATACTCGCGTCCGTGCGACTATTGGCATTCCAATGCAGAGGTTTCTGGTGGAGCAATCTTCGACTGGGGTAGTCATTTCCTCGACCAAATTCTGAACATCATTCCTGATGACGTGGCGCATGTCAGCGGTCAAAATCACAAGCGCGTATGGACCCATGCAACGAATGCGGACCACGCTCACGTCACGGTCACCTTCACTTCCGGCAAGCAAGCAACATTTGTCCATTCCGATCTTGCAGCTGCACGTAAGCCGAAGTTCTATGTACTTGGCACCGAAGGCGCAATCATTGGCGATTGGGACCCAGCAGGCGAACCGGCCGTTGCAGACTTGCCCGCAATTCTCACGGTGCATCACATTGATGGAACATCACGAGTTGCACCATTAAAACCGTTAGCGCCGCACGAATTTCATCGCTCCATCGTTGAATTCATCAACAACGGCACCCCTATGGAAGTCAATGCGCTGCAATCTCGCAACGTCGTGGCCATCATGCAAGCAGCAGAAGAATCAGCAGTGCAGAACGCTATGCCTGTTGTACCAACGCTTCGGCGGTCATAACTAATGACTGTGAACTGGGGTTTCTTGGGTGCTGGCTTTGTTGCTAGCCGTGGTCTCGCCCCAGCGGTGCATGCGGCTAACGGAGCACATCTGTACGCAGTGGCAAGTCGCGATGAACAGCGGTCGGCAACCCTTGAACCGGAACGAGTTCATGCCACGTACAACGACCTTCTGGCGGATGACCGAGTTGATGCCGTCTACATCAGCTTGTCGAACAGTCAACATCTTGAATGGGTGACGAAGTCGCTTGAGGCTGGCAAACACGTTCTCTGTGAAAAGCCACTGGGATTGAACGCTGCCGAAACCGAAGCAATGTTCGATTGCGCATCACGTAACGATCGTCTACTTGTTGAAGCTGTGTGGGGCAGATGGCACCCCCGCTATGCACGAATGGTGGAGGTTACAAGAAGCGGAGCTCTTGGCGATATCCAGCACATCGAGACCGCGTTCACTTTCACTTCCGAAATGACCAACAATTACCGCCTGAACCCCGCAATGGGTGGTGGTGCATTGCTCGATGTTGGGTGTTATCAAGCGCACGCTTGGGTGGCTCTCACCAATGGCACGGCGAATGTAGAGATTGATCACCTTGCCCGCGTCGTCGGAGCAACCGGAATTGACCTCACAACGGATGTGACTGTGCGAATCAACGACTCCATCACCGCGCATGCCGTGAGTTCATTTGCACTGCCCAGTCAGCAGCAATTCATCGTCCGTGGATCATCAGGGCAGATGAGTACCGAGATAGGCGAATCTTTCACGACCTGGAACGAAGCATGTTCGCTTCGAGTGAATGACGTTGTTGAAGAATTCGCAGAAACGAATTCCTTCGTCGAGATGGTCGAGAACGTCAGCCGTGTCATTGAAGGTGACGGTGGGTGGATCGTGCCTAGTGCCGATTCCATCCGCGTCGCCCAGATTCTTGACAACATCACAAGAACTCAACCCACCAATTAAAGGTTTCGTTCTTGAAAATCTTTAACTGATGCCATTCCAAAGAGAATTGCGCCGGTAAACACAACGAAGAAAATGACGGCTCCGAATCCGAAGAGAGTTGCGTCGGACATTTTATTTCTCCCTTCGACCTGCGAGAAGGAAGGCACCGAGCGACAGGATTGAGGGCACCCACACGCCAACATAAATACCATTCAACTTGTCGCTTTGATCGTTACCTGCAAAATACAACGAGATGCTCAATGCAAGGCTCGCTGCTGCCGAAAGCAGAACAGAAGCCTGAAGAATCACTTTCGGTTTCATTGCGAATCTCCTGATCGAGCCTTAGCGATACTCAGAATCATCAAACCGTAAAGACCCTTTGCGGTGATATCCGCCAAGGTGTAGCCAATCTGACGTGCGGTTTCTGCACCTTCGTGGCCAGCATCAAAGATGACTGGGAACAGATACGCGATGGGATACACCATCCAGGTTGCAAGCAGTACAACTGTTGCGCTCTTGATTGCCTTGCTGACGACACCCGTTTCACGAGCACCTGCAGCCTTCAACTCACCCATCAACACGTAGAGGATGTAGATGAATGGCAACATCCCGAGGAACCAAAACAACCACTTTGTTCCGGTATCCGCGGAAACCTCTCCGGGATAACCAAGACCGATCATCAAAACGGTTGCCGGAACAAGAGAGAACATCAGTTTCTTGCGACGTTCTGTGGTCACTCCAAGAACAATGAGAAGCTCAATCACAAGCAGTGGAACCGTAATCAGCCAGTCCGCATAGCGATATCCCTCGTTGACTGTGCCTTCAGCCCAGCCACTCCACATGCGAAAGTAGTGATAACCAGCGATACCGACAACAACAGCGGAGACTGCTACACCGCTTTGATACTGCTTGGCAACACTCTTAATTTGCGTCAAAAAGTAGACGAAAGCACCGAGCATGACTGCAGTGCCAAATGAGAGTGCGTTGTACACCAGTTGATTTAGATCAGGATCTTTCAAGATCATTTCTGATTCCTCTTTCTGGGTTGCACTCTGTTTTGAACACAACCGATGCGGCGCACCATAACAGTCATCTGATGACGGGCTCAGCTCTTCAATTAAAATCAGTATGTAGTTACTACTGATTACAAGAAGTAATCAAAAAATGCTCCCTACGAGATGCTCACTTTGAGATCATTACTCAGGGGCTTACGGGAATTAATTCAGTTAATTCCTTATGTTCCGAAAGTTTGATGACACTTGCGGTCTTTGGAAACGTAAGCACCTTTGGGCCGAAATCTTGAAAATCAATAATGATTGGGAATTGCCCTGTTGAACTATTTCCTTCGAATCGAAGGAGAGTCTTCTCTTCTTTGTCAATCCAGTAAATGGATTTCTTCCCAAATCGAAAAACAAGAGCTGGCTTATTCCTCAGCACATCAGTTCTCATAAACGACGTGTCAGCCTTCTGAAGTATCAACTGCGCGTTTTCGGGCATCGTCCCAGAGAGTCCGACAATGATTGCCAGAAGTTGATCCAAACGACGCTTCACTTGATCAGGTTTTCGAAGCAACACTGGATTTTGAGCATTGGGAAGAATCTCTCGCACTTCGTCTTCGAGAGAAGGTCGCCATTCGGCAACTGAATTTGCATCCCACCAGACCTCAACCACCGGATTGGGCTGCGTACCACCAGAGACTTTTCCGTAGCCAAGGTGTTTAATCCAGTCGATGTCACCTTCAATCGCAATGTCTCCACTCACTGTGCCCGATCTCGCAACGAGTCGATAATGGGCTCCACCCGATTCGTGATTGCGCCATAGGACATCAGCAAGCAGGGAGGCTTCATCGAGCGTTAGTGGCCGCTCGGATTCACTTTTTGCGCCACCACAAGCAGCGCAAAAAAGCAGAACAGAGAAGATTGACAGTCTTCCTAATCTCCTCAGCATTTCAAAGTCGCAACTATTTCGTTGCAGGAACAGCCAGTTCAGCAATCGATGGATATTGCGGCTCACCAATCGGCAGGTTCAATGGCGCCTTGTGTGCATTTGGCATGTTCTTCTGTCGAGGTGGTGCAACTATCTCGCGATAGTTCGGCCCATCGAGTTCCGCTGGTTGTTTGTAGGGAAGAGTTTCCTTCAGATTTGCAGCAGAAGAACACGGCAAAATCTCTTCAATCTTCTTGGGAGACGAAGTCTTGAATCTATTTCCGGAGAAGCAATTCTCTAAGACGTCCGCAGGCGCACCAATGAACGCAAGATCAATTCCGTTTCCATTCACATCGTTTTCAGTGATTCGATTCTTCATAGGAAGAACCCTGCTAATCGGCATGATTGCAATACCCGCCCACGAATGACCAGACACTTTGTTTTTGGTAACAAGGTTTGAAAGTCCCCCACCGACAACTATTCCTCCCCCAAAAAATCCTTTGGGGATGACAGGAGCATTTCTGTTGTCGTTATCAATAACAAGATTCGCGGCGATAGTTGCACCTTGTTGTGGCGACAACATTTCGGCATCTTGAGAATTCGGCGTGATTCCAAGTCGATTTCCCCTAAAAACAGATTCAACGACCCAAACATTTGTCGATGCATTAGTCCCGTAGTAGCCAATTGCATTGTTCTCCGCCACTGACGACCGAACCACGACGTTGCACGGCTTGCACTGTCCTACATACAACCCTGAATCTGGATGCCCCGAAGCATAGGAATGGTCAATCTGGCCATTCTTTGATGCAAATGCATAAATGCCGTACAAGCCATTGTTGTAGCTCGTTACGTAAGAGACTCGATACCCCTCAAGACTCTTTGATTCAGAACCATATGCGTCGTACTCGTTTCCGCGTTCCCGCAGTGCACCGCTAAAGATGATTCCGTTCTGTCGAAACGACTTAACAGTGAGATTTTCAATGGCTACAGAATCCGAAGAAACCTCAAAACCGTTCATGAGATCATCTTGTCCATCGATGACAACTTCATTTCGATCAAGACCTCGAACCACGATCTCATCACGATCAATCTTCACCGACTCGTGATACACACCAGGAGAGATGAGAACAAGATCTCCAGATCTCGCTTCATCCACAGCCTGTTGAATAGTTGTGTATTTCTCCGGCACTAAGAGAGTGCGTGTCTCAGAGGTGTCCGCGCCACAACTCGACAACAAACCGCCGAGAAGAATCACGCAAAGAACAATTGGGCTTCGGCGCATGAACTTATTCCGTCAATGGCAATACTCGACCACCAGAGCGATACACCACACCAAAGTCCAATGTGAGATCTCGTTCGCCGCCCTTCAGACTTCTCGACGTCGCCTTGATGGTTGATGAGTTCAGGCCGCGATCCTTCTTGTCTCGCGTAGTCGGGAAATAGTTATCCGGATAATGAATTGTCACGATGTATTTCCCCGGGAAGAGATTCTTAAACAGATACTTGCCGTCATTCTTCGTGGTCTGTGGACGAACAAGGCGATTGAAAATATCCCGAACGGGCGTGCCGTCGGAATCAGTCAAAGACAGAATTGCACCCTTAATTCCGGTATCCCCTGGTCCTTGAAGGCCATTTCCATTTCGGTCCTTCCAGACATAGTTTCCAACCTCAACGCTCTCGTTACTTGCAGGTTTGTAGAAACCAAAGTCAAGTGTTGGGTCTCGCTGTCCATCAGTAGTGAGAACTACAGACAACGCTGAACCTGTTGCCGAATCCACGCCAAAATCAGATACTGCCGCCGCATTCGTCGCGGCGTATCCCGCCGGGTCAACAACAGACACTCTGTACTGACCTGGAGGCAAATTGTCAAAGCTGTAATGGCCGAACTTGTCAGTCTTGGTGGACGTAACAACTTTGCCATTGACGTCGTACACCAACGAACCATCTGCCTTTCGGATCGAAAGCACAACGCCAGAGATTCCCTTTTCGCTGGAGTCCTGCACGCCATCACGATCGGAATCCAACCAGACGTAATCTCCAACCGACACTTTGATGACGTTCCTGATCTGCGACGGAGTTGTCGATGTTGTCGCATTATTTGGTGCCACTGTCGTTGACGAAGCCACTGTTGTCGTCGGAGCGGCAGTTGTGGTCGGAGCCGCAGTTGTGGTCGGTGCAGCCGTCGTCGTTGGCGCGGCGGTTGTGGTCGGAGCCGCAGTTGTAGTTGGCGCGGCGGTAGTCGTTGGCGCTGCCGTCGTTGTCACCGGGGTCAACTTAAAACCAAAGTCGTAGGTGTGGTTATTCTCGCCAGGATTGACGGTGAGCACATCTGCCTGAGGGAATGAATCAACAACTCCTGCATTGCTGTCGACCGAAGTATCCAAACTCGTTGCTGCGGACGTGGCCGTCGCTTGCGTCAGTTCGTAACCAGCCAAGGCGCCACTACCTGTGTAGGTGCCAGCCCAGTCAAGACGGATTCGATATGCCTGTCCAGGCACCAACCCGCCGCCGATATGGTCGCCGTCACCGTACATACCTTCGGTGAGATTGCTGGAGAAATAGAACTCGCCATTGGAGTTCGTAAACGCGGTTCCTAATTGTTGACCGAATCCGGTTGCACCAGTTGCGGCGTAGAGACCAACGTAGATTCCAGCAACTGGAGGTTCACCCGGATCTTGAATTCCATTCTGATTGGTATCAATCCAAACTCGGTTACCAATCTGTACAGGTGCACGATCACAGAGAAGCTCTAGGTCCCCCATCGATGTTGATTTCAGGAACGATGATTCCCACTTCTGATTAGTTGAAGAGTCAGACCATCCGTTGAATACGGCGCCAGATACATATTGACCAAAACTTCCTGAAGCAGGATCACTATTTAAGTAACGGATACCACCCGTGAAAATGGCGTTAGATGGATCCATCATGGAGATTGCCATCTCTTTGGTGTTTGGGTTGTAGGCAAGACCACCAATAGTCATTTCCAAATGTGCGCCATTGTTCAAGTTGTCATCAAAGACTTCGTGATAGTCACGCTTGCCGCCTAGGCCCGCACGAGACATCATGTATGTGTCATCGGCGGTTGCTGCGGTGCAGGCATCGGCATTGTTTTGCGTAAATGATCCACCGCTTGGACACAACATGAGAGTGTCGCCAGCAACATATCCAGTAACCAAACCATCGTTGACGTTCGGAGTTTGAGGATTGTACGTTGGCTTTCTGTTGTTTGTTCCCATCTGCATGCCAAAGCGGTCCATCACTCCGAGAACAATCTCTCCACTGGGGAGAACTTCGATGTCCGCAATAATCGGCTGCGGCCACCACATTCTCTGCACGATTCCGACTTGATTATCTGTAGGAAGATTGAAGACGCCTTCCATGCCATATGTGCTTCCTGGCAAACCTTCAAGAGCAGCAAAATCATCAGTCCATGAGTGCCATCTGCCCTTCAGACATGCCACACCCGTTGGCGTCGATACCGAGGGATCATTGGTCATGCAGGTCTCACCTGGGTTGTTTCCACCATTGATTTCAACACCACGTACATAGTCAAAATCCACAGATGAAACCGTGGTGAAGGTGGACGAGGAAATCGTCAGCTTGAGAAGGACGCCGGGATCAGGCAACGAGGTTGTCCCCGCACCGCTGTTCAATGCAGGCGATTGGGATTCCTTGCTGCACACAACGCCGATCATCAACGTGTCATCGAGATAGTTGTATCGCAAACCCCATGGACGAGAAGTTGTACTTGAGCAAGTGCTCCCAGGAATGGTGTAACTCGTGACAGCCCCCAATTCCGGAATTCCATCGTTGTTTGCATCAGTGACAGCAATGCGATGGATCTTCTTCTGGTACAAGTTGGATACAAACAACCATTGGCCATTGGGTGACATATCAATGTCGCCGATGCCTACCTTGCCGACATTCGCAAAACCAATTGGGTCAGGCGAAAGAATGCTGGAGTTTGTGAGTCCTCTGTTCGCATCGCTGAAGGTTGAATTATTTGCGCTGAACGTGAGGTTGAACGGAGCTTGGGAAAGATCCCATGATGCAATAACGGAACCAGTGGTTCGGCTTGTCGCGTAAAGACCAGCGATGCCCTTTGGACCAAGTCCTGAATGTCGACGCAATGCTGCTGATCCGAAAATTACTTGACGTTGACCGTCAAATGCCATACCCCACAAGGACCCAGTGTCTGCGTTTTTTGTCAATAGCGCAGGGTTCGTACCTTTCCAGTTCGTCGTTGAAATTGACGAGAAATCTTTCGACGTCGCCAGCGATGTCGTTCCTGGCCGCAAACAGATACCCGCAATATTTGATCCTGGATTGTCCTGGCAGAAATTTCCAGGGATAAGGATTCCGTAATTCACGTTTGAAGCTGGCAGTGAAACAAACTGAATGCTTGTTCCATTTCCCGCGCCCTGGAATGAAGGTTGATAACCATTTGGTGTGGTGAATTCAACTCGAATATCTGTTGTGGCAGCAGATGAAATCGAAATTGAGTATGTGCCGTTACCAATTGTTGTTGCAGTTCCTATTTGGACTCCTGTGTTGTCGTAAGCAGAAACAACAACTCCGGACACTCCAACATCAGACCCATCATTGAGGCCATTGGAATTCTTGTCATTAAAGACAGTTCCGGTGACAGTTCCTGATGCCGCCTGCACTTTTCCAATTGCCGCTTGAAGGCCCAACATCGAAATGCAGACCACAAATAGGCCAGCGACTTTTTTAGATTTCACGCTCAAGACTCCTCGCGACAACGATGCCCTGAATAGGCAAGAGACAAATGAGAAGGATAAGAATCAGAAAAGTTTTTCTTCTTCGTAAAAAAATTTTTACGTGCTGTGGTGCTTAGTTGCTCTTTTCGGATCTAGGCACACTTTCCCCATGCATTTGCCAAAGCTGACTCGCTCAATTTCTTTCGCACTTTCGGCTGCACTGGTCGCACCTTTGTTCTCCACCAATGCGGCGTTGGCCGCTACGGCGACCACTACCAGCGTGACAGCAACCCCCAGCCCAGCCGTTGCAGGTCAATCAGTCACCTTGTCTGCAACGACAAGCGCTCCAGGCACAGTCACTTTCTCATACGATGGACAAACAGTAGGAACAGGTGTGACAACTGGGTCCGGCACAACATTGTCAAACATCCAGCGATGGTCATATACGGGAAACAGTTCAGCTTGGCGCCTCGCAAGCGACTCCAACGGAAACATTTACGTGTCTACGTATAACAACATGGATGCTGGTGGATGTCGACAGGTAACAAAGATGCTGACATCCGGCGGCGGGGTTCCATGTGCACCTTTTGAATCTTGGAACGGCAACTGGGTCAGTGTTGTAGGACTTGCCGTTTCATCTACTGGAGTTATCTATGAGGCCGTCTACAACGGCACTGCTCAGAACACAATTCGTAGTCGAACATCAATCGGCGCAACAAGTACAACATTCGTTTCCGCATCTGCACTTGGTGTTCCATCAGCGGGCCAAGGACAAATTACTGGCATGACAATTGATGCGAGTAACAATCTTTATGTCACGATGCGCGACCTAGGTGAGATCAAAAGAATTACTCCAGCAGGAGTAGTAACCACATATGCTTCAGGACTCGGCTCGCCAATCAGTAGTCCTGTCATCAACCCAACCACCAACGTTCTCTACTACATCAACGCAGACAAAGACATCATGCAAATTCCCGCGGGCGGTGGAAGCCCAACTCTGTTAACAGCCGCATCCTGCAACTTTGAAACGTGGAACGGTAGTTCCTGGTATGGCCTTGGAGCTCAACTCGCAATTGACTCTGCTGGGTTCCTCTATGGTGCTCAATGCGGAGGGGTAACTCCGCTGAGCACTCCAAACGCTGAGCCAATCACTCAGATCAATCCATCAACCGGTGCGATGCGCCAGTACTTAGGCTGGGATCAATGCATGCAAGCTTCACTGCCCGACGGCTGGGCTGCAGGTTGTGGTGGTAACCAAGCATTGGCATTCGCTAACGGCCGCTTGTACACCGCTGGTGCCCACATGGGTAGTTCTGGTGTGTACGGAATGAACCCATCGGGCTACATCGCAACCTTCACCCACACCCCAACCAATCCAGGTGTTTATTCGGTGGGTGCAAACCTCGCGCCCACAGATTCAGGAACATTCTCGGCATCGAGTGGCTCTGGTTCGTTGTCAGTTGTTCCTGCTGCACCACAAGCACCAGATTTAGCAACAGCTTCAGATCTTGGAAATTCGTCAACCGATAACGCCACAAGCGACAACACCCCACGCATTGAAGTGCCTGGTAGCTACTCATCAGGCAACACAATTACCGTGACAGCGACAAAGTCCGGTTCCACAAACGTGACTTGTTCGTACGTCATCCCTGCGACAGGGTGCGATCTGGGCACTTTGGCCGATGGAACTTGGTCTATCACTGCCACTGATTCTCATCCGACAAGTGGCGCATCATCTGCGTCCACCGCCCTTTCCGTCACCATTGACACGTCCCGTCCAACAGCCCCTACTTCCGTTGACCTTGTTACCGCTTCGGATACCGGCTCTTCGTCGACAGACAACAACACGAGCGACACGACGCCGACTCTTGGAGCGACTGGCGGGGTCAACGGCGATACCATGACAATCTCCGCAACAAATGGCACCACAACGGTCTCATGCACATATGTCGTCGGCTCTGCAACGAACTGCACATTGCCATCCCTGACCGATGGAGCCTGGAATGTCACGGCCACTCTCACCGATCCGGCTGGAAATACATCCCTTGTATCTACTGCCCTGCCATTAACGATTGATGCCACTGGTCCGCAATCATTGGCACCCGACCTCCTTGCTGCGTCAGACTCAGGTTCATCTTCAACTGATGACATCACCAGCGACAACACACCGACAATCACATTGGCCGGACAATCAGCGGGCGATGTCATCACCATTAATGCAACAAATGGCTCCAGCACGATTTCTTGTTCCTACACCGTTGGTTCCGCGAACAACTGCACACTTGCCACACTTTCGGATGGCACATGGAACATTTCGGCGAATGTCACAGATGCGGCAGGAAATACGGGGACAACGCAAGCCCTCAGCGTCATAGTTGATGCATCCGCACCGTCTGCACCTACTGGAGTAGACCTGGCCGCATCGTCAGATAGCGGAACATCCTCCACAGACAACAACACCAGCGACAACACACCCACAATGAGCGCCACAGGCGGATCAAACGGTGACACCATGACCATCTCGGCAACCAACGGCACGACCACAGTGTCATGCACCTACGTTGTCGGATCAGCAACAAACTGCACACTGCCAACACTCACCGACGGCATATGGAACGTGTCTTCAACACTCACCGACCCAGCAGGGAACGTGTCTCCATCGTCATCTTCGTTACCCATCACTATCGATGGAACTACACCAGCAGCACCGACCGGTGTAGACCTGGCCGCATCCTCCGATACCGGGACATCCTCCACAGACAACAACACAAGCGACAACACACCCACATTGAGCGCCACCGGCGGATCAAACGGTGACACCATGACCATCTCGGCAACCAACGGCACCACCACCGTGTCATGCACATATGTCGTCGGATCAGCAACAAACTGCACACTGCCAACACTCACCGACGGCATCTGGAATGTCACAGCGACTCTCACCGACGCCGCAGGAAACGTATCGGCCTCATCTGCCGCGTTACCAATCACAATTGCAACGACGCCACCGTCGCGCTCAACACCCGATTTGGTGCCGGCATCTGATTCGGGTCGTTCAAACTCTGACAACATCACTAATGACACCACACCGGAGATCACTATCCCAGGTGCAACAGCTGGCGACGTCGTTACGGTTTCGGCCACCAATGGAACTAAAACAGTTACCTGCACTTACACCGTCGGCGTAACAGCAGGTTGTTCTCTCCCTACATTGTCCGATGGAACATGGACAGTTTCCGCTTCCGTTACTGATGCTGCTGGCAACACAGGGCCAGCATCGGGGCCCTTGTCCATAACTATTGATGGGACTGCTCCTGCAACGCCATCAAGCGCAGACTTGCTTCCAAGTTCCGATACTGGAAAGTCAGATACTGACAATGTCACGACGGACACGACTCCATCATTCACCTTGCCCGCTGGAACAAATGGAGACACCGTCACAATTACTGCAACAAAGGGCGGTGAGACAAAGACGTGTACTTATATCGTTGGCGTAGCTACACAGTGCGACTTGCCTGCACTGAGCGCAGGAGAATGGTCAATTACGGCGACTGTCACTGATACCGCAGGCAATAGTTCGACGCCTTCGGCCCCCATCAACATCACCATTGACGGAAAATCTTCCACATCCTCCATCTCTGGATTGAACGCAGGAGGACTTCCCTCTTCATCAGCCGCAGAAACAAAACCTGCGCTGACGCCAGGAACAAATTCGCTTACAGGCCGCATCAAGTTCTCTCCGAATGCAGGTGCCAAAGGTGCTACTTCAGTCGTTTTCATTGTCTATGACAAATCAGGAAAAATTGTCAACTTCATCACGAAGCGACTAAAGCCGACTGACACATCAGCATCAGTCACGATTCGCAATAACGGAACGCTTGGTGCAATTCGAGCACACACCATCAACAGCGTTGGCGTATCCAAGTCTGCACGAACCGGATCAAATGTAAAACGAGGAAAAACATCTGATGATCTCCTCGAAAATGGACAACCAAGATTCCGTGGCGACTTGCTGGGTGAGATTATGTATTTCAAGCCCAACTCTGCGACGCTCACACCGCAAACAATTCAACTTCTGAATCAAGTCGCACGAACGGTTAATTCGCGGGGCGGCAATTTGTATGTGTCCGGATTTGCTCGCAAAAACGGAATTGACACACCGAAGTACTTACGAAATCTCTCAGAACAGCGAGCACTCGCCGTCTCTATGTACCTTTCTTCGAAGGGTGTTCGACTGTGGACCACGTACCAAGGTTTTGGTGCCGTCACGACAGAAATTGGTACTCCAGCAGAACGACGAGTGGAGCTCCGGTGGTTCTCCAACTGATGAAATAGTTGGTAGACATAGCGGAGTCATGATCTTCCAGCATTGGGGTGCAACTCCCGAAGAAATACACGGTTCTGTTGTGGGTGACGAGTTGTGCAGTGATGCAATTTTGATTGCTACTCGGTCCATCACGATTGCTGCACCACCACGTGATGTCTTTCCGTGGATTCGTCAGATGGGTCTTGGACGCGCCGGTTGGTACAGCTATGACTTGATTGACAACTTTGGACGTAAGAGCGCGACTTCCATTCATGATGAATGGCAATGCGTCAATGTCGGCGACAAGATTCCCGCTGGCCCCATTTCATTCGTAGCTGCAATCGTGACCCCGCCATATTCCTTTGTGTTGGAAATCAAAAATGGGAAGAAGTCAACGCCACGCCTTCACTTCACCCTTGCATACGAACTTCGCGAGATTTCCGAGGGAACTCGCCTGATCACACGCATGCGATCTCACATCAACCTTCCTGGCGGTCGACTCTTTGAGCGCCTCATCTTGGGGCCAGGAGACGGCATCATGCTCCGTCGTCAACTCCTCACAATCGCATCAAGAGCTTCCAGAGCTCTTTAACTACACTGCTCTCAATTTGCGAATGAAGTGCGTTCTTTTTTAGTGAAACGCTCCACACTTCAGAGGGTTACGGTGCAGGAAAGCAGCAACGAGCGAGGTCACCATGTCCGAGAACAAGCCACTCAAGCACAAGTACGGAACCATCGACAAGGAATACGGGATGTTCCTTGCCACCCGCCCGCCTGAAGAAGATGGCCCCATCTACATGGTGAATCTCATGAAGTATCACGAGGTCGCCCAGTACACAGATGGTGAAGGTGTCGGCAAAGAGATCAGCGGCAAAGAGGCAGATGACCGCTACAACCCTTCCTCCGTTCTCAACAAGATTGGTGCTGATGTTGTTTTCTATGGCGATGTTGTGAGCAATAACAAGGGCAACGAGGACTGGGACCGCATCGGCATCGTTCGGTACGCAACACGCAAGTCATTCATCGACATGCAAAGCCGTTCAGACTTCGGCGAGAAGCACGTGCATAAAGCTGCGGGCATGGCTCGCACGACCCTGGTGTGCTGTCGACCATTGGATGAATCGATTGATTCGCGCAATCGACCCATGCCACTTGAAGATCGCCTCGTTGCAATGGTGGTGCGTCAGGCATCTAATCGCGATGCAGCATTTGCTGATCTTGCAGAAGCAGTGCAGTTTGGCGTCGAAGGAACCATTATCGGCGATGGCCGTAAGTGGGACACTGTGCAATTCATTCCAGTTACTAACGCTTCGGAAGTCGAAGCAATTGCTCAACGAGTCTCTACAGAGAATGGCGATGCATACGTCATGGGTGTTCAAGTCACGATGGACAGCATCACCCTCGCTTAATTCACTTACCCATGGCGCATCACTGATGCGTTGCAAGTACACACATCACATCGTTGAATCACACTTGAATTAGGTATGCCCATTTTACGATGCATCAACAGTTGAGATGAACAATTCGTGGGTGAAGAACAAACTCTCAATACTTTCTGTCATTGCATTAGGCACAATTGGCTTCAACGCCGTTGAACCAGAAACTGCCTATTCTGCAACTTGCTCGAAGACCACTGTCACCCTTTCAAAGGTTCTCGCGACTAGACCTATTCCCATTTCGCTTGGGTTGAAATATTTCCCTGTTGATAACCAGACACCGTTTGTCACCGGCATGCGTATCCGCGCTGTGACGGGGACGACTGTTCAGACAACCAAATTTGTTGAAGGTCGGGTCGGGAGCATTTCCAACTGCTACGTAGCACTACAAGTAGATCGCATCTCAGGAACGGGAACACTTGTGAGCGCACGTTTCGCCACGGCTGGCGAAATCGGCGCAATGGGACCACAAGGCCCAATTGGAAATACCGGAGCCACTGGCCTAACGGGCAATGCCGGTGTTCAGGGAATTCAAGGTGTCCCTGGAACAAATGGTTTCAACGGCGAGAACGGGCAGAACGGTATCAATGGTCTCGTTCCCGCTTATGGCTCGTTTCGCGATACGACCACGCAGCAGGTGGACGCCGTGAATACGCCGAAAGCAATGACCTTTAACCAAATCACCCCCGGCCTCAACGGGGTCACCGCAAATGGCGTCTCCGTTGAGTTCAGCTCACATATCAAAGTCGCCCGAACCGGAACCTACAACGTTCAGTTCTCTGCCCAATTGACAAAGACCGATTCCGGAAACGACACCATGGACATCTGGCTCCGCCGCAATGGTGTTGATGTGCCGATCAGCAACTCTGAAATCACTATCACCGCATCACTACGACAAGTTGCCACATCGAACTACATCATCGATCTAGCAGCAGGTGATTACGTAGAAATCATGTATTCGTCTGCGGATATTGCGACGCGAATTCTCGCAATCGCACCCGGAATCAGCCCCACTCGCCCTGCAGGTCCATCGATTACCGTCGCCATCACACAGGTGCAATAGGAAACACAGTCTCTTCGCATGAGAACATAAGGGGTCTTATTACGCTGACTCACTAGAGGATCTCATGCATTTAGAAATCGACCGCAGCAATATCCGCAATCACCGAGTCGTTGAATCACAGCCTCGTGCATTGCAGTCAGGCGATGTTCTTCTCAGCGTGCAATCACTGGCGCTGACTTCGAACAACATCTCGTATGCGCTCAGCGGCGACTTTCTTGACTACTGGGGCTTCTTCCCCACCGAGGAAGGCTGGGGACGCCTTCCTGCAATGGGATACGGCGTTGTCACTGAATCTTTAAACGATGGTGTGCCGGTGGGCAGTCGATATTGGGGATTCTTTCCCGTAGGTGATCACCACGTTGTCAGCGCGCAAGCAACCAGCACGGGGTTCGTTGATGTTGCACCGCATCGTGAAAAACACGCGATGGCGTACCGCGGGTTTGATCGTGTTTCTGACACTCCCGAATCCACAGATGATGCAAACACACTGTTGCGCGGTCTCTTCCTCACATCATTTCTCGCCGAAGACTTCCTTTTTGAAAACGGCATGTTTGGAGCTGGTCAGATTGTGATCAGCAGTGCTTCAAGCAAGACAGCAATTGCACTCGCCCATCGCATTCGTGCACGCGGCAACACTCACTGCATCGGCCTTACGTCCGCTTCCAATGTTTCATTCGCGGAAAAAGTCAACCTCTACGACGAAGTTGCAACATATGAGGACATTGAGACACTTGCAGAATGGTCTCCAACAATTTTCGTTGACATGGCGGGCAACGCCTCTGTTGTCTCACGCATTCATCATCACTTTGGCGATGCTCTCGTGCATTCATCCAGCATTGGTGCAACCCATTGGGATCAAGGCGGGTCAAAGGAAGATCTACCTGGACCAAAGCCAGCATTCTTTTTTGCACCATCACAACTTGCTAAGCGTGGCAAGGAGTGGGGACGAGACGAAGTGAACTCTCAAATCAATACGGCGCTCGACAAGTTCATCGCCGACTCGACACGCTGGATGACTATTCAACATTCCGATGCGTCATCGGTGGAATCCGTCTATGACCAACTGGTCAGCGGAAATATCGCACCTGAAACCGGACACATTCTGTCCTTCTGAGAAAGAACAACATGAACGTCATTCGCACGCCTGACAGCAACTTTGCTGATCTCAAGAATTTTCCCTATGCGCCGAACTATTTCGATAACGACGGTGTTCGCATGCACTACATCGACGAAGGTCCAAAGGATGCTCCTGTTGCGTTGCTGATGCACGGCATGCCGTCGTGGAGCTATCTATACCGCAACATGATTCCTCAATTGCTTGCTGCAGGGTTCCGTTGCGTTGCTCCCGACCACATCGGATTCGGTAAGTCCGACAAAGTGACGGACCCCGAGTGGTACAACATCGCGCGACATACGGCGAATATCACTCGACTTGTCCAGCATCTTGATCTTCAGAACATCACATTGTTCGTGCAGGACTGGGGTGGCCCCACCGGGCTTGCACAATATGTATTGATGCCAGAGCGATTCACTCGCCTCATCATCATGAACACATGGCTGCATCACGCCGAATTTGATTATTCCCCTGGTATTCAGCAATGGATTCAGCAAAACCTTCCTGGTGGAATCTTCCGCGACAACGTTCCTGAGAAAACCAATTGGGGGACCTTGATGGCGATGTCAACTGGTCGCGCAACTCCACAGCAATCTCTCATGGCCGAGCTGATGGGAACACCAACGGAGTACAGCGAAGAAGCGGCTGCCGTGAAGTACGCATATGACGCACCATTTGCTGGCCTCGGTGATGAAGGTGTCACGGGTCCGCGTCGCTTCCCTCTCAGCATTCCATTCCATGACCCCGTGGCAGGCAACGCGGTGGAACAAGAGAAGCATTTTGCATTCGTCAATGCCACCGCACTCCCCGTTCATTTTGTTTGGGGAGACTCCGACAATGTCTTCACACTTGAATGGGGCCAGAAGTGGCACTCATTGATTCCACATTCCACACTGGACATCATGGAAGGCGCAGCACACTTCCTTCAAGACTCACACGGTGAGCAAATCGTGAGGACTGTGCTCGAAAGTATCGCTGCCGAATAGATCACGGCTTTGTGATGGTGCGTGGCGCATTCACTAGAAAGTGAAGAGCACTCCACGCACCATCAAGAATCCGATGACAAGCAGGACGACACCAAGAACACGCGACACTGTCGTGCTCTTCCAGTCGCCGCCTTCACGGCCAAACCATCCGGCAATACCAGCAACCAAACCAGGGACTCCGAGCAGGACGAATCCCACCTTCACCATCTGGTCAGCATCTGGTACTTGAGCTGTCACAACAGTTCCCCACCAGCGTGCAATCAACATGATGAAGACCACCTTGAATATGCCGCGCGGCAAGAAGCGATGTAACTGTGCAAAGTTCGGGAACTTGTCAGTGATGAGATCCACCAACTTTGGCACAAGGTACAACGCCGTACCGACCCATAGCGCCCAGTTGTTGCCGATGAAGACAACAGCAACAAATGCAAACACTGCAGAGCGACCGAAGATGGAGAACAACTTTTGTCCTAGTGATGGATCACTCAATTCATCTGCATGAATGGACTTAAATCGGCCCGCAGTTGCACTGCGAGCGAAATACTCAAGGCCAAATCGTGCAATCAACGCAATGAGTGCGATGACCTGGATGATGTCACCTCGATCAGCAAACGTTGGCTTATGGCCAGTGAGACCAGGCAGCGAACCGAACATTCCACCTGCAGCCCACGCACCAAACAAAGTGACCAATGCGAAGTCGACGACACGATTCCACGTTGTGCTTGCCCCACCAGCTGCACGGAAGAACGGGCGCGATGCTGTTGCAATCAACGGCACACCGAATGAGAAGGCACACAGACCCAACATTCCACGAATGGAGTCAGACGATGTGAATCCTCCGCCCAGTCCCGCAACAATTGCGAAGACAAGGACACCAAGAAGTCCGGAGAGTGCATCGAAAATTCCAACAATCAGAATCGCAATCAACAATGCCAGTGACGGCATCACAATGTTGAAATCTGTGTTGAATGCTGAGAGCAATCCGATGATGAAACCAGCGACGGGAAGCACTAACCAGAATATTCCCAAGAGGGAACGAAGGTAGGTGCCGTCTACGACTAGACGCGCCATCAACGGCGATGACTGCACCAATCGATGTGGTGAACGCGATGACCACCGGTCAAGCCATGTTGTGGAACGTGGCTGAATCACATCGTCTGCACTGTCAACATCCGTCTTGCGGAATTTCACCGCAGTGTCGGAGATATCTCCGGAGCCCCGGTCTTCATCATCTGACGAATCATCCTCATCGTCCTTCTTGCCCTTCTTCGCTGCTCCAGCAGCCAACAGTGCTGCAAGTGCAGCTGCGTTTGCCGCAAGATCCACAACACCCTTTGGCTCACTCTTCGGATCGAATGGCTTACCGCCAGGAGTTGGCTTTGATGGAACTGGTTTTGGCTTTGGCTTCGGTGAAGTTGTCGTCGTGACAGGAACTGTCGTTGATGTCGTTGACGAAGGTGCCACCGTGGTCGAAGTTGTTGCTGCAGGCTTGCCCGATGCACCAGAACCCGATGGATTCAGAATTTCTGACCAATCAGCTGGAACAACGAATTGTGCAGTCGCCATTGCTGGCTTGCCGTTATACGCCGTACCCGTTGCCGTGAGTTCATAGGTACCTGGCGTCAGCGATGCAGGAAGCAAGGTCTTCAACACGAAGGTTCCATCGGCCTTTACTTTTGCCGTACCCAACAAAGTTCCGTAGTTCACTGCTTGAGCGGAAAGAACCTTCTTCACATGCAACTTCACAATTGTTGATGCCTTGAGATTCGCACCGGTCACAACAAGGTTGCGACTGGTTGGAACCATGTCTGCACGAAGAATCAGTTTGATCTCGAACACCGGGTCTGGGTGCACAACTACTGGAGACAGTGTCTTCGTAGCCGTCACCGATGAGTATTGCGAGGTCAATCCTGCGTAATCCGCAATGACGCGATACGAGTACGCGGTGGTTGCAGTGAGGCCAGCGTCTGTGAACGACGTTGCAGTTGTCGAAGTGACTGTTACCCATGTACGACCACCATCGGCGGAACGCTGCACCGTGTAGTTCGGTGCACCTGTTGCACTCGAGGCAGCCCATGTCACGACAGCCGAGGTCTGCGACGGAATTACTTGCGGCGTTCCCGGTGTTGTTGGCGGAAGACCAGCAACAACAGCAATCTGATTCCACGGGCTCATACCCACCACTGAATATGCCTGCACGCGGAACACATAGGAGCGTCCAACTTGCAAACCAGTGACCTGCAATGACGTTGCAGTGGAAAGGCCAGCGTCATCGAAGGAACGCTTACGAAGCGATTGCGATTGCACGTTTGCACCAAGCTGCACCGTGCTACCCCACGTTGCGCCGCCATCGGCTGACTGCTCGACTCGATATCCAACAACTGCTGCGCCACCGTCATCCGTTGGTGCAGCCCAGTTCAAGGTTGCACCCGTTGATTGAGCTGTTGCAGCCACCGAAGCAGGTGCGGCAGGTGGTGCCACCGGTGCTGATGTCACCCATGCACTTGCAGCACCCACGCCAGCAGCATTTGTTGCCGCAACACGGAAGACATATGCAACGCCGTTCGTGAGACCGGTAATTGTTGCCGTCAGTGTTGAAGGACCCGTGGTCAATGCATTGGTCCACGTACGTCCACCATCTGCTGAACGCTGCACGCTGTAACTCGTCAACGAGACTCCACCATTGTCAACAGGTGCTGTCCACGTGAGGGTAATCTGACGATCTCCCGCAACTGGTGTCAGCGATTGTGGTGCCGAAGCCGTTGTCTTTGGCATTCCTGTTACGACAGTCGAAGCAGTCGCTCCGGAAGATGCAATGTTGTTGACATTCGTGACAGCGGCATTCACAGCGAACACGCGATACGAATACGTGGTTCCGTTAGTAAGACCAGAGATCGTTGCCGATGCAACCGACGGCGTTTCAACAGTTGTCCAGTTAGTTCCATTAGTGGATTGCTGAACGACGTAACTGGTGATTGCTGAACCACCTGTATTTGTTGGAGCGCTCCACGTCAGGAGAACTTCCTTATCGCCAACGAAAGCTGCAACATTGCGCGGTGCACCTGGTGTGGTGAACGGCGTGGTTGTGGCAACTGTCGATGCAGCACCCGAACCGATTGCGTTGTTAGCGCGAACTCGGTACGAGTAGGTCGTTCCGTTGGTCAATCCAGTCAAGGTTGTCGAAGGAGTTGCAGTTGTTGCTGCAGTGGTCCAGGTGACACCACCATCGATGCTTTGTTCAACGATGTAGCCCGTCAGGGTTGATCCACCAGTGTCGCTTGGCGCAGTCCATGTCAATGCAATCGCACCATCAGTTGGTGTTGCCACCACTGCTGTTGGAGAAGCGGCCTTGGCACTTGGAGTCACCGTTGCACTTGCTTGTGCTGATGCGCCTGTACCCGCAGCGTTTTCTGCACTGACGCGGAAACGGTAAGCCGTTCCGTTTGTCAAGCCAGTCACTGTGAATTCACGAGCTGATGTTGTTGCCGCTGTCGTCCAGGTTGTTCCGTCTGTCGACTTCTCAATGAGGAAGGACGTCACAACTGCGCCGCCATTGGATGCTGGTGCAGACCATGTCAGCGTCACAAATCCATCACCGGCAACTGTTGCTACCGATGTTGGTGCTCCCGGAGTTGTTGCAGGAGTTGCCAATACTGGTTCTGTCGCAGCACCGGCACCAGCAGCATTTGTTGCAATGATGCGGAATGCATACGTCGTGCCGTTCGTGAGGCCCGTCGCAACATATGAGGTGTTCGCAATAGTTGCGATGCGTGTCCATGAACCACCAGCGCCTACTGCGCGTTCGACGGAGTAACCGGTGACTACCGAACCACCATTATCGGTCGGCGCAACCCATGTCAGAGACACTTGGCCGTTGCCTGCTATTGCAACAACTGATGTTGATGCTCCAGCAACTGTGCGAGGTGTCGCAGTTGCAGAAATCGTTGATGTGCCATTTCCAGCAGCGTTCACTGGGATGACTCGAACAACAACGGCGGTTCCATTGGTCAAACCAGTGATCACTGCAGTTGTTCCATTCACCACAGTGTCTGCAGAGAAGGTTGTTCCATTGTCAATGCTGTAGGCAACGCGGTATCCGCTGATGGCCGAACCACCATTGGATGCAGGTGCGGTCCAACTTGCGGTGACTTGGCTATCGGCTGCTGCCACCACAAGGTTTCGTACTGCACTTGCAGTTGCGAACGGCACTGCCACGTCTGGCGCAGATGCACTACCTGCACCACCACCATTGACTGCAAGAACGCGGAATGCGTAACTCGTGCCATTGGTGAGAGACGCTGCTGTGTACGAGGTACCCACGACGTTGGCCATGGTGCTCCATGTCGCACCAGAGTTCGACGAGACCTGGATGGTGTACCCAGTGATTGCCGAGCCTCCGTTGTCCAACGGCGCTGTCCACGAAAGTGCGACCTGTGTATTTCCAGGTGTTGCAACAAGCGATTGCGGAGCAGATGCGGTTGTCAATGGCGTCACTGTCACGGCACCGGTTGGCAAACCATTACCTGCACCATTGATTGCGCTCACGCGCAAGTAAGTGGTTGTTCCGTTGGCAAGGCCGGTCACGTTGTACGAGGTCAACGAGCTACCGGTGTTCGAGGTGACAACCATCCACGTGTTGCCATCGAGAGACTTCTCAACGAGGTAACCCGTAATCGGCGATCCACCCTTTGCCACTGGAGCAGTCCATGTCAATGCAACCTGTCCTGCACCTGGTGTTGCCACCACATTGGTGGAGATACCAGGAACTGCACCAATGCTTGGTGTTCCATTCGCGGTTGCCCATGCACCTTGTCCAATCGCCGTCACTGCAGCGACGCGCATGTACAAAGGCACTCCGTTGGTCAATCCATCAATGACCAACGAGGTCGATGGTGAACCAGTGGTAGCTGTCGTCCAACCGTTGTTTCCAGTAGCCGAAGTTTCAACAACATAGGAAACCACTGGCATTCCACCCGTGTTTGCAGGTGCAAGCCAGGAGAAGGACAACAGGCCATTACCCGTAGAGATGGAAATGTTTGTCGGAGCAGTGGCCAGAGATGCCGGCGTCACAACGGACATTGCACTTGGCAAGCCATTGCCCACCGAGTTCGATGCGGTCACACGGAAGACGTATGTCGTTCCATTCGAGAGGCCAGTTGCTACGAACGATGTTGCCATCGTGGTCGTCACAGTGGTCCAGGTTGCGCCACCGTTCATTGATCGTTCAACGATGTAACCAGTGATGGATGCACCACCATTGCTTGCAGGAGCAACCCATGCAATCGATGTCTGACCAGATTCAACGGTGGTTGTTACTGATGTTGGAGCATTAGGCTCGGTTGGTGTTGTTGGCGAGACTGGTGGTCGGAATGGTGTGACAGGGCTGGACATTGTTGCCCATGCACCTTGACCCACAGCCGTCACAGCCGCAACGCGGAACATGTACGCGGTGAGATTGTTCAGACCTGATGCCGAGTATCCGTAACCGACAACGCCGATTGTCTCAGCAAGCCAAGAGGCACCACCATCAACAGAACGCTGCACTGTGTACGAAAGAACTGGCATGCCGCCGTTCGACGCAGGAACACTCCAGGTCAAGGTTGCTGCACGATCTCCTGCTGTTGCAACAAATGTTTGTGGTGCAGTTGCAGGTGCGGCCGGAATAGCCGTTACTGCAGCGGTCATCACGCTGTCGCCAATGGAGTTCGTTGCAGCAAGGCGGAACATGTACGTCAAGCCGTTTGTCAAACCAGTGACAGTGAATGTGGTTCCTGCCGTACCAGAAGAAATGGTGTTCCACGTAATGCCATCTGTTGAGCGCTCAATGCGATAACCAGTGACAACGCTGCCTCCATTTGAAGCAGGAGCATTCCATGACAGTGCAACTTGGCCATTTGATGCTGTAGCAACGAGAGACTGCGGAACAGTTGGGACGCTTGCAGGCGTTGCTGTAACAACAGTGCTCGCGGCACCAGAACCAACAGCATTCACTGCACTGATACGGAAGCTGTAGAGCGAACCATTCGTCAAACCACTCACCGTTGTGGAAGCAACAGTGGAGTTTGTATTGGCGATTGCAGTTGTCCAATTAGTGCCACCATCGCTGGAGGTTTCCACCATGTAACCGATGATCGCGTTACCACCATCATTCAGCGGACGGGTCCACACGAGAACAACTGCGCCATTTGTCGGTGCGGCAGTCAATGATGTTGGGGCCACAGGGATACCTGCAGGAACAACTGATCCGGCAAGGCTCGAAGCACCAATCGTGACTGCATTCAATGCACTGACACGGAAGTTGTACAACGTGCCGTTTGTGAGACCCGTAGTTGAGTATGTCGTGCTGGTTGAAGATGTGTTTGCAACAACAACGGTCCACGATGCGCCTGCATTGACAGAGCGCTCGATGCGGTAACCAGTAATTGCCCTTCCACCATCGGTAGATGGAGCGACCCATGTCAACGTTGCGGCAGTGTTACCTGGGGCAACAACAAGAGCTGTTGGGGCGGAAGGTGCGCCTGCAGGGACCGTAGCGATGCTTGAAGTAGAAGCACCAGTTCCTGCCTGGTTAATACCAGCAACGCGGAATGTATAGGACGAACCATTCGTCAAGCCAGTCACTGTGTAACGAGTGAGTGCCGAGTTGGTGTTCGCCGAAATGGTGGACCATGTTGCACCTGCATCATCAGACTGCTCAATTGTGTAACCAGTAATGGAAGCACCATTTGATGCACCAGCAACCCATGTCAAGAGCACTTGTGTGTCAGCCGGAGTTGCCGTCACTGAAACTGGTGCAGCAGCAGTGGTGAACGGTGTCGACGTTGCCACAGCGCTCGCAACGCCAACGCCAGCGCCGTTGATTGCGCTCACGCGGAAGCCATATTGCTGGCCATTTGTGAGTGACGTCGCGGTGTATGTCGTAGACGTTGATGCAGTATCTGCCACAAGCGTTGTCCATGAGGTTCCACCGTTCACGGTGGACTCAATGCGGTATCCAACAATTGATGATCCACCCGTTGCCGTTGGTGCTGTCCATGACAGCACCACTTGTGCACTTGATGGAACTGCGCTGAGGGCGGTCGGTGCTGCAGCACCCGCAAACGGAGTTGCCGTCGCGCTGGAGCTTGCAGTTCCTGTGCCAGCACCATTGACTGCGCTCACGCGGAACGAATACACCGTTCCATTTGTCAAGCCAGATGCCGTGTAGTTCGTTGCGGCAGAGTTTGTGTTTGCCGTCAATGTCGACCAGGTAGCACCAGAGTCTGCAGAACGTTCAATCTTGTAACCAGCAATTGCTCCACCACCATCGGTTGATGGCGCTGTCCATGAAAGAAGTACTTGAGCGTTTCCAGCGGTTGCTGTCACTGCTGGCACCTGGCCAGGAGTCGTGAATGGTGATGCAGAAGCCGGCGAGCTCACTGCACCAACGCCATTGACGTTGATGGCGAACACACGGAAGGCATATGTCGTTCCGTTGGACAGACCGGTTGCGGTGTAACTGGTTGCTGTTGTTGCCGTATCGGCAATCAATGTTGACCACGTCGTGCCGCCGTTCGAGCTGACTTCAATGAAGTAACCCGTGATGGCGTTTCCACCCGTTGAAGATGGTGCAACCCATGCGAGAGCCACTCGACCGTCAGATGCAGTTGCAGTCAATGATCGCGGTGCCGTTGCGGTGCCCGATGGTGTTGCGGCTGCATCGGTGGATGCATTTCCTACACCAGCAGAGTTGATGGCGCTGACACGGAAGCGATATGCACTGCCGTTTGTGAGGCCGGACACCACATAGACCGTGGAAGCAGAACCTGTATTCGCAACCAGCGAGGTCCATGTGGATCCGCCATCAGTGGATTGCTCCACCTTGTAACCAGAAATCGATGTACCACCATCGCTTGCAGGTGTTGTCCACACCAAGACAACTTGCGATGTTGCAGAGATCACGGAGAGTCCCGTTGGAACACCTGGAGTTGTGAATGGAGTTGCCGTTGCAGGTGCAGATGAAATACCTGCACCACTTGCGTTGACAGCGCTGACGCGGAATGAATAGGTCGTTGCATTCGTCAGGCCCGTGACGACGTACGACGTACCTGTGGCAGCAGTTGTCACCGTCGACCAAGTCACACCGCCATCTGCACTCTTTTCAACGACATATGTGGAGACCGTGCTTCCACCATTCGATGCAGGGGAAGTCCATGACAACGTCACTTGACCAGTTCCTGCATTTGCAACAAGTGCGCTTGGCGCAGTTGCAAGACCAACAGCTGATCCAGTGAAGTTCACGCTGTAGGCACCGAATCCACCGTTGGTAACGGCAGCAACGCGGAATGTGTACACCACTCCTGCTGACAAGTTGCCAGCAGTGAAAGCCGTTGCGGTGGAGCCGGTATTGGACACAACCGTCGTCCATGACGTTCCACCATTCGAGCTGCGCTCGATTCGGTAACCCACCAATGCACTTCCACCAGTCGACGTTGGTGCCGTCCAGGAAAGCACAACTTCATTTGTGCCACCAATTGCCTGTGGTGATGTTGGAGCACCAGGCGATGTGAACGGTGTTCCAGAGGCAGTTGCACTGACGATGCCATTGCCCGCTGCATTTGTTGCAACAACACGGAAGACATAGCTGGTGCCGTTTGTCAGGCTGCCAATCACTGCACTTGTGCTTGTTGTAGTCACTGCATCAGCAAAGGTTGCGCCACCATCTGTAGACATCTGGATGATGTAGCCAGTGATTGCACTGCCGCCGTTCGACAATGGTGCACTCCAAGAAACTGTGACTTGTGAATCACTAGAGACTGCGGTGATGCCTTGCGGTGCGCTTGGAATTCCAAATGGCGTACCAGTTGCCGAAGCAGATGCACTGCCAGGTCCAGCAGAGATCAACGCAGTTACACGGAATGAATATGTGGTCCCATTCGTCAAACCAGTGACTGTGTAGTTCGTCAAGTTCGAAGCGGTGTTTGCGGTTGCCACCGTCCAAGATGTTCCAGCGTTAGCGGACCTCTCCACCTTGTAACCCACAATTGCTGTTGAAGGAACATTTGTCGGCGCTGTCCATGAAATCGAGACAGAGGTGTCCCCTGCCACCGTTGCCAAGGCTGTTGGAGCGTTTGGTGCTTCGAACGGCGTACCCGTTACAGGGTTCGCTGAAATACCTGTGCCGGCAGCATTCACTGCTGCAACACGGAATGCGTATGTCGTTCCGTTTGTGAGACCTGTGGCCGTGTACGTCACTGCAGTGACCGACGAGGTCAATGTTGTCCATGTAGCACCACCATCTGATGTCACTTGTACGACATACGCAGTGATAGCACTTCCGCCGTTGCTTGCAGGTGCGGTCCAGTTCAAGACAACTTGGCCTGTTCCTGCCGTCGTCGTGACTGACGTTGGAACTCCTGGGATCGTGTATGGCGTTGCAGTTGCAGCTGCGCTTGCAGTGCCGTCACCCACCGTATTCACCGCTGAAACGCGGAATGAATATGCGGTCGCATTCGTCAGTCCGGTCACTGTGTACAACACAGCCTGGTTGCCAGTTGTTGCTGTTGCAACTGTCCATGTTGTTCCCGCATTGGCGCTGTATTCCACCTTGTAACCAGTGATTGCGGTGCCTCCATTCGAGGATGGTGCAACCCAGCGCAATGTGACCTGGGTATCCCCTGCCACTGCTGCAAGAGCCGTCGGGGCACCTGCAACACCACGCGGCACGAGTGCGACGTAGTTCGAGTAGCTCGAAGCAGGACCACCAGCGGTCACCACTTGAATGCGGAAGAAGTACATCGTTCCGTTAGTCAGGCCTGTGGCGGCACCGCTTGTTGCGTTAGCAGCAGGGTTCGCCATTGCTGAGGTCCACGTGATTCCGTCAGTGGACTTCTCCACGACGTAACCGGTCTGGACAATGTCCGTCGGTGCAGTCCAGCTCAGTGATGCATTGCCGCTTCCCGGTGTTCCCGAGAGAACAACACTTGAAACGATGACAGGAGTGCCACTTGCGGTCGCACTGATAGCCCCCGTACCAACGGCATTTATTGCACTGACGCGGAAGGTGTAGAGCTGACCGTCTGCAAGGTTGCCCACAGAAGCGAACGCAGCTGAGGTGCCGGTATTCGCGATTGCAGTTGTCCAAGTAGAACCACCGTCTTCGGAGACTTCCACGAAGTAACCAGTGATTGCAGCGCCACCAGTGTTCGTTGGCGAAACCCACGACAAGATGACCGATCCACTACCCGATGTAGCGACGAGTCCAGTTGGGGCACCAGCCTTGGCGGCCGGCACCATTGCGACGCCAGCACTGCTCGAGCCAGTTCCCGCCGCGTTAACAGCAATGACTCGATACAAATACGTCGTTCCATTTGTGAGTGCGGAATCGCTGTATGTCAGCGCGACAACATTTGTTGCAACCGAAGACCACGTGAGTCCACCATCGCTTGAGCGCTCAATGTTGTAACCAGTAATTGCTGAACCACCATTGTTGGTGGGCAGTGCCCACGTCAGTGTCGCCGTGGTGTTTCCACCCGTTGCGGTCACTGCTGTTGGCGCACTTGCCGTTGTCATTGGGGTTGCACCAGCTGAACCAGAAGCATCGCCAGCTCCCGCCGCGTTAATTGCACTGACGCGGAATGCATATGCAGTTCCGTTTGTGAGTCCATTCACCACAACGTTTGTTCCGGAGTTTCCGGTATTTGCAATTGCAACAGTCCATGTTGCGCCTGCATCACTTGAACGCTCCACCTTGTAGCCAGACACTGGCGAACCATTTGTGTTTGTCGGAGCTGTCCATGACAACAACACAGATGCATTTGCACCTGTTGCACGAAGTGCAGTTGGTGCGCCAGGGATTGTGTACGCAGAAGTACTGATCGACTGTGTTGGAGTACCCAAACCAGCCGTGTTCATTGCAAAGACGCGCAACAGGATCGGTGTTCCATTGGTCAAGCCAGTGATGGTTGCCTGACGAGTGCCACCAGTACTTGCAGCCGCAGCTGTCCACGTGATGCCGCCATCAAGTGACTGCTCCACGCGATAGTCAGTGACATCAGCGCCACCGTCTGTTGTTGGGATTCCCCATGTCAAAGTGATTTGACCATCACTTGGCTGCGCTGTAAACGCGGTTGGAGCAGATGGAGAGGTGAATGGCTTCACTGTGAACGGCGAGCTTGCAACACCGGTTCCGCCTGAAGTGATTGCAGAGATACGGAACTGATAGGTCAAACCATTCGTGAGGCCTGCCTGAACAGATGCAGGTACAGGGTTACCCGTATTCGCGGTCACTGTTGACCAGTTAGTTCCATCAGATGAGCGCTCGATCATGTAACCCGTTACTGGCAATCCACCAGTATCTGCAGGAGCAGTCCACGTAAGAACAGCTTGGGCATTGCCCACGATGGCCGAAACATTCAACGGCGCAGAAGCAGGCGCACTTGGAATTGCTGGAGCAACGTTTGATACCAAACCGCTACCTGCAGCAGTTACTGCACTCACGCGAATCAAGATGGTCACGCCGTTATCAAGGCCGGTCAATGTGTACGACGTTGCAGTGCTGTTGGTGTTTGCGACTTCGTCACTCCACGTTGTTCCGCCGTCAACACTGGACTCAATGCGGTAACCAGTGATGGCGTTTCCACCATTGCTTGCTGGAGTTTCCCATTGAAGAACTGCTTGTCCGCTTGAAGCAGATGCACGCAAGTTTGTTGGAGCAGCAGCCGAACCGAATGGAACGCCTGTCACCGACGCACTAGTCGCACCTGGTCCGGCAGCTGTCAAAGCTGTGACTTGGAATCCATACGTGACACCCGCAGTCAAACCAGCCACTGCATAGTTCGGTGTTGATGAGTACGAGTTAGCAGTCGCTGTCACCCAGTTGCCTGTGTTGTTCACGCGGTATTCCACGCGGTAACCAAGAATTGGGTATCCACCGCGAGTTGCTGGTGGAGCCCATGACACATAGACACTGTTCAAACGTCCAGCAGCCGCCATTGCTGTCGGAGCATCAACAGATGCCATTGGCGTATCAAACACCACCGACGGGCTGGAGACACCAGAGGATCCAACCGCAAGAACCGGAGTGACGCGGAACGCATACGTGTTGTCTGTCGTCAAACCGGTCACCGTGTAACTCAGAAGCGAAGTTGTTGTTCCTGGGAATGCTCCTGAAACCGGTGTTGCCGCTGTAAAGACGGCACCGGAAACTCCGCAGTTCGATGCGCAGTATTCCACCAGGTAGCCAGCAACAGTGTTGCCAGTCACTGGAACTGGCGCGAGCCAGTTCAACGCCATCGTTGTTGTCGAAGCCGTTGAGTTCAACAACTGCACGCTGATCTGTGCACTTGCCACTGGCATACCAGTCACGATGACTGCAGGTCCGCGGGTGTTGCTTGCACCATAAACAGCACGTACGCGGAATGTGTAAATCGTTCCGTTGGTGAGGCCAGTAACAGTGATGTAGTTATTCGGTGTTGTGCCGTTTGTTGGCGCACCTGAGATCGCAGTCACTGCCGTATAAGTTCCCGACGTTGTGGTGCAGGTACCGGTGCAATATTCAACGTAGTAACCCGCAACTGTCTGACCTGCCGTTGTGGGCATGATGTCCCAGCTGAGGCTCACTTGCGCGTTACCAACAACTGCAAGTAATGCAGTCACTGTGTTTGCTGGTCCAGCAGATGCCGTAGAGAAGCTGCTTGTTCCTGCAGGAGTAATTGCAGCGATGCGGTACTGGAAGGATGCGCCAGGCAACATTGCTGTCGTTGCATCTGTACATGCAGTGATTGATGTACACGTAAATCCTGAGACTGCTCCCGCGACAAATGGTGAGGTGCTTGTTGCAGTACCCACTGCAATCCATGTGACACCGTTATCCGCGCTGCGCTCGATGGTGTATCCAGTGACATTCAGACCACCTGTCGTCGCAGGCGCAGTCCATGTCAATGCCACTTGTGCCGTTCCGCCAACTGCGGTGAACGAGCGAGGTTCGCTTGGTGCCGCAGCAGTTCCGATTGGTCCAACAGGCATTGATGCCGCACCAACACCAGCAGATGTAATTGCGCTGACCTGGAAGGAGTAGCCCTGACCCAAAGCGGAAGTGACAGCACTATTCAAGGTGTATGTCGTGCTTGTTGAACCAGTATCGGCAATCAATGTTGTCCACGCAGCACCGGTGCTGCTTGTGATTGTGGTTGATGGCAGGACGTAATCAATCTTGTATCCAGTGATCGCAAGACCACCCGTGTTAGTTGGCGCAGTCCAGTTCAAGGTGAGGCTGGAACCATTTGGCGTCACAGAAGGAGCAGTCTTGCCCTGTGCGGAGATACCTGATGCGTTGTAGTGCGCAAGAATGCGCGCACCAGAAACAGCCTTGTTATAGACCGCTACTTCACTCATCTGGCCGAGGAAGTACGAAGCATCAGTGTTGTAGTTATTACCAATCATCAATTCGCCAACTGCAGAGTTGACCAATGTTCCTGATTGTGTGCCAAATGCAGATGCCTGCAATTGACCATTGACATAAATCTTCACGAGACCAGTGGTCTGATCGAAGACACCTACAAGATGCGACCACACACTTGGTTCCAACACATTTGGCTGTGTCTGTACATACTGGTTTCCACCAGCAGTATTGAACGCAAAGCTCACTTGGTAGTTGTTCATGTACAAGGCGTAGTTGCGTGCATTCGAGCCACTGTTGCCTCGAGCGATAATCGTCTGCCACCTGTTCGGCGCACCAGATGCTGGCTTCACCCAAGCTTCAAGTGTCACGGAGCCAGAAATCTTGAGATCTGCAGTAGAGAGCGTGGAGATGCCGCCGGCAAGGTTGATCGGAGTTAACGGAGCAACAGTTGGATAAGCAGTCGCAGAGCCTGCAGTTCCGTTGAATGTTGCCGAACCACTGGTGCCACCGAATGGTGAACCTGCATTTCCGTTAAACGTCACTGAACCGCCAACGATGCTGGTGCGTGTCGTACCGGACGCATCGGTCACTGTTGTTGAACCCGATGCATTGTTGAAGCGATACCAAAGTGTTGGCGCATCAGTTGTCACTGCCCCGCCGTAGTTGTCTGCATTCGTTGGGTTTGCAGTAATGGTTCCTGCAGGACCAGTTGGTGCAGCAGCAAGAGTGAATGGGATAGCAACTGCCAAAGAGCCCGATCCTGTACCAATGGCGTTGATCGCTGAAACGCGGAACGTTGTGTTCGTTCCGTTCACAAGACCGGCAAGGCCAGCCCCAGCAGTACATGCTGTGATGGATGTACACGTGAAGTTGGTCAATGCACCCGTAACAAACGGAGTCAGAGTTGTGGTGGTACCAAGGACTGTGAATGTTCCATTTGTTGCACAGTTGGCATTGCACATTTCCACTCTGTAACCCGTGATGGCAGAACCATTGGCTGCAGGTCCAGTCCACGAGAGCGTCACGTTGCCGGTATTTGCAGCAGTAGCAGTCAGTGCAACAACTGCAGATGGTGCTCCACCTGGAGTAGCTGTTGCCACAATCCCTGCACCATTGCCTGCAGAAGTTACTGCACGAACACGGAACCAGTACTGGGTGCCATTAGTCAAACCAGAGACGGCATAGGAGGTTGCAGCAGCTGGTACCGCACTCGAAACAACTGTGAATCCAGTAGTTGCACCGGCAACACATGCAACAGCACTTGTTGTACATACATCGAGGATGTAGTTCGTGATAGCCAAACCACCATTAGAAACTGGTGCTGTCCAGGCGATGAGGGCAGATGCATCTTGCGGCGTCGCCGTGATACTTGCTGGCGCAGACGCAGTAGTGAACGGACGGGCCGACGTCACGGCGTATGTGCCCGTGCCAGCCGGGCTGACAACTGCAATGCGGTAGTAATTCACTGTTCCATTGGTCAGACCTGAATAGACATAGGTGAATTGAGCACTTGTGAGCGTAGAAGTCGTCACAGTCCAGTTGATGTTGTCGGTGCTGGTTTCCAACTTATATGTGTAGGAACCTGGAGTTGGAGAGCCGAGCGAGGACGGAACAGCCCAGTTCAATGTTGTCGTTCCATTGCCGGCCGTTGCAACAAAGTTTGTTGGCGCGCTAGCCGTTGTTGTCACTGCCTGCTGAGGGACGACAACTGTGACGAGACCACCAGAGACTTGTCGCGAAGTTGCAAGTCCAGTTGAAGAGTTGACTGATGTCAACGTCGTCACCGCAAATGTCATGACTGTGGAACCAGCTGTTGGCTGAACGATTGCACTCGTGGAACCACCATTGTTTGCGTTGATTGCGCAGAACGCTGTTGTCGATGGGCAAGTTGTTGTGACAGCAGTTGCTGGCAAACAGGTGTTTTGCGTGTTGTTACAACGCTCGATTGCATAACCAACAATTGCGCTGCCGCCGTTCGCTACAGGAGCAGCCCACGTCAGTGTTACGACTCCACTGCCATCAATGCTTGCAACAAGGTTCTGCGGTGCGCCGGGGTTTGACACTGGTGTTGCAGAAGCAGTTGCATATGCACCGGTTCCCACTGAGGTGATGGCGGCGATACGGAATGTGTAACCCGTACCCAATGTGAGGCCATTCACAGTTGTGGTCAATCCACTTGGCTGGGCAACATCAACCCACGTCGTGCCGTCGGTTGATCGCTGGACGACGTAGTACGTCACGGCTGTTCCGCCGTTTGATGTTGGTGCAGCCCATGTCAGCACCACACCACCTGCTGCATCAATAGATGCAGCGAATGACGTTGGAGCGGTAGCGGTCGCAATCGGCAATGCGGTTGCCGTACTTGATGCATTCGTTGCGAATGCCGTTACCGCGGTGACGCGGAAGTAGTACGGCGTACCGTTCGTCAGACCTGTGGCGACAAATGATGTTCCGAGACCTGCGTTCGCTGAGAGAACTGTCCATGTTGAGTTGTTGGTGGACTGTTCCACCTTGTAGCCGAGGATTGCTGTTCCGCCATCGGTGGCAGGAACTTGCCAGTTGATGGTTGCTTGAGCATTGCCTGCAACTGTCGAAAGGTTTGCAGGTGCTGCAGCTGGACCGAACGGAACAACAGATGTTGACATCGGGGTTCCGTAACCCAAAGCATTCTGCGCCGAGACGCGATAGGTGTAGTTCACACCATTCACAACCGATGTGTCGTTGTAATAGGTGTAGTTGGTCGAGATGTTGAGCAAGACCCAAGTTGTTCCCGCATCGGAAGAACGTTCCACCTTGTAACCCATCAAGGTGTATCCGCCATTGCTTGCAGGTGCTGCCCATGTGACCATGGAACGACCGTCACCAGGCACTGCGTCCAATGTTTGCACTGCAGTTGGCGTTGTACCAGGTGTTGCGTTTGTTGCGTAGATGTACGACGCGGTTCCAACACCGTAAGAAGTAATTGCCGAAACGGTGAAGTAATAGGTGCTGCCGTTTGTGAGACCAGACACGCTGTACGTCGTGCCGGTGGAGTTTGTTGAAGTAACGATTGTTGAGTACTGACCTGCCACATTGCATTGCGCTCCGGCTGGAACAACAAGACACTGGTTGATCTGATAGGCCGACACGGGAGCGCCGCCTGGATCTTGAGGTGCCGACCAAGACAGCGCCACCGAACCATTACCGCTGACTGCAGTAAAGGATGTCGGTGCTGTTGCCGCTGTCATTGGCGTTGCGGATGCGGCGGCACTCACAACGCCCAGTCCTCCTGGGCTTGCTGACGGCCCCCCATTCACGTACGCCGTCACCCTGAAGTAATAGATGACGCCGTTTGCGAGATTGGTAATGGTGACAGGAGATGCAGAGACCAAAGAATCAACAACCCATGTTGAGCCGTTAACACTGCGTTCCACTTGATAGCCAGTGAGAGTAAATCCGCTGTTGTTCGTTGGAGCAGTCCATGAGACCGTCACTTGACGGTTACCGCGGACAGCCAACACGTTTGTTGGCGCGCCGACCTGTGCATATGGAGTTCCGTACACATTGCTGGAGACAGATTCACCAATGGCGTTGACTGCCTTCACTGTCCAGTAATACGACGTTCCGTTGGTCAGACCTGTGGTGCTATTCGTATCGACATACGAAAGTGTTGCGGCTGACACAGTGGCGACAAGTACGCCATTTCGATAGATCGCATAACCAGTAATTGCAGAACCGCCGTTTGACGTTGGTGCAGCCCACGCAATTGTTGCCTTCTTGTCTCCACCGGTCACAACAATGTTCAGTGGCGACAATGGAACACGGGCAGGAGTTGCCGAGGTAAATGTTCCCCAAGCACCAAGGCCAGCTGAAGTGATTGCTGCCATACGGAATGTGTATGACGTTCCGTTTGTCAAGCCCTTCACTGTGTAGGTGGTGCCCGATGCGTCAAGGGTCAATGTTGTCCAATTGATTCCATCAACCGAGTACTCCATGCGATACGAGTCGACCGTGAATCCACCATTCGACAATGGTGCAGCCCATACAAGAGCAACTTGGCTATCGCCAGCGGTTGCTGAAGTTGGACGAACAGCTGAAGCAACCGACATTGGAGTCGCATTGACAACAGTTGCAGTCGCACTTCCTGCAGCATTCGTCGGGGTAATGCGTACGTAATACGACGTACCAACGGTCAACGAACCTGTCGCAGTGATTTGGTTCGTAATTGTCACAGTGGTGACAGATGCTGGCACCGAAGTGGTTGTTGCGCTCATTGATGCAATCGTTGTTTGGCCAGCCCATGTGCCCCATGCAGCAACATACGTTCCACCAACTGTGGAAATTTCCACCTTGTAACCAGTTGGCAACGGAGCCACCGGTGTATTCCACGTGACCACGAGTGTTGTTGCAGTGGTTGTTACTACTGCCCCACTCACCATGTTCGGAATGGTGCTTGTTGTCGGCCATGCGGGTGCAACGATCGACGTTGTCGATGATGCTCCCATTCCTTCTGAGGTCAACGGAGTGACGCGATATGTGTACACCGTTCCTGGAGTCAGACCAGTAAGCGTTGTCGTCAACAGTGGTGTACCCGCGTTGGTGCCGAGGTTCGTATTCAGCACGGTCCAGGAAGATCCCGCATCGGTGCTTTGCTCCAGCATGTAGCCATAAATGTTCTGGCCACCAGTCGAGACTGGTGCAGCCCAGTTCAATGTCACGATGCCGCTCGTTGTTGGCACGCCATATGTATTGGTAGTTACTGAAGCAGTGATGCTCTGTGGAGCTGATGGCACTGTTGCTGGCGTGGCCAACACTGTTGCGCCGTAGTAGTTACATGAGGTTGTGGTGTCGGTCAACGTCTCATCACATGCACCAGTCACTGCGCTAACGCGTGCCTGGTACTGAGTTCCATTTGTGAGACCAGAGAATGTGTACGTGTTCGTACTTGCAGAACCCGAGTTACGGACATATGTCGTCCAAGTACACGATGCATACGTGCACAGGTCGATCTGGTAACCCGCGATAGGCAATCCACCAGAGCTGGATGGTGCATTCCAGTTGATGGTGATGAAACCATCGCCAGAATTTGCACGCAGCAACGACGGTGCACTCGAAGGTCCGAACGGCATTCCATTAACGATGGTCGCAGCGCCATCCCCTTGTGTCGTCACAGGTGTGACTCGGAATCGATAATTGGTGCCGTTGGTCAAACCACGCACAACCATGGTGGTCGAAGTGGTTGTTCCGTCAGAGATCCACGACACACCATCATTGCTGTGCTCGACGCGATACGACATCAAGGTGCCGCCGCCAAGATCCGTTGGAGCGTTCCAATCCAAAGTCACATTTCCGTTTGCAGGAGTTACTCGCGTGTATGGCGCATTTGACGTACCCAAAATATTTCCGCTGGCAGTTGCCCAATCGGAATACAGAGTTGTATTCGCAGCATTAACTGTCACAGTACGAACACGCCATTGCATGTTCGTGTAGTAAGTGTTGTTCGGAGCATTCCACTGCAACGAAGTAGCGGTGAAACCTGCGCCGGTTCCGGTGTATGCCGCCCATGTACCCGCCAGGTTTGACTGCACTTCATAACCCTGAACACCCATGCCGCTCGTACTCTCTGGAGGAGTCCACGTAAAGGTCATACGACCACCGACAACGGTGATACTTGGCGTACGTGGCGAAGTTGGGTTTGCTGCCCAAGACGACGTCACGGAGCTCCATGGCCCAACGCCGTATTCATTCACAGCACGAACACGCAATACAACTGATGCTCCAGATGGAACACCAGAGACGTATTGGCTCGTCAGTTTGGTGCGACCCAAAGCGATCCAGGTCAGGCCACCGTCGTTGCTTTGTTCGACGTCGTAACCAGTAATAGTTCCATTACCCAACACGGTCGGAGCAGTCCAGTCGAAGTACAACATGCTGTTTGCAGCGCCTGCGCCATTCGGCGAGTTTGTTGTGATCTTCATGCCGTTTACTTGCGACGGCACACCCCACCACGATGCATACACCATTGATGCATTCGGGAAGTTTGAATATGTCGAGCCAGTAGTTCCGGTCCACACGCCTGCACCTGTAATCGGTACGACGCGATAGAAGTCTGCTGTATCAGCGTTGAATGTGAAGGACGTTGCATCAGGTCCAGCAAACGCAATGCCGGTGATCGAGTCATTAATTCCACGGAACGCATAGCTCAAGTAGTAAGTCGCGTAGTTTCCATTTGACATGTCGCAATAGACAGTCGCGGCGTACCAACAACGCGAAATCATGTATCCAAGCAGCGGCAATCCACCGGTATCTGTTGGACGTGTCCAGTTCAATGTCACTGTGCGATCAGAAATCGAAGCAGTGAGTGAACCCAACTTCGCGCTGTATGAAGCCGGAACTGTAGAGATGACAGAGCTTCCGCCATCGCCTTGCTGCCCAAGCGTGACAATGCGGAACCAATATGGAGTTCCGTTGGTCAAACCTGTAGCTGTGTAGGTCAAGACCTTGCCCACATTTGTCGACAACGTTGTGAAGTTGATGCCATCAGTTGAACGCTCAATGCGGTAACCGATGAAGTCTGTATTCACGTCGTCGTATTGCGGTGCAGTCCATGTAAGAACTGCCGTTGTGTTACCAGGTGCCGCCGAAATTGTTCCTACAGCACGTCCAGGGAGAACTGGTGTCACGCTAACGAATGACGTTGCGCCACCAACGCCGGCCGACAACGTTGTAATCGCTGAAACACGGAACCAATGCTGTGTTCCGTTGCTGAGGCCACGAACGTCATACGTGAGTGCATTTGAACCAGTGTTTGCAGTCAGGACTGTGTATCCAGCAATTGCGCTCGTTGTTGATTGCTCAATCTTGTAACCAATTACTGTTCCGCCACCAAGGTCAGCTGGTGCTGTCCAAGTCAGTGTCGTCATTGCGTTACCTGTTGTTGCACTGAGGTTCGCCGGAGCACCCGCAACAGCGGTCGGAAGAATGAAGACATTGCTTGCAGTGCCATACGACATCACACCGCTGACTGTGTAGATCGGCGTGACACGAACTTCATAGTTCACACCGTTCGTGAGACCACCGAGGCGGTACGACGTCGTTGCACCCATGTCGGCTGTCACCAATGTCCACGAGGCATTACCCACTACGCGATATTCCAACTTGTAGGACGTTGGCGTAAAGGCAGAGGTCGCTCCCCACGCAAGATCGGCGTAACCACTTCCAACGGTGGTTGTAAACCTAAGCCCGCCATTTGTAACGCCACCGACTTCAAGAATTGCTGTTGCAGTATCTCCTGCTCCTGCACTTGTCACCGCAGAGACTCGCACGTTGAGTGGTGTTCCCACGTCGTACCCGTCAATTGTGAATGTCGTATTTGTATTTCCAGTGTTCGGAGTCACCGTGTTCCACGTTGCACTTACTAGTCGTTCCACCTTGTAGCCGATGATGGCTGAGCCGCCGGTGTACGCAGGTGCAGTCCAAGAAAGTTGTGCTGTGTTGCCATTGTTGACACGACTAATGACAAGTGCTTGTGGCGCATCAGATGCAACCGAAGAGCCCGTTGTCACTGTGGAACTTGCGCCCACATTTCCGAGAGAACCAACAGCAGAAACTCGGAACCAGTAACGCGTGCCCGGAACAAGACCCGACACGGTGTACGTCACAGTCGCGCGGTATCCAGTGTTTTCCGACAACGTCATCCAGTTCGCACCATCGATTGATTGTTCGATGCGGTAACCGTTGAGATAATCGCCACCTGACCAATCAGGTGCGGTCCAGGACAATGTCGCAGTCAAGGATGCCTTGGTACTTGAAGTGCTTGGTGTAGTTGTGACGTTCAGACCCTTTGGTGCTGATGGGCTACCCATGGGAGTAATCCAGAGAACACGGGAGTACTGGGTGCATCGCGAGGTGTCAGTCGCCAACGGAGCACTTGCTCCATCGCGGAAGTAACCCTCACAGGTAATCCATGTGTTCAACGCTGTGTTGACACCGGTCAATGGCTGCACGAGGAACAAGTAGTTCGTTCCATTGATAAGACCATTGACTGTCAAACTGCGCTGCGATGGCGAAAGATTCGCCGCAATCAGCGTGTACGTGTTGACGGTGTATGGACCGCAACCGGTGGCCACACCGCTATCCGAACCATTCGCGCAATAAATAAACACGCGGTAGCCGACGACATTGCCGCCACCAAGATCTGCAGGTGCATCCCACGTGAGATCTACCTTGCGGTCTCCACTAATACCAACAAGGTTGCGGACTGCCGAAGGCGTTCCGAATGGAGTGGAGGAAGTGATGGAACTTGCACCCTGGCCAACCGTGGTGAGCAGTGAGACGCGGAATGAGTAGTTCACTCCATTTGTCAAACCAGTGACGACATATCCCAAAACGCTTGGGTTCACTGTGGCGATAACGCTCCAGGTGGCACCGTCAGTACTCTGCTCCAACTTGTAGCCAAAGAGTTGATCCGCATTTGCACCAGTCACTGCTGGTGCAATCCACTTCAATGTGACTTGGCGGTTGCCCCACACCGACATGAATTCACGTGGTGCTTGCGCTGCAGTTTGTGGTCGAGCAACCACTTCACCTGCGTTACTGAAACCGTTGGAGGTCACTGGGTACACCTTGAAGGTGTACGAAGTGCCGTTCGTGAGGCCATACACGGTGTAGTTCGTTGCCAACGAGAGTGTGTTCTCGGTGATGACAGTTGTCGTAGACCCTGCAACGTACGCAATGCGATAACCAACGATGGCAGCACCTGCAGTGTCTGTTGGTGAGCTCCATGTAAGAGACACCAATGAATCACCAACGGTGGCACGCAAGTTGGGCACACCAGCAGATGAGGTATTTCGTGGTGTTCCATATGCGATACCACTTGGTGTACCGGTGCCAGCGAAACTGATGGCGCTCACGCGATAGCCATAGATAACGCCATTCATGAGTCCATTAATACGAAGTGATTCTGTTGGTGTTGTTCCGCTGCTCGACGAGAATATAGTCGTCCAAGAAACACCGTTGTCTGACGTCTGTTCCACCTTGTATCCAGTGAGCGCATAACCATTTGCCGTTGCGCCACTCCAATAGAGGTTGATGTAACGGTTTCCTGTCGTTGTGTATACGACGTTTGGCGCAATCGGTGTGGAGGTGGGTCGTCCCAACAAATATGCATAGGTATACGGATACGCATTCACATCAACATCGTTAATTGCAAAGACTCGAACTGCGTACAGGGTTCCATTTGTAAGACCCGTGATGACATAGCTGTTCACAAGTCCTGTGTTCGCGACAAACACGGTGAACGGACCAGTGCTCGTGCAATAGTTTGCACTTGCTTCGGTGCACAACTCGATGCGATAACCCGAGATGGGTGATCCACCATTATCGGCTGGTGCAGACCAAGAAACTGTCAATCGGCGATCGCCAGCAACAACGGCCTGATTCAACGGCATTGACGGAGCAAACATCGGAGTGCCCGACACTGTCGTCGAAGATCCATATCCATCGCTATTCATCGCGGTGATACGGAATTGATATGCCTGACCGTTCGTCAGTCCACGGGCGTACCACTGGGTTGTCGTACCTGTGTTGGCTACAGCAGTTGTCCAGTTCGTGCCATCAGTGCTTTGTTCAATGCGGTAACCGACAATGGCACTGCCACCATTGCTTGAAGGAGCTCCCCAGTTAACGAACAGTGCATTGCGAACGGAAAGCGTTGTGGTGACTGTTGCTGAGGTTGGTGCAGACGGAACACCAACGGGGATTGCAGATGTGAGTTCACCGGCAGAAGTAGCAACACCCGAGACCGCCGAAACACGGAACCAATAGGACGTTGCATTACTCAAGCCAGTGACATTAAAAGTTGTGCTGTTCGGATCAGACAGCGACGACACAACATTCAAACCAGCAAACGATGAGTTGGTGCCGTATTCGATCTTGTAACCGATGATGGGGCTACCACCATTGTTTGTTGGTGCTGACCAATTCAATGTCACCTGACGGTTGCCTGCGATTGCAGTCAACGACCCTGGCGATGCAGGAGCACCACGAGGCGTAAACGTTGTTGTGACAGAAGCTCCCAAGCCAGCGCCACCACGTGATGTCACTCGGACTGTGTACGTGGTTCCGTTTGTGAGTCCGTCAATGCTTGCGGTGAGAAGTGTTCCGTAATCGCGAAGCACTGTCCACACTGCTGACCCTGATCCACATGCACTTGAACAGATTTCAAGGCGGTATGCCATTGCCAACGGAGCAACTGTCGGTGCCACCCATACAAGGTCCACGGTTTCGCTTCCAGCAGTAGCCACCAAACCTGTTGGAGCAGTTGGCGTCCACACTGCGTGAACAGGCAACACAGACGCAAGGTTCGCTGTTGAAAGTGCAGTGATCTTGTATGCATAGACAGTTCCCACTGCAGTGGTGTTGTCGTTGTACGTCAGGCCAGCTTGCGACGCGACAAGTACTGAGTAAGCACCACAGGTTGTACCTGTGTATGTACAACGCTCCACCTTGTAACCCGTGACGGCGGGTCCACCGGCCGGAGCACCCCATGCCAATGCAATCCCCGCACTTGATGGTGTTGCATTCAGTGCAAGTACACCTGCGAGGGTTGATGTTCCTGTCGCGGACACATATGCCCAATCGCCAAGGTTCATTCCGGAGATTGCTGCGACGCGATAACGGATCGTTACACCGTTTGCAGGAGGTGTCACTGCAATTCCGCTCACAATCGAGCTGGTTAATGGTGACAGAACAGTCCAGTTCGTTCCACCATCAATGCTTTGCTCAAGGCGATAACCATTGAGTGAACCCAAAGCTCCGCCGTTTGAGCTAGTGGTGGGCGCGGTCCACGAGAGTGTGGATTGCGCGTTCGCCGTTGCTGTGTAAGTAAATGCGCTTGGTGCAGCCGGACCACCATTTGTGATGGTGTACACAGTTGATGAGTTGCCTGTTCCTGCAGCACTCACTGCGCTCACACGGAACCAGTAGGCAATGTTGTTTGTAAGACCAGTGATGACATATGGGCTTGTCGCACTGTTGTTGTTTGCGATTGTGTAACCCGACGTGGCGCTTGTCGAGGAGTATTCCACCTTGTATCCGGTGACGGGGAGCCCCCCCGTCGCCACTGGGAGGGCCCAATTGAGTGTGACTTGTTGGTCACCCCTCGTTGCCGACAACAAGGTCGGCGCGCTTGGTTTACTTGGCGGCCCTGCGATGCTCTGCGATGGCACAGTTGCAACAACAGTTGCGGATGGCCCTGAGCCTGCAAAGTTTGTTGGGGTCACGCGGAACTGCACTTGTGAACCAGCAAGTGCCGGGTTTGGTGCCCAGCGTTGTTCAAGCGAAGTTGTCGTATCTGTCAATGTCGTCCACGATGATCCGCCGTTAGTGCTGAGTTCCACCTTGTAGAACACCGGAACACCACTTGTTGCGTTCGGGTCAGTCCACGAAACGGTCAAGTACGTTGCGGTTCCCGTTGTGCCATCTGGGTTCGTCACTGTCACTGTGTTCGCAGTGGATGTTCCGAGAGCAGTCACTGCCGAGGGCAATCCGATGGGGAAAACAGGAATCTGCGACTGATTCGGCGAGAAACCGTTGTCGTTCCGTGCCTCAACACTGATGTTATACGGAGTACCAGACGTCAAACCTGTGACAACAAAAGAGAACGTTGTTGGGCTGAGGGCTTCAGAAATCACTGTTGTTGGATTGCAGTTTGCAGTTGCACACCAGCGCACGCGATAACCAGTAATTGGCAATCCACCATCGGTCACTGGTGCAGCCCATGTCACCGTTGCAGTAGCGGACGTACCAGTTGCGTTTGTTGTCACCGCCATATTGGTTGGCGAATCAGGTGTCGTGGATGGCACAGCCGAGATGACTGTTGGCGCTCCCACTCCGAAAATGTTGATTGCACTCACGCGGAATTGATAATTCGTGCCATTTCGCAATGCAGAAATTCGCACCCAGTTATAAGCCGAAGGACGATCAAGAAGGAACTGCCACGAAGCTCCACCATCAGTGCTTTGTTCAATGCGGTATGCAACAACAGCCTCTGATGGACCGGTGTAATACGGCCCCTTCGTGCTGTCTCCAGTACAGCAACCCCAGTTGAGATCAACCATCGTGTTGTACACCGTGGTGTACAAGCCCGTCACATTTGACGGAACATTTCCTGGAATGGTTTGAATCGCCGTGCTGACTGAACCGCTTCCTGCATTGTTCACCGCTGTGACGCGATACATGTAGTACCAGTTCACGCCATGTTGACCACCGTTGTACAAACCAGTTTGGGTGAACGTTGTATTCGTTGCACCCATGACGCGACCAATTTCGCTCCATGTCGATCCATGGTCGTACGAGGTTTCCACGATGTACTGCGTAATTGCATTTCCGTTATTGGCAGGGGCAGTCCAGTTGAGTGTCACCTGTTCGTTACCAGGAGTGGCCACCAAGTTGAGCGGTGCATTCGGTGCCGTGTACGGCGTTGCCAAAATATTTGCGTAATCACCAAATCCAACAGCAGTCACTGCAGCAACACGGAATTGATACGTGCTGCCATTGTTGATTCCGCGAGCAGTGAACGTAAGAGCCGACGTATCGAGTGTCAGTACGGTCCAGTTGACACCATCACTTGATTGCTCAACTCGGTATCCATATACGTTGTATCCACCCGTGTTTCCGACAGCCGCCCATGACAAGGTCACTGTTCCATCACCGGGCGTACTACTCAAGTTGCGTGGCGCTGAAGGAGTGTCGTACTGAATAAAGCCGACTGCTGCGTAATCGCCATCTCCCACTGAAGTCACTGGTGTGACACGAACGAAATAGTTAGCTCCCGTCGGCAGACCATTCAATCGATACTGAGTTGTCCCCGCCGGTACCAGTGCGTCAATCCCCGTCGTTGTTGCCGCAGCAGGATCCGTGGTGGCCAAATACTTAATGCGATATCCCAGTAGTGGAAGTCCACCGGTGTATGCAGGTGCAGCCCACGTCAACAGAACAGTTGCAGCACCATCAACAGTGGCGCGCAAGTTCAACGGAGCCGATGCGATGGAGCCCGTGTAGGTCGAACTACCTGTTGGGGTCACGGAGACATAGTTATAGAGACCCAGACCTTGCGAAGTACGCGCAGCAACACGGAACTGATACGTCGTTCCCGCGAGAAGACCCTGGACATACGCATTTGTTGAATAAGCATTGAGATTGTTCAACACAATCCACGTTGCTCCCCCATCAGATGACTGCTCATATTGATAGCCAACAACTGTTTGGCCATACAACAAGGTCGGCGCAGTCCATGTGAGATACGCCTGGTTCGACAGACCTTCCCACGTCACATCGGCAGTGCCGGTCAAACCATTGGGTGCACTGACCTGCGGTGCGGTGCGACCAACGACGGTTGCGCCATCGCCAGTTCCCGCTGCAGTTACAGCACGTAAACGGAACGTAATGCCACCTTGCTGATTCAACATTCCTGTCACGTTGTATGAAGTTGCCGCAGAAGGAACTCCTGAGTCGATCACTGTCGACGCTGTGCAACTTGCCGTGGTGCAGTAATCAAGGATGTAACTAAGGATTGGCGATCCACCTGTATTTAAAGGTGAAGTCCATGTGAGAGAAATCGAACCGTCGCCGGTACCGACCGCAGTGAGGTTGCGAGGAGAACTTGCAATGGCACCTGGCGTCACAGAGATGGTGGCATATGCACCAATAGTTGAAGCAGTCAACGCAGCAACGCGGAACAATCGGGCAACGCCGTTTGTAACACCATCGATGACATACGTGAGCGCAGTCGAACCTGTGCTTGGAGTGATAGTCGACCACGTTGCACCATTGTCACTGCTCGTCTCAATGCGATAACCAGTAATTGTCTGAATCGCAAGGGCCGAAGAAGTGGTCGTTGGCGCTACCCATGTCAACGTCACTTGGTTATTGGAAGAGGAAGTTGCCGACACGTTCGACGGCGGCACTGGGTTTCCGTACACGGTTGCGTCAACAGGGATACTCCACTGACCTGCGCCATTTGTTGTGAGAGCACGAATACGGAACGATGCGTTAGCGCCTGTCAATCCCGTCAATGTTTGCGTCACAGTGGCTGCAGTTGCAGTGGATGTTGCGATTGTTGTCCACACTGACACGTTGGCAACACCGCCTGTGCCAATACGAGGTGCCGTTTGAATCTCGTAACCCGTAATGGTGCCATTGACAAACGAAGGTGCGGCCCATGTCAACGTTGCAGAACCGTCGCCAGTGACAACAGTTGGTGCGGAAACTGTATTTGCAGCAAGGCCACCAGCCTGGACATGTGTCTGAATACGTGATGCATTCAGAGCGGTGCCATACACGGCAACATTGCTGATCAAACCATTAAAGAAGTTGGAAGCTGTCGTACCACGTGCACCAATCATGATGGGTGTACCAACGGTTGCAACACTGATGCCGTATGCCGCAGTGGATGCAACAACAACGCCATTGACATACAACTTGATGAATGAGCCATCAAACGTTGCGGCAATGTGCTGCCACTTGTTGGGAACAATCACTCCCGTCGCAGACATCGCAGCAACGCCACCGAACTGAACATAGATCTGTCCTGAAGAAAGTGTTTCCACCCACCAACCGACGTTGCCGGTCGCATTGTGCGCAACAACAACACCCCAGTTGGATGTGCCCTGAGTTGCACCTGGCTTGATCCACGCTTCAGCAGTCACCGATGCGGTATTCCACGCAGCATTATCTGCCGTCACAATCTTGGATGCTGTGCCGTTGAACGATGCAGCCAATTGGCTATTTGCCAATGGTGAATAGTTCGTTGCTCCGCCCAGTGTGACCGATGTTGGTGTGCCTGCAACACCCGCACTTCCAGAATCTGCAACTGACGTTGCGCCCGAAGCGTCACTCAGTTTCCAGTATCCGGTTGGGTTGTCAGCAAGTACTGCCGATGTATACGAAGCGAGATTGTTGTTGCCAGAAACTGGGATTGTTCCTGGTGCTGCATTTGTTCCCGTCGGTGCAGATGCAAAGTTTCCTGCGGTGTTGCCACCTGCAATTCCGATCACAATCGTCGGAGTTCCATCGCCAGAGGCATTCACTGCATAGACGCGATAGGTGTATTGCGTACCAGCAGTCAGTCCAGTGATCACTGCCGGCGAAGTTGCCGCGGAGTTCACAGTTGTCCAAACAGCACCATCTGTTGATGACTGAAGGACATACGAAGTGATTGCACTTGTTCCAGCATCAGTAGGCGTGTTCCACGCAAAGGTCAGGCCGCCGTTTGTCGATGTTGCGACTAATGAATCGACGCGACCTGGGACACCACCCGTTGCATATGTTCGTGCAACTGAGTCGATGATCGCGGCCTCTGCCGAAAGTGCAGACTGCTCCCCTGCGAATGCCACCGATGGTTCTGCGTTGTTCTCAAGAACTGATTGCGAGCGAGCAGGTTGCGTCACCCGGCGCGGTGCAACAGGAATGCCAGTCGATGTTTGGCCCGCACCTGCAGAAGACTCTGCGCGAACACGGAAGTAATAAATCTCATCAGCGAATGGAGTGCCCGTCACAACGTCTGTCATCGACAGAGTTGTTGTGTCTGCACTTGCAGATGCATATGTACGCCAAGAAGAGTTGTCGCTGGAGATTTCAATGCGATAACCCGTGATGTTGTATCCACCGCTATTTGCAGGTGCATCCCAATTCAGTGTCACGCGACCAATTGACGGGACAGAAACATCAAACGAGGTTGGAGCAGATGCCAAACCACGTGGCGTTGCCGACACTGCATCACTTGCTGCACCAGCACCTACGCCAGTGACTGCACGAACGCGGAACTGATACGTCG
>CALBSD010000056.1 GCA_937927625.1 uncultured Actinomycetes bacterium | reverse complement strand
CAGAGTTCGTTGTCGACTTGCCATTTGTCGATCAGTCGATTGCGCCAAGCGGCCTTCGCCTCGTTGATTAACTCGAACCTATTTCATCAAATAAAGGTCACCTATTTGACAAAAAGCGGGGAGGGGGGTATTTTTCGCTTGCGTTGCTCAAATCAAGAGTGATGCTGTTTGGCAAGGAGCTCATGTGACCACTATTTCCGCTACCGGTGTTAACGGACAGATTTCAACCGATGAGAATTTTGTAGTCATTGCCCGCAAAGGCCTCAATGCAAAATTGATGCAGGGACTTAAAGGCGACAAGCGCATTCCAATGGCCAGTGTTACTTCAGTTCAATTCAAAAGTGCCAGCGCGATGCTCGTTGGGTATATGCAGATTGGTGTTATGGGTGGAATTGAAAGTACGGGCGGTCTTATGGGTGCTCAGACTGATGAAAACACAGTCACTTTCCGCAAGGGGCAAGAAAGCGATTTTGCAGCAATTCGTGATTTTATTGAGTCCAAAATTATTGAACGTTCAAAGCCACAGGTAATAACGGTGCAATCCGCAGCTCCTGCCGCAGCCCCAACAAAACTTGAACAGCTGAAGCAGTTGGGTGAACTTCGTGATGCAGGGATTCTTAGCCCCGAAGAATTTGAGGCCGAGAAGGCCAAAATCATGGCTTCTTGACCTTCTACATCATTTGATTAGGCCTGTTGAATTAGTTAAGCGAGGAACTGCTTCGCCCAGCCGGCGTAGTCCTTTGCCAAACCATCGCGCATTGCGGTGATGACGTCAGCGCGCAAACGCTTCTTGCTATGTGCGTGTGCGTCCATGTTCAGTGCAAGGTAGGACTTCGCGAGGTTCATCGCAGTGTCCATCAACTCTGACTCTTCGACAACAAGGTCGAGGAAGCCCGTTTCGACGGCGTTCTCTGGCGTGAAAACTTCGGCCATCAAAACCGAACGGCTCAGTGCTGCTGGTGTGATGCGATGACGAAGAATTTCAATTGTCGAGAATGGCATCGTCATGCCGATTGCAACTTCGTTTGCGGTGTAGCGATAGTTGCCCTTGATGCCAATGCGATAATCACAGCTCTCCAGGAAGAACACACCCATTGCGATTGCATGTCCAGGACACGCAGCAATGATGGGGGTGGGGAATGACAGCAAGCGAATTGCCAACTCAATTCCACCATTCAGCATGTCGACTGCTGGCTGACCACTTGCAGCGAGAATTTTCAGATCAAAGCCTGCGGACAAAATTCCGGGACGTCCCGTGAGAACGACCGGCGCCTTATCTTCTTCTGCTTGATCTAACGCTGCGTTGAGATCGGCCTGCAATGTCGGTGACACTGCATTGGCTTTGCCATCGTCCATTGTGATGACGGCAACGCCATCGGTGAGTGCATAGGTGACCGTGGAAGTCATGCGACTACCACTTGTCCCAGTGAAGAACCTTGCTGAGTGGCTCGCGCTTTGCAGGCTTGAACTCGGTACCGATGGTGTATGCGATGGGGAAGAGTCCACCTTGTGAAATCTTGTCGTGAGGAATACCGAGCAAGTCGGCTGCTTCCTTTTCGCCCTCGTTCATGAGGTGGATGGTTGTCCATGCAGAACCCATGCCGCGCTCACGCAATGCAAGCATGAAGCTCCACACTGCTGGAAGCAATGAACCCCATGCACCTGCTGTGGCAAATGATGGCAAGTTGTCGAGACGACCTTCGATGCAAGGAATCATGAGAAGTGGTGCCTTCTCAAAGTTGTCGGCAAGGTAGCCAGCAGAGTCACGAACAAGATCCATGCGCTCACCGCGTGTGTCGCCGCTTCCGTATTGACGGCCGGGCATGCTCGCGTACATCTCCCAGTTCTTGCGATAGATGTCGGCAAGAGCCTTCTTCTTTGCAGCATCTTCAATGATGATCCAATGCCAGCCCTGGCTGTTCGAACCGGTGGGGGCCTGGAGTGCGATCTCGAGGCACTCCTCAACAATTTCGCGCTCGACAGGCTTGTCGAAATCGAGGCGCTTGCGCACGCTGCGTGTTGTCTTGAGTACTTCGTCTGCTGAAAGGTTCAAATGCATTTGGGCAGTCTGCCACGGGTTCGGTGCCGTTCGTCACTTGTGGGCGTGACAAGATGACGAGATGAGCGACAGAGTCACTATCTCCATCTCCGACGGCATTGCCGACGTCCGTTTCAATCGTGCCGATAAGCGCAACGCACTGGACGGCGAGCAGTTTCAGGCGATCGTTGACGCTGGTGAATCGCTAAAGACGAACAAGAAGATCCGTGTCGTTGTGGTCTCGGGTGAGGGCGCATCGTTCTGTGCTGGTCTTGACCTTGCTTCGATGGGGGCAATGGCTGGCGGTGGCGAGCGCACCGATGGGGAGCGTCAACCTTCTGCGTCCGACATGTCGGGTGACCGCATCACACACCTTGGCCAGCAATCCGCATGGGTATGGCAGGAAGTTCCGGTGCCTGTCATTGCGGCTGTTCATGGCCATGCATTGGGTGGCGGTTGCCAGATTGCGTTGGGCGCAGACATCCGCATCGCACACCCCGACACCAAGTTCTCCGTGCGTGAGACCTACTGGGGTCTCGTACCTGACATGGCTGGCACCGTTCTCATGCAGGGTCTCGTTCGCCCCGACATCATGAAGGACATCGTGTTGTCCGCTCGCATCTTTGATGGGCGTGAAGCTGCCGAGATTGGCATTGTGACCCGCTTGTCCGAGAACCCTCGCGAAGATGCCTTCGCCTATGCCCAGGAACTGTGCAAGCGCAGCCCGGATGCCGTGCGCGGAGCCAAGGAACTCTTGAACCGTTTGACTATGGACTTCGCCGCTGCCCAGTTCGCAGCCGAGCGCCGCATCATTGGCAGCCTCATCGGTGGCCATAACCAGCGCGAAGCCGTCATGAGCGACTTCGAAAAGCGCGCACCGGCCTATATCGACCCCAAGTAGGGCATCAAGCGGGTCCCTTTAGTGGTGTGACCCTCGTAATTCCCTTGTGAGGGCAGGGGAGGCTGGATAGCCTCTATCTCTGCTCGGGTCAGCGTCGCCCCGGGAGAACACAACTTGATTCTCCGCCGTGGCTTGCCACGGTTCCTGAAGGACTAGACGCTCATGAACCCAGATCTCCCCGCTGCCCACGGTCTTTACGACCCACGGTTTGAACACGACGCATGTGGTGTGTCCTTTGTTGCCAACATCAAAGGCGTCCGCAGTCGCGAAATTGTGACTCTTGGTCTCACAGCACTCACCAACATGGAGCACCGCGGTGCAACAGGTGCAGAACCAGAGACCGGTGACGGCGCTGGCATTCTTATCCAGGTTCCCGATGCGTTCCTTCGTGCCGTTGCTGGTTTTGAACTTCCCGCAGCTGGTGCATATGCCGTTGGTATTGCATTCCTTCCGCAGGATGCATCAGATGTCGCAACTGCTGTTGCCACCGTCGAAAAGATTGTGACCGAAGAAGGTCTTCGTCCGCTCGGTTGGCGCGATGTTCCCGTGAACCCTGATTGCCTCGGTGCATCGGCACGTGCCGTGATGCCCACCGTGCGTCAGTTCTTCCTTGATGACCCCGCAGGCGCTGCAGGGATTGATCTTGACCGCAAGATTTTCATTGCTCGCAAGCGCATTGAACATGAACTCACCGGCACGATGCGCACGTACTTCTCGTCGTTGTCGGCTCGCACCATTGTCTACAAGGGCATGCTCACCACGCCAGAGCTTGAACAGTTCTTCCCTGATCTCTCTGATGAGCGCATGGACTCCGCACTCGCATTGGTGCACAGCCGCTTCTCAACGAACACATTCCCATCGTGGCCATTAGCTCACCCGTACCGCTTCATTGCGCACAACG
>CALBSD010000055.1 GCA_937927625.1 uncultured Actinomycetes bacterium | reverse complement strand
GAAGATTTCGTCTTCAACAATCACGCCAGAGTTGTAGGCCTTGGTGAGCAGCGATTCTTCGCCTGCTTCGGCCAATGCACCCACGCGGTCGACGAGATACAGCGTTTGTCCGGTGGCGGCGCGCACTTGGGCCAGCACCAGCCACTTGTTGCCCTCGGTGGGCACATGCAACATGAGGTCGGAGAAGCAAAGGTCGGCGAGCATTCCCCACTCGCTGACGAGGTTTCCTAGATGGACAGTCTGTTCTTTCGAGAGTTCTGTCTGTTGACGTGCAAGTTCACCAATGGTTGACATGGACGCTCCTTCCGAGCGTCAAGTCTGCCCCACATACGCAGGGCGGGTGAGGCAATCAATACCTATGGAGTGCGGTGCGAGCCGTGTCGCACCAGCTGAATCAGCCGCCGAAGCCAATCTTGCGGTCAGGGTCACCCGAACCGATTTCCACGAAAGCAATCTTTGCGGTCGGAATCGCGATGTCGCGGCCCTTCTTGTCGGTGATCCACAAGGTGGTGATCTCACCCTTCAGCGCTGCGTCAACGTTCTTCTTCAGTGCTTCACGTGCCTTGGCGTCGTCTTCCACCTCGATGGCGATCTCGCGGGGTGATTGTGTGATTCCAATGCGAATGTCCACTGTGTGATTCCTTTTGTAGAACGTGCTTTTACGGTACAGGCAGAGCCGTGTACGAGAACGGGTTACCCGAGCAGTTTCAGTCCCTTGCTAAACAACTTCTTCGGCTTCATTGCATCAACCTGAGCGGCCAATGCGTGGAATGCCTTGCCTGTTTCGCTGTCGGGTGCCACTGCGGCAATTGGGTTGCCGGCGTCGCCACCTTCGCGCAATGCCATGGTGAGTGGAATTTGTGCGAGCAGTGGAACACCAAGCTCATCAGCAAGTTCCTTGCCGCCGCCGCTGCCGAAGAGTTCGTAGCGCTTGCCATCATCACCGGTGAACCATGACATGTTCTCGATGACTCCGCGCACAGGCAGGTTCACTTTCTTCGCCATTGCTGCCGACAAGCGTGCAACTTTTTGCGCAGCTTCTTGTGGTGTTGTCACAACAAGTACTTCTGCCTTTGGCAAGTACTGACTGAGGCTGAGTGCAATGTCGCCGGTGCCCGGTGGCATGTCGATGAGCAAGTAGTCAGGTTCATCCCAGAACACGTCGGTGAGGAACTGCTCAAGTGCCTTATGAAGCATGGGGCCGCGCCAGATGACTGCTTCGCCATCAGGTACGAAATAACCAATAGAAATGCACCGAACTCCGTGGTTCTCTGGTGGCAACAACATCTCGTCGATGATCACGGGGTCGCGGTCGGCGCCCAACATGCGAGGGATGGAGAAACCGTAAATGTCGGCGTCAACAATGCCCACGGTGTGGCCTGCAGCTGCAAGTGCAACAGCAAGGTTGGTGGTGACGCTGCTCTTACCAACGCCACCCTTGCCTGATGCGATGAGCAACGGACGAGTCTTTGAATCTTTTGCAGCGAATGGGATCGCGCGACCTTCGGCATGACCTTGTGCTTGGTTGCTGCCAGCAGATGCCTTCGGATCACCGTTCAACATCTTGCGAACATTGGCGCGCTGCTCATCGGTCATCACCCCAAAGTTGAGGCTGACGGGTGCACCATTAGTAAAAGGTGCAAGAGCGTTGGTGACGAGACCTTGAATCTCGTTACGCATCGGGCAACCCGCAATGGTGAGGGTGATGGTGAGCGAGATGCCTTGGCTAGAAATAGCGACATCGCGCACCATGTCGAGATCGACAATGGAACGGTGCAGTTCGGGGTCTTGGACGGGGCGAAGGGCCTCGATGACCTGTTCAACGGTTGCTGTGGACATGGGGGCTCCAGGGGGTATTAGCACTACGGCCATAGGTAGAATACCTGCGTGACCGAAGTGACCACCACCCACGTCATGACACCCAAGGCGTTTACCGCCAATGTGTCAGCGATTACGTCTGCTTTTGGCGACCCCACGCGCCGAGGCATCTATTTATTTGTGCGCGAGGCCGATCACGGTGTGACCGCTGCCCAAGTCGCGGAGAAGTTTGAGCTGCACCCCAACGTGGCGCGCCATCACCTCGACAAGTTGGCAGCCGGCGGATATCTCGAAGTCACCGCCGCACAGAACAAGGGCGCCAGTGTTGGTCGCCCGTCGAAGCACTACAAAGTGGCCAGCAAGGAAATGGAAATCAGTTTCCCTGTGCGCACTGATGACCTTGTGCTCACGTTGTTAGGCAAAGCACTTGC
>CALBSD010000054.1 GCA_937927625.1 uncultured Actinomycetes bacterium | reverse complement strand
TCTTGTCTTGTTCAGACTTCCACTTGGCATAAGCAGTGCTGTAGCGAGCCGATGCATCTTTATATGCGCGCTCTGCTTTGCGTTGTTTCAGTGAGTCCAGAAATCCCATATACGCACCTTAGATATTCGGTGTGTCCGACTACTGAAACGTCACAGTGTCGCCAACGGAGGCACTGCCGGGCTGCACGATGCGCGCATACACACCAAGGTTCTGATTCAGATCGCGAACAATGTGACGCAAGATGGAACGGTCTTGTGGAATCTCTGCATTGATCTCGCGAGTCACCATCACACACCGTGGACACGGGTCGAGAAACTCAATCACTGCAGTGCCAATCGTTGCCGTGCGTCCCTTCCAGGCAAACTCCGGGTGCCCAGCCTCTGCTCCATCAATCACCAGGCTGGGGCGGAAGCGACGCATATCAATCACCGACTCTGGCAACGCATCACGCAACGCCTGCATTGCCGATGTTGTCATCACTAACAACGGCCAGCAGTCGTAATGAGTTCCTGGTGGAGATTCAAACTCCACCACTTCAGGCGGGAACACTGTGAAGTCTGGCAAAGGTTCATCTTCTTCGCGACCAAAGATGCCGCGCAACTCCACCATGGGGTCTGTGGAATCAGATGGACCCCGGCGGAAATGTTGAAGGTTTCCATCTGCAGGAAGCGATTCCAATGCAACGGATTTTCCAAGAGCTTCCGACAGTGCCGCATTCACGTTTGCATCAGCAGAAGAAACAACAGTTCCGTTCGGAAGTGTGATGTCAACAGAGTCGCCAGCACGAACTGCGGCGAACTTCATGAGGTCACCAATCTTCTTCGCCCCGCGAATGCCTCCGTTTTCAAGATCACGAATGGCCCAATGCCGGTCGCCAGCAATTCCGAGCGATGTCAATTCAATGGAATCAACGGTTCCACCCACCATGGACTTGACGGGATACGACCACAACTGTGAGACATGCATCTGCACAGCATTTCACGCGCGACTAAGGCGCGATGTGAATTAGCTGTAGTACGGGTTTGCGCCGGTGGCGTGGTCAGTGACGTCCCGCACCTTGAGAATGCCTGGCACCTGCTCCACCAAAGTGGTTTGCACGCCTTCGAGCATTGTCATTTTGCTCATGGAGCAACCGTGGCAACCGCCACCCATTGTGAGATACGCAACGCCTTCGTTGTCGTGACCCACGAATGTGACGAATCCGCCGTGTGCAGCAAGTGATGGGTTCACATCGACAGAAATCACTGCTTCCACTGCTGCAGCCAATTCATCGTCATTGATGAGACCATCGATCATTGGCGCAGGTGGCTTGTTCGGGTTGCGAATGATGAGACCCTGACGCTCGTTGTAGTCAAGTGATGCGCCGTTGATGTGTTCGAATGACTGCAACGGAATGATGATCTTGAGTCCGCCGATGGTGCGCACTTCATCGCTGAAGGCTGCTTGCGTCACGATTTCAAACGAGAGGTCGTACTTGAACTCTTCGCCTGGCTCGGCAATTACTTCCAAGCGAAGACCAAGACGTTCCTTCTCTGGTTCTTCATCACGAAGCACGAGGAGTTGCTTGAGGG
>CALBSD010000053.1 GCA_937927625.1 uncultured Actinomycetes bacterium | reverse complement strand
TCGTTGGCGATATTGATGCTGACGCGGTGATGGGCATCGCCGGCGCACTCACGCCAATGCCAGGGGGCACCGGCATCATGACCGTTGCATGCCTGATGGAAAACACAGTGAATGCCGCAGTGATGCAAGGAATTGCTTTGTGATTCATCGCATCGTTGCAGTTGCAGCGATGGCATGTGTACCGCTGTGTGTGTCGCAAACAGCACAATTAGCTACCACGGCAACTGTGTTCAGTGAACCAATTGCACACACGGTGACAACATCATCACCACAAACAGCTGGTCCTGGCGGTGGAGCATTGTCATGGGGTCTTGATCGCATTGACCAGCGCACAATTGTTACGACATCGACGTCATATAACTTTTCCGAAGATGGGGGAGGAGTGAAGGCGTACATTCTCGACTCTGGGGTCAATGCATCGCATCCCGAGTTTGGAGGACGGGTGCTTGATGGCTGGAGTTATCGCAGTAGTGCGACTGCTTTGGCTAGTTACCGGAAAGCATTATCAGACAATGTTTCGAACCCCAATGACGGAATTGAACCATGTGCAAATGATGGAACGCACGCAGTTGATCCAACGACTTTCGATGCCCCAGCCAATGTTGATAATGGTGATGTGGCGAGAACGGACAACGATGGACATGGCACGCATGTCGCTGGAATTATTGGGGGCGATACCACCGGTGTTGTCAAGAATGTCTCGATAGTTCCTGTACGAGCATTGGACTCGTGCGGCGATGGCACGACAACAATGATTAATGAGGGTCTGGCTTGGATTTTGGCCAATCATCAGCCAGGTGAGCGTGCGGTCTTAAATCTCAGTATCGGATTCTCTAGTCAAGTCACTTCTGTTGACAATGCGATTACAGCAATCATGAATGAAGGTGTCGTCGTAGTTGCTGCCGCAGGAAACGATGCCGTCAGCGCGTGCGGCTCAACTCCTGCATCAACGCTGGGCACCATTTCGGTCGGTGCTTCAGATCGCTTTGACTCCGAAACGGCATTTTCGAATTATGGCCTATGCGTTGACATATTTGCGCCAGGCAGTGTTATTCGTTCAACGTATCCATATTTAAGTGGTGCCTCTAATACGTATGCGAATTTGTCGGGCACTTCTATGGCTGCCCCATTTATCTCCGGCGCGGTTGCGCGATTCTTGCAACTGCTAGATACGGGTCCAATAGATTTTGCGACTGGTCCAACGTCGGCATGGACATGGCTGCATGACAACGCGACTCTGAATGCTGTTGCGTATTACAACGTCTTGCGTACTTCTCAAACCCCCAATCGTTTGTTGTACGTTTCTGCTTCCACAACTCACGTGCAGCAAGTCACAACAAGTTCTTTTGACTCTGGTGCTGTTGTGTCGTGGCAGAACGCCCAATCAGGTGTTACTTATTCAGCAACTGCAACACCAGGGAATGCCAGATGTTCGGTGGTCGGTACAACCTCATGTACGTTGACAGGTCTTGTGAATGGAACGACCTACGTCGTGTCAGTTGTTGCATCAAGTATTAACGGTAAAGGCGCGGCGTCGACCACAGTGACCCCACAAGGTCCCCCTGTCTCTCCAACAGGAATGACGGCAAGTGTTGCAAGTAGAGCCGTCACATTGAGTTGGAAAGCAATTACAAATAATTTGCCGGTGACATATGTGGTGACATCGTCGAATGGCGCCACCGTATGTACCACTACAGCGACCACTTGCACGGTGGAGGGTCTCGTCAATG
>CALBSD010000052.1 GCA_937927625.1 uncultured Actinomycetes bacterium | reverse complement strand
AGTCAGGCAGAACAATGCGCTCTGCAGATGAATGCGAAATATCACGTTCATGCCAGAGCGGTACGTCTTGTAGACCTACCTGAGCATTTGCACGCAATACACGGGACAAACCAGTAATTGTTTCTGCACTAATGGGATTGCGCTTATGCGGCATGGCGCTGGAACCTTTTTGGCCCGCACTGAAACCTTCACGCACTTCGTTCACTTCGGTGCGCTGCAAATGACGAAGCTCCACAGCGATTGTTTCCAAAGTTGTTCCGATGCTTGCGCATGCATACAGGAATTCGGCATGACGATCTCGAGCAACGACTTGTGTCGCCGGTACTGCAACGAGGCCAAGTCGCTTCGCAACTGCAGCTTCTACTTCAGGAGAAATATTTGAGTAGGTGCCGACAGCGCCCGACAATTTGCACACAGAGATATTGGTGGCCGCATGACGCAATCGGTCACGATCGCGCAACAACTGCAGACCAAACAGCGCAACCTTTGCGCCAAATGTTGTTGGCTCTGCATGAATGCCGTGTGTGCGACCAATCATTGCGGTGGCGCGATGAGCCGTAGCCATCTTGGTGACGACACCAATCAGTTCGGTGAGAGCTGCGTCAATCGTTGTACACGCATCGCGTAACGCCCAACACAAACCAGTATCAACAACATCGGTGCTGGTGAGGCCGTAGTGAATCCATGAACCGGCCGGCGCACCGATGGATGCCTGCACAACATCAACAAAAGCAGCGACATCGTGATTCGTAATCGCTTCACGTTCTTCCACTTGTGCAACGAATTGCTCTGTAATCACAGGGGCATTTGTACGACAGGCTTTTGCGGCATCTGCAGGAACAACACCAGCGTCAGCCATCGCTTCAGCGACACACAACTCAATCTCCAGCCAACGCGACATCTTCCCGATTTCGGAAAACAGTGCGTCCATTTCTGGAGTGGAGTAGCGCTTAATCACTAGCGCACCACCATGGCATCGCGTGATGGGCCAGTGCCCACCATTGAGACGGGGATTCCCGTTTCGCGTTCAACGATTGCAACAAGCTTTCGTGCACTCTCTGGCAGAGCATCAAATGACGTGATGCCTTCCGTGCTGCACTTCCAACCAGGCAGTGTTTCCCAGACTGGTTCTACTTGTGCAAGTCGCTCAACAGTGTCGGGATAGTTCTTCACAATCTCGCCATTGATGCGATATCCAACACACACTTTGACTTCATCAAAAGTGTCGAGAACATCAAGCTTTGTTAGCGCAATTTCTGTCAAGGAATTCAAACGTGTGGCGTGACGCAACATCACTGTGTCTAACCAACCTGTGCGACGACGACGACCGGTCACGGTGCCGTACTCGCGACCAATGTCAACAAGTGCTTCACCGAGGGCATTATTCAACTCGCTGGGGAAAGGACCGAAGCCCACACGCGTTGTGTAGGCCTTTGCAATACCAACAACACGATCAATGTGACGTGGTCCAAGACCAGAGCCCACCGCCGCGCCACCACTAGTGGGGTTCGACGAAGTGACGTACGGATATGTTCCGTGGTCGACGTCGAGGAATGTTGCTTGCGCACCTTCCAGCAAGATGCTTTCGCCGTTTTCGCGTGCATCGTGCAACAGGTTCACCGTGTCGGCAACATACGGAGCCAAACGTTCTGCGTATGCAACAAATTCAGTAACAACTTGTTCAACATCAAAAGTGTCTCCACCAATGTCACTGACTTCGCGACGAGCAGCGATTGCGCGCTCGCGTACTTTTGCTTCGAACACCTTCGGGTTCAAGATCTCACCGACGCGAATACCTGAACGCTTGACTTTGTCGACATATGCAGGACCAATGCCCTTGAGCGTGGTGCCGATCTTTCCATCGCCGCGTGCAGCTTCAAGTGCGGCATCAATCGCTTGGTGCCACGGGAAGATGAGATGAGCAAGGCTCGAAACTTTCAAGCGTGCAGTGGAGATGCCGCGTGATTCCAGTGAATCAATTTCTTTGAACAGTGTGGGCAAATCAACAACTACGCCATTGCCGATAACTGGCGTCACGGTGTCGTAGAAGACACCACTTGGGGTGAGCTGTAACGCGTACTTCTGGTCGCCAATGACGACAGTGTGACCTGCATTGTGTCCGCCCT
>CALBSD010000051.1 GCA_937927625.1 uncultured Actinomycetes bacterium | reverse complement strand
AGTCAGGCAGAACAATGCGCTCTGCAGATGAATGCGAAATATCACGTTCATGCCACAGCGGTACATCTTGCAGACCCACTTGAGCATTTGCACGCAATACACGGGACAAACCAGTAATCGTTTCGGCGCTAATGGGATTGCGCTTATGCGGCATGGCGCTGGAACCTTTTTGGCCAGCGCTAAATCCTTCGCGGACTTCATTCACTTCGGTGCGCTGCAAGTGTCGAAGCTCAACGGCAATTGTTTCCAATGTTGTTCCGATGCTCGCACATGCGTAGAGAAATTCTGCGTGGCGATCGCGCGCAACAACCTGTGTTGCAGGAACTGGAGTTAAACCAAGTCGCTGTGCAACTGCAGCTTCTACTTCGGGAGTGATATTGGAGTAAGTACCAACAGCACCGGAGAGTTTGCACACCGAGATGTTTGTGGCTGCATGACGTAAGCGATCTCGATCGCGGATCAACTGCAGTCCAAAGAGCGCAACCTTTGCGCCAAATGTTGTTGGCTCTGCATGTATGCCGTGTGTGCGACCAATCATTGCGGTAGCGCGATGAGCCGTAGCCATCTTTGTGACAACACCAATCAGTTCAGTGAGAGCTTCATCGATTGTCGTGCACGCATCACGCAATGCCCAACACAAACCAGTATCGACAACGTCGGTGCTGGTAAGTCCGTAATGAATCCATGAACCGGCTGGTGTACCAATGGAAGCCTGCACGACATCAACAAAAGCAGCGACATCGTGATTCGTAATCGCTTCGCGTTCTTCCACTTGTGCAACAAATTGCTCAGTAATCACAGGAGCGTTTGCCCGACAGGCTTTTGCAGCATCTGCAGGAACAACACCAGCGTCAGCCATTGCTTCAGCGACACATAACTCAATTTCCAGCCAGCGCGACATCTTGCCGACTTCGGAAAACAGCGCGTCCATTTCTGGAGTGGAGTATCGCTTAATCATCAGCGCACCACCATGGCATCACGTGATGGGCCGGTGCCCACCATCGAGACAGGGATTCCCGTTTCGCGTTCAACGATTGCAACAAGCTTTTGCGCACTCTCTGGCAGAGCATCAAACGATGTGATGCCTTCCGTGCTGCACTTCCAACCAGGCAGTGTTTCCCAGACTGGTTCTACTTGTGCAAGTCGCTCAACAGTGTCCGGATAGTTCTTCACAATCTCGCCATTGATTTGATAACCAACACACACTTTGACTTCATCGAAAGTGTCGAGAACATCAAGCTTTGTTAGCGCAATTTCAGTCAATGAATTCAAACGTGTGGCATGACGCAACATCACTGTGTCTAACCAACCTGTGCGACGACGACGACCAGTCACAGTGCCGTACTCACGACCAATGTCAACTAGGGCTTCACCCAATGCATCAGTGAGTTCACTAGGAAACGGACCCATTCCTACGCGAGTTGTGTAGGCCTTTGCAATGCCAACAACACGATCAATGTGACGTGGTCCAAGACCAGAGCCGACTGCTGCACCACCACTAGTGGGGTTTGACGAAGTGACGTACGGATATGTTCCGTGGTCGACGTCGAGGAATGTTGCCTGCGCACCTTCCAGCAAGATGCTTTCGCCATTTTCGCGTGCATCGTGCAACAGGTTCACCGTGTCGGCAACATACGGAGCCAAGCGTTCTGCGTACGCAACAAATTCAGTAACAACTTGTTCAACATCAAAAGTGTCTCCGCCAATGTCACTGACTTCACGACGAGCTGCAATTGCACGCTCGCGTACTTTTGCTTCGAACACCTTCGGATTCAGAATCTCACCAACGCGAATACCTGAACGCTTCACTTTGTCAACGTATGCAGGACCGATGCCCTTGAGCGTGGTGCCGATCTTGCCGTCGCCGCGTGCAGCTTCCAGTGCGGCATCAATCGCTTGGTGCCACGGGAAGATGAGATGAGCCAGACTCGAAACTTTCAACCGTGCAGTAGAGATGCCACGTGATTCCAGTGAATCAATTTCCTTGAAGAGTGTCGGTAAATCAACGACAACACCATTTCCGATGACTGGTGTAACCGTGTTGTAGAAGACACCACTTGGGGTGAGCTGCAACGCGTACTTCTGGTCGCCAATGACGACAGTGTGACCTGCATTGTGTCCGCCCT
>CALBSD010000050.1 GCA_937927625.1 uncultured Actinomycetes bacterium | reverse complement strand
CCAGACCTCATGGTGAACGGCGTCAATCGTTTCGGTTTCGATGAGCGCGTGCCCTTCGACCTTCCCGGTGCGGCCGCCAGCACGTTCGGTGGGCTTGCCAAAGATTTCGCCGACTCACTCGCTCTCCTCGCCATTCACGGCTTTGGTCAAGGCCAAGTGCAAGTGACACCACTACATATGGCACTCATCGCCAGCAGCGTTGCCAATGGTGGCCGCATGATGACGCCATACGTCGTGCAAGAGACCCGCACACATTCGGGCGCGCCTATCAAAACAACAACACCACAACTTTGGAAGACCGCGATGGCTCCTTCCACTGCCGCCACTCTCACGCAACTCATGATTGGTGTTGCAACCAACGGCACCGCAAGTTGTTGCATTGCATTACGGAACGGAATCTCCGTTGCCGTGAAAACAGGAACCGCCCAGTTGAATCCTGAAGGTCAGCGTCAGCGCTCTCACGCCTGGATCATGGGCTTCGCACCTGCCGAAGCTCCCAAAGTCGCCATCTCGGTCTTCATCAAGGGCGTCAACGATGACGTGAGTGCCAGCACGGGCGGCCACTTGGCAGGCCCAATTGCCAAACAGGTTCTCGACGCCACTCTTCCCCTGCTGCCATAGCTGCCCCTAGTCCCCGCACCCTCAGGGGTAGCCTCTATAGAGCCTTATGTCGAACCAAAACCCCACGGTCATCAACGATCGCTATGAACTCGGCCCCCGTATCGGCCGTGGCGGCATGGCAGATGTTTTCCTGGCTCGCGACCTCCTCCTCGACCGCGAAGTCGCCCTCAAAGTTCTCTTTCCCGAGCACGCCGTCGACCCGAACTTTGTCGAGCGTTTCCGCCGCGAGGCACAGGCCGTCGCTGGTCTGAACCACCCGAACATCGTGGCGGTGTACGACTGGGGTCAAACTGGCAATACCTATTTCATGGCAATGGAATACGTGAAGGGTCGCACCCTCGCTGCTGTGCTTCGCCAACAAACTCGTTTCACAGCGCGCAACGCGGCGATGGTTGCGGGCCATATTGCTGGTGCACTTGCCTATGCGCATCGCAACAACGTGGTGCACCGCGACATCAAACCCGCAAACATTCTCATGGGCGACAACGGTGACGTGAAAGTCGCCGACTTCGGTATCGCACGCGCACTTGATGCAGGTCATGATGCAGGTCTCACGCAAGACGGTGCAGTCATGGGGACCGCAACCTATTTCTCTCCCGAGCAAGCAAAAGGTGAAGGTCTTGACCTTCGATCCGACCTGTATTCATTGGGTGTTGTGCTCTATGAGTTGCTCACGGGTCGTGCACCATTCATTGGTGAATCTGCTCTTGCCACCGCATATAAGCAAGTCAATGAAATGCCGCCAAGCATTCGTTCGCTTGTCTCCGATGTTCCAACACCGCTGGAAGCAATCGTTGCAAAGTGCATGACTAAGAACGCAGAGATGCGCTACGCAAGTGCTGACCAGTTGCGTGATGACCTTCGTCGTTTCGTGAGTGGCGAACCAACATTGGCGATGGACGAAGTGCGTGCACGTCAAGGCAAAGCACCACTTGCAGCAAGCGATCTTGAACAAGCCACCACGATGATGACTCCTGTTGGTAGCGATGCCGGTGACACAGCAGCCATGCCTGTCACTCCGCAGACAGCGGTGATGCCTTCCACCATGGCGCCTGTTGAAGAACTTCCCGATTACGAAGACGACACACCGAGCAAGCGCGGCTACATCATTGGGGCAGTTGTTGCGGGCCTCGTCATTGTTGGTGGAATCATCTTCCTCATCACCAGCATGGGTGGCAGTAGTGGATTAACTGTGCCCAACGTGTCGGGCCAGTCATGTGATGTTGCAAAGGCCGCGTTAGAAACCGCAAAGTTCACAGTCACTGTCAGCCCCGCAGATGTTGTATGTGATGCAACACTCATTGTGCAAAGCCAGTCCCCTGCCGCGGGCGACACCGCCAAAGAAGGCGAAGCGGTCACTCTTGTTTTCCCTGCGGTCACGGTCGAAGTGCCGCCCATTGTCGGCCTCACGGAAGAAGCAGCGCGCACGGCAATTGAAGGTGCAGGCTTTGTGTACGCGAGGGGCCCTGATGTCATCGACAAAACATACGCACTCGGCACTGTTGCAATGCAGAACCCTGCAGGCCGCACACAACTTGCCAAGGGCGAAACCGTCACAGTAAACGTCTCGGGTGGCAATGGCCAACTTGCAGTTCCAACTGTCGTTGTTGGTCAAACCACCGCAACAGCACAAGCGTTCTTGCAAGCAGATCCATACAAGTTTGTGGTCACCATTGTTGAAGAAGCCAATGCCACTGTTGCAAAGGGCATTGTGATTCGTACAGACCCAGTCGTCGGACAGTTGCTCGACAAGGGTGCATCAATCACGTTGTATGTCTCTTCAGGTCCGCAACCAGTCGCAATGCCTTCGGTCAAGAGTTTGTCGGAAGCGGATGCGCTTGCGAAACTCACTGCGTTAGGTCTTGGAGCATCCATTGACTATGTTGATCTTGCAGCAGGCAACGCCAACATTGGCAAAGTGATTAGCCAAGGCACTGCCGTGGGCACGATGGTGACTCCAGGAACAAAGATTGTTCTCACCATCGGCCGCGTCACAGCAGCCCCCGCCGGCTAACCAGCATCTATTCACGACGCGCGCTATGCGCAGCGATTGAGGAAGTTGCGCAGCAAGTCGTGACCTGCTGCAGTGAGAATGCTTTCCGGGTGAAACTGCACACCTTCAACATCAACATCGCGATGACGAACACCCATCACAATGCCGTCGCTTGTTTCCGCAGTAATCAATAGCTCCGCAGGCAATGTTGACTTCTCAATCACCAGTGAGTGATAGCGCGTTGCTTCCAACGGCGATGGCAAACCTTCAAACACTCCCGTATTGTTGTGCGTCATAAAAGATGTTTTACCGTGCATCAGTTGTGGCGCACGAACCACGTCACCGCCATACACATGGCCGATCGCTTGATGTCCAAGACACACACCAAACACCGGAGTGTTGCCGGCAAACGCGCGAATCGCATCGCAGATGATCCCGGCTTCTTCAGGTCGGCCAGGGCCAGGTGACAACAACACGCCATCTGGCTGGAGGGCGACTGCCTCTTCCACGGTCAACTGATCGTTACGCACCACGATGGGCTCGGCACCCAACTCACCCAGGTACTGCACGATGTTGTAGACGAAGCTGTCATAACTATCGATGACGAGGACCCGGGACATCTCTCTAGCCTGCCGTGTTTGAGACCGTTTTGTGAAACCAATTGGGTGCTGGCGTTCTACACTCGTTGACGTGGCTACAAAGAAGAAGCAGGGCGGTCGCGTCACCCCAAAGGGCGGACACACCAATCCCACCAACATGCACGGAACCAATAACGAAAATGTCGGCGCCAGCAGCCGCTACACCCCGCCGGTGCCTGAATTTGTGAAGCAAAGTCCACAGTGGGTGCTGTATCTCATGTTCGCTCTTCTCGGCGTGGGCTTCCTCGTGATCTTCTTCTACTACCTCGGTTTTGTTCCTGGTGGACGTAGCAACTGGTACCTCGCAGCAGGTCTCACATCACTTTTGGGTGGCTTGTACACAGCCACCAAGTACCACTAAACCGTCCGCAACCCCATGCGGGGTGGGCGTTAGCAGAGTTACATGCGTGTTGTTTCCAACATGTTTATCCACAGGCTGTGGATGGGAATTCAGCAGTTCTGATGCTCTATTCGAAGACGGGCGCGATGATGTCCATATCTTCCAAGCAGTGCTTGGGTGGGGGCGGATCCTCGTCCGGCGCCATCACCATGCGTAGTTCTACGCCACAGACTCCGCAGCGATAACGCACATTGATTTTGCGCATCTCCCCGCTTGGTGGCGGCTCGGGCATCATCGAGGTCATCGACTTCAACATGCCAAAGCCGAACTTCCACATCACGCGCATAATCAACAGTCCGACACCGACCCAGACAAAAGTGCCCCAGGCCGGAATCGAGATGCTGAACATGATGAGAGTCTTAACGAATTAGCCGAGACGTTCGATGATGGTGGCGTTGGCCATGCCACCACCTTCACACATTGTCTGCAAGCCGTAACGACCGCCGGTGCGCTCAAGCTCGTGCAAGAGAGTGGTCATCAAGCGTGTGCCCGATGCGCCCAGTGGGTGACCCAAAGCAATGGCACCACCGTTGGGGTTCACCTTCGACATGTCAGGGTGCAATTCCTTCTCCCATGCAAGAACAACAGATGCGAATGCTTCGTTGATCTCTGTGATGTCCATATCGCCCATGGTGAGACCGGCCTTAGCAAGTGCCTTCTGCGTTGCAGGAATGGGTGCAGTGAGCATGAGCTGCGGGTTGTCACCAGCAAGTCCGAAGTTCACGAAACGTGCGCGAGGTGTCAGACCAAGTGCGCGGCACTTCTCTTCACTCATGATGAGCATTGCGGACGCACCATCGGTGATTTGGCTGGAGTTACCAGCAGTCACGCGACCACCATCTTCTTCGCTGCGGAATGCAGGCTTGAGCTGCTGCAGCTTTTCAAATGGAGATTCACGAATTCCTTCGTCAGTCGTCATCAGCTTTCCTTCAGCATCATTGACAGGAAGAATCTCGCGCTCGAAACGACCTTCAGCCGTTGCCTGTGCTGCAAGAGCCTGTGAACGCGCACCAAAACGGTCCATGTCTTCACGAGTAATGCCCCACTTGTCGGCAATCATTTCTGCACTGACGCCCTGCGGAACAAGGCCACCTTCTGGTGCATAACGAGCGGAAACTTCGGGACCGAATGGAAAGCCGTACTTGCCATCAGCAATTGCAGAACCCATGGGAACACGTGTCATGACTTCCACACCTGCTGCGATCACCACGTCGTACGCACCGGCCATGACTCCCTGCGCTGCGAAGTGAGCGGCCTGCTGGCTGGAACCACATTGGCGGTCAATGGTGGTGCCCGGAATGGTGTCGGGAAGGCCCGCAGCAAGAACTGCGTTGCGACCAACGTTGAGGCTCTGCTCGCCCACCTGCATCACGCAACCCATGATCACATCTTCAATGAGTGTGGGGTCGATGCCATTGCGCTCGACAAGAGCCTTCAATGTGTAACCAGCGAGATCGACGGGGTGCCAATCCTTCAAGCGACCATTGCGCTTGCCGAGTGGTGTGCGAAGTGCGTCGACGATGACTGCGTTTTGCATTGGGGTCCCCTTTGGTTCCTTGACTGGCACAAAGTCTGCCCTGTTTGGCACCGCCAGCCAAAGTTGGAGGATGAGGAGTTAATCGGCTTCCAAAACCTTTGAAAAGACTCGGTTTAATGCCACGACATCAGTATCCGTGAGCGTGTTACTGAAGGTGCGTCGCACGATGCGGTAGTACGTGAGGCTCGCCTCCTTCCAGGAGTCGTGACCTCTCGGTGTCAACACGATCAAGATGGCGCGACCGTCGTCAAGAACCGACTTCTCGCGCACGATCAGTTTTTTCTCTTCTAGCTTGTCGAGTTGCCGCGAGAGGCTCGACGGATTTGCCATAACTCGTTCTGCAAGGTCATGAAAGCGCAGTGAGTCATCGGTGCTTGTTGCAAGCGCATCAAGGATCTCAAACCATGGTCTTTGTAAGTCGTTCTCTTCTTCCAATGCGCGCGACAACATCTTGTCGAGAGCTGCATGCGCTGTTAAGAACGCACGCCACACTCCTAGTCGTTCTGCGTCTGGAAGAGTCATGTTTCTTTATGCAGCCGGTGGGGGTGGAGCGGTGACGCGCGCAAAGTGTGCAAGCGCATCTTCACGCGACGTGTGTGTGGAAAGAAGTCCGCGGCTTGGCATCACTAACTTGGGTTGCGATACGCCAAGTACTGCGGTCAAACGATCATTCACGCTGTAAATACTGCACCATTTACCATCAGATGGATTACCAGCAACAACATCTACTCGTGCATTGGCGCTCGGGCGGCCAAGGCACTGGATACGTGCATCGAACTGATCGCTCCAGAAAAAGGGCACCACTTCATACGGCATTTGTGGTTGTGCATTCATTGCTGCAAGCAGATTGGTTGCCGCAACTGCACCTTGTTCTGCTGCATTGGTCCAATGTTCAACACGCATGTCTGCTTCTACATCTGCGAACAATGCGTTCGGCCAACGTAATACGTCGCCCGCTACGAAAACCATTTCGGGTCCGGCATTGAGATTCGCATTGCACACCACGCCATCGCGCAATGTAAGACCTGAACTCTCCAGCCATGTTGTTGCCGGCGATACACCAATGCCCACAATTACAACATCTGCGGGAATCGTTTCTCCACTTGCCAACGTCACGCCGGTGACCTTCGCGCCACCATTGATGCTGGCAACGTGCACGCTGCACATCACACGTACGCCATTGCGTTCATGCACCGCACCAATTGCCGCACCCATCTCTGCACCCATTGCTCGAATGAGTGGCGCTTCTAATCCCTCGAGCACGGTGACATCTGCACCGCGCTTCTTCGCAGTTGCTGCTGCTTCTAAGCCAATGAATCCGGCTCCGATCACCACGACCTTCGTACCCTCTGCAATTTCGTCTCGCAATGCCGTGGCATCATCCAACGTTCGAAGCGTGTGTACACCTGCGATGGCGGGCTGATTGGGAAGGCGGCGCACATCGCCACCCGTTGCGATGATCAGTCCGTCGTAAGAGATGATCGAACCATCAGCCAATGTGACGCTCTTTTCAGCGGTGTCTAATGCAGTTGCAGCGACGCCCAGCTTCCATGTGAGATTCAGCTCATCCAATGCCTCAGGCTTGCGCAATGCCACACGCTCTTCGTCCCAATCGCCAGCGAGGTAGTTCTTCGACAATGGTGGCCGGTCATAAGGCTTCTGTGCTTCTGCACCCACCATTGTGATGGTGCCCGTGAATCCACCTGAGCGCAGTGTTTCTGCTGCACGAGTTCCGGCCAATGAGGCTCCAACAATCACAATGTTTTGCACGGAGACAGATTAGGTCTGCGAACGAGAACGAACACTTTTCTAATGCGGACAAATTTCCCACGTGACCGCCCTTCGGACACTTGTCCGCACATAAGATTTCAGGATTCTCCACTGTTAGGAATCACATGGCATCTCCATCGCATCTCATCCCAAGCACTCACACAGGCAGCTTGCCTCGTCCTGACGATCTCATTCAGTTGATGTGGGCCATGGGAGACGGCATTCCCGTCGACAAGGTCGCTTTGGACGAGCGCATCTCAAAAGCAATCGTAGAAATCGTGGAGAAGCAGGTGAAGGCCGGCGTCACCATCATTAATGACGGCGAAATGTCAAAGCCGTCATATGCAACGTATGTAAAGGATCGCCTTTCGGGTTTTGCCGGCGAGTCCATTCAGAATTATTTCTTCGATGACCTCGTTGACTTCCCACGCAGTGCAGAAGCTGTTGCCGGCAACCCAGGGCGCCGCAAGCGTTCTGCTCCCGCATGCACCAGCGCAATTGAAGTGATTGATAAGACCGCCGCAGTAAAGGACATGACGGAGTTGTCCGCCGCTGCAAAGAGCTTTGGCCACAAGGATATTTTCACCAGTGCAGCATCGCCTGGTGTTGTCTCCTTGTTCTTTGGCAACGAGTTCTACAAGACCCGCGAGGAATACGTCTTTGCTATTGCAGAAGCAATGCGCTTTGAATACGAAGCGATTGCTGCAGCCGGAGCTGTGGTGCAGGTGGACTGTCCCGACCTTGCAATGGGTCGCCACTCTGCATATGCACAATTATCTCTCGAAGATTTCCGCAGCACGATTCGTACAAATATCGAAGCGTTGAACCATGCCGTGCGCAATATTCCTGCTGAACAGCTTCGTATGCACTTGTGCTGGGGCAACTATCCAGGTCCTCACCATCATGACGTTCCTATTCAAGACATCATCGACATCGTGTGGACAGCGAAGCCACAAACAGTGTTGTTTGAAGGCGCAAACCCACGTCACTCACATGAGTGGAGCGTGTTGAAGGAACTTGGTGTTCCAGCCGACAAGTTCATTTGTCCCGGAGTGATCGAGCCACAGTCGAACTACATCGAACATCCAGAACTGATTGCACAACGATTGGGACAGTGGGCAGAGGTCGTTTCACCTGATCGTTTGTTGGCAGGCGTTGACTGTGGTTTCTCCGTGCACGTGGGCACTACAACGATTGACCCTGATGTGGTCTTTGCAAAGCTCGCGGCGTTGTCGCAGGGTTGCGAGATTGCGTCAAAGCGCCTCTTCACGTAACAACACTTCACTTCGAAAAGCAAAGAGCCCGGTCCTCTCGGACCGGGCTCTTCGTTTGTCTGTATCGCTAGTGCGAATTGACTAGTCGTTGTTCTTTGGCTGGTACAGAAGACCAATCACAGCACCGTAAATGAGGTGCCAGAGGAGAACGCCTGCTGGAAGCTTCCAACCGTTTGGCGTATCGAACGAGAAGAGGCCGTAGCCCGACTTCGGTGCGTATGCGTATGGAACAAGGAAGCCGATGCTGATGATCGTCATGATGACGCCATAGATAAGACCCTTGACGACGTGGTTCGCAACAGGGATTGCCTTGTGTGCAATAACGCCGAACAAGATGCAGAACACAATGCCGTTGACGAAGTGCATGGACTGGCCAGTGAAGTACTGAGCCATTGGGCTTCCCCAAGATGCTCCCTTGTCACCAGCAGCTCCGGCAATGAGCGCGCCGTTATAGGCAGGCCATGGAAGCTGTGGAAGGCCAATTGCGTTGAAGCAGTAGCCAAAGTAGGTGCCGAGTTGGGTCGCGATGACACCAATGAGGGCGAGGCCGCCCACTGGATGCTCTTCAACCCATTTGTGCCAACGCTGTGAAGCGCTAGGTGCAAGTGAATTTGCCATTTTGTTTTCCCCCAGGAGGTGAAGTGCGGGCTATTTGCCCGACTAGCGGACAAATTACCAATAGGCGGTCAGTAGAGGGTGGATTTCATGTGTCCGGCGACACAAACGAGTCCGTTGCCCCACAAAACCCTTATGGGGCTTCGGTTTCCCGACTTGGCGCTATTTGGGTGGCTGGTAGTCGATATTGCGATCGACGTTCATATAGATGTCAATGCCCACCGGATGGGTCTGCTCTTCCACGATGTGACCGAGCAGGCCAGCGCAGCGAGCCAGGAGAGCGACGCCGCGCATCACGCCGAGAGGGAGACCAAGGTCTGCCAATACCGCTCCACACACGCCTGCGCCATTCAAAGGAAGGTGCTTGCCCAGAACATCCGAGTGCGAACGACCAATTGCTTCAAAGAGAGCAAGGTGAGGACCAAAGGTTCCATTCTCACGAGCCAACGCCATCAGGACTGGCGTGCGTGGGTCGCCCTGCTTGTGCACCGGGTGTCCCAGACCAGGGACAAACTTGCCGATCTCTTTCTGGGATCGCACTACATTGCGTGCAACATCGTCCCATTCGGCATCGGTGCGTGTTTGGGTACCGACTTGTTGCAACTGTGCATTCAAGAACAACGCACAGTCTTCAGTAACACCGAGGAAGCGCGAGCCACCACCCAAGAGTCCGGCTGCAAGTGCACCCTGCAATGAATCCGGCGCGCTGGCATACGTGAGACGTGCAGCGATTGCGGTGGGAGTGAACCCGTGGTCTGCAAGTGCTGCAAGAACTGCTTCGAACATCACAAGTTGACCCTTTGATGGGCGCTGCTTAGCAATTAGGTAATACGCAAGTTCACCAAAGGAAATCTTGCCGAGCAGTTCCGACGCTAAGTCGTGACCCAACAATGTGATGCTGTCCGCATCCGATGTTCCAAGACCTGTGCGGTATGTGGGTTGTTCTGTTGCCATGATTAATCCAGTCCTTTCAACCAGTCACGAATTTCATCGGAGTGCTCACCCAAAAGTGGTGGTGGCATTCGATATTCAAGATCGCCGTCACTAAATGTGATCGGGTTACGCACCAGAGTCACTTCGCGATCGCCTTCACCCACGGTTACGCGAGGGCGAAGTCCGAGCTTTTCTGCAAGTTCAACACCATCACCGATGGAGTTGATTGGGCCGCATGGAACACCCACCTTGTTGAGTTCAATGAACAAATCGTCCGACATCCATTCGGCCAATTTCTCCAACAAAAACGGGCGCAATTCTTCGCGATTCTTTGTGCGATCTGCGTTGATCTTGAAGCGTGGGTCATCTGCGAGGTGTTCGATACCCAGCACGCCACACAATGAGCGGAACTGCTTATCGTTCCCTGCAGCGATGATGAGGTCGCGGTCTTTTGTTGGCAACGCTTCGTACGGGAACAGGCTGGGGTGTGCATTACCCATACGGAATGGCACAACACCAGCAGCGGTGTACGCAGCGGTCTGGTTCACCAAGCCCGACATGGCCGACGACAACAAGTTGACTTCAACATGTTGTCCCTTGCCCGTGAGATTGCGCTGGTTGAGTGCAGCAAGAACACCAATTGTTCCGTGCAAGCCGGCCATCACATCGAACACAGAAATACCTGCGCGGTACGGCTGACCATCTGGTTCACCCGTCAGACTCATCAGACCAGACACCGCTTGAACGATGAGGTCATAGCCCGGCAACCATGCGCCTTCAGCTGTTCCAAATCCGCTGATGGAGAGATAAATCAATCCAGGATTATCGACACTGACTGATTCATAATCGAGTCCAAATTTCTTCAAGCCACCGACCTTGAAGTTCTCCAAACAAATGTCGGCATTGCGCACCAACTTCTTGACCAATTGCAAATCATCTGGGTTTCCGTAATCCAAAACAATCGACTGCTTGTTGCGGTTGATGGACATGTAGTAGGTGGCGACGCCATCCTTGGTCGGTGGCACCCACGTGCGTGTGTCGTCGCCTGCTGCGCTCTCGACCTTCACCACGGTGGCGCCCATGTCGGCAAGCAACATCGAGCAGTACGGGCCAGCCAATACTCGTGAGAGGTCGGCGACTATTAGTCCTTCAAGCGGCTTCGCCGTATTCTGTGGGGAGTTCATGTTCTCGCTGCTTTCGTAGTTGTGGGGGTGGATACGTTCTGGGAGGCGCGGCACATGGCAACTAAACGAGACGAGCCCGAATTCGTTGAAGCACTCGCGCGTGGACTCAATGTGATTCGAACGTTTTCGCTCTCGCACTTGGAACTCACCGTCAGTGAAGTTGCAGCGGCCACGGATCTAGCTCGACCCACTGCCCGTCGTTTGCTGATGACGCTGGAACACCTTGGATATGTGCGCTCAAACGATGGTGTCTTCATGTTGACGCCCAAAGTTCTTGAACTGGGCATGTCGTACATCAACGCACAAGGCATGTGGGACATCGCACGTCCGCACTTGGTGTCGCTCGTTTCGCAGACACACGAGTCAAGTTCGATGTCGCAACTAGATGGCAGCGACATCGTGTACACAGCGCGTGTTCCTGTTCCGAAGATCATCGGACTCTCCGTGCAGATTGGAACACGCTTCCCCGCCATTGCAACGTCAATGGGACATGTGTTGTTGTCGTCTCTCAGCACTAAAGAACTTGATGCCGTATTGAAGATTCCATCGCAGTCGCTTGTCGTTCCTCGTGTACGCCCCACTCGCAAAGAAATTGATGTGGCATTGGCTGAAGTACGCAATCGTGGTTGGGCGTTATCCGACGAACGACTTTCGTTTGGCATTCGTTCCATCGCAGCACCCATTACAGATGGAAGAGGTTCGGTCATTGCTGCCGTCAATGTGACAACCAATGCTGCAGAAACATCCATCGCAGAATTGAAGAAGTTGCACTTGCCGTTGTTGTTAAATACAGCGAAGGAAATTTCAGAGGACTTCTCGCGCATGTCAGTGTTGCCGACCACTGACCCACTGCCAAAATAGTTCCTCATCATCGCTATGCCGTTTCGGCCCGATGCGTTTCGAAAATAAAGTCTGCTGTTTGTTGCGGCGCAGAAAAGAACGGTGAATGATCCGTGTCAATCTCAACAGAATGTTTTGCCCATCCGGCGCGCATACGCTGTTGATCTAACTGCACTGCTTGGTCGTCTGTACACACGATGTAACTGCTAGGCACAGTTAACCATGCAGGGTTTTCCATAGGTTCCACAGGTATTTCACTACGCATTGGCCGGCGATGTTCCATCGCTAACCGCGCAAGTGGCTTCGGGCTGCGATGAAACAGGAAGCGTTCTGCATCTTCCGTAAGCGATAGTTCACCATCGCTAGAGATGTTCAAGCATGAACGGAACTCTGGGTTACCCCACTGTGGTGAGATTGCGGCTTGCGATTCACCAACAGCGGGCATGCGCGCGGCCACAAATACCAAGTGTTGTGCAGCGTGCGATGCAGCAGACACGGTGATGCCCGTGTAGCTATGTCCCACCACCGTCACTGCACCATATGAAGACTGCAGTTCAGCAATCTTTTTCTGCAGCGCAACGACGTCATCAGCTAACGACGTAAACGGCAGATCAATCGTGTGTGCATCTTGGCCACATTGTGCAAGACGCTCGATAACAGGTATCCACGTCAGGCTGGGAAGAAACGACCCGTGAACGAAGAGAACGCTCGAGTCATTCATGCGGTGCTCGAACTATTAGCGGTAGTTGTTGTTGCTGGTGTGATCACCGGCAAGCCAACGCTTCAAAGTTGCGTGGGCATCGTTCTTGCGATCTGCGTTGATCTTCTCGGCACCAGGTGCATCAGCAGTGAACTCGAGAAGCATTCCGTTTGGATCTTCCGTGTACAACGAGCGGCAGTAACCGTGTTCAAGAACGTATGTTCCTTCTGGTTTCCATCCGGCCTTCTGAAGGTTGGCAAAGATCTTGTCCTGGTTCTCAGGCGACACATTCAATGCGATGTGGCGGAATGGAGATGGAGGAAGTGGTGGATCGAATTCGTCCTGGTCGGACTGGTTTGCAAACTGGAAGAACGCAAGTGCGCTGCCGTCTGGCATGCCGAAGAAGCAGTGACAGTACACGCGTTCTGCGCCGAACAGTTCGTCTGTTTCAGACCATGTTGCAACGAGAGGCAAACCCACAAGGTCCTCATAAAAGGCGCGAGTCGCCTCAAGGTCCTTTGACAAGTAGGCGGTGTGGTGAAGACGGGTGGGTGCAGTGCTCATGTCGATTCTCCTCTTGGAAAATGGTCAGGTGTCCGTCTGTCGGACACTAAACCGTTGTGCGTACATTATTGCCCACGATGCGCCACCACAACCTTCACGGGGCGTGACGAATTAGCCGAAAACGACGGTGCGATTGCCGAAGGTGAGAACTCGGTGTTCCACGTGGGCACGCACGGCGCGGGCAAGAACGACTGTCTCGAGATCGCGGCCCTTGCGGGTGAGGTCTGCCACATTGTCACGGTGTGAAACAGCGGCAACATCCTGGGCAATGATCGGACCTTCATCCAACACATCGCTCACGTAATGCGCAGTCGCACCAATCACCTTCACACCACGGTCATGCGCCTGTCGGTACGGGTTGGCGCCGATGAATGCAGGCAAGAACGAATGGTGGATGTTGATCATCCGACCCTTCCATGGCTGCACCAAAGCTGGTGGCAAGACCAACATGTATCGCGCAAGAACAACAAGGTCAACATCGAGTGCATCAAGCAAATTGCCTAATGTTTCCTCTTGTTCTGCACGACCGTTGGTGCCGTCAGAAACGGGCACATGGTAAAACGGCAAGCCAAAAGACGTCGCGAGCGGTGACGCATCGTCATGGTTGGAAACAACTGCAACAACGTCAAGTCCTAAGTCGCCATACGTTGTACGCGCAAGAAGATCTGCAACACAATGCAGGTGCTTTGAACACAAAATGGCGGTGCGGGGCTTACGTGGCAATTCACTCAGCGTGAATTGCATTTCCCAATTAGCAGCAACTGCCGCAAAGCCATCCTTCAAGGTGTGCAGTGCAACTGCCTCAGAGTGCGTGAATTCAACGCGCTGAAAGAACATGGAGTCGGAATCATCGGTGTGTTGTTCTGCATGAACAATGTTTCCACCAACAGAGGCAACCCATGTTGCAACAGCAGCGACGATGCCTTGGCGATCCGGGCATGAAATGAGCAGGACGGCGGTGGGATTCACAGTGGTGGAGACGATGGGAATCGAACCCACGACCTCCTGCTTGCAAAGCAGGCGCTCTACCAATTGAGCTACGTCCCCGAAGGAAGGAAAAGACTATCGGCGGACCACGCAGACCACCACAAGACGCCCTAAAACCCCTATGGGAGCCATTAAACACCCCGTTATCCACAGGCATCGGGGGTACCCTTGTCGCATGGCAGGCGAGCTCATTTATGCATTCAGAATCATGCGCCTGCCGTTGCTGGACGCTGGCGGTGCGGCCATCGGTCGAATCGACGACATTGTCGTGGTTCCTGGCCGCAGTGGCACAGCCCCCCGCGTCACCGGTTTCGTTGCTACCAGCCAGCGCCGCCGCATCTTCGTGAACGCCAATCGGGTCATTTCCCTCGATACCGAAGGCGCTCGCCTGCGCAGCTGGGACGTGGACCTCAACCCCTTCAAGCCTCGCGACGGAGAACACCTCCTCCAGGCCGACATCATCGATAAGCGCGTCACAGGTGAGACAGTCAGCGATGTGGCCTTGCGCCCCACCGTCAACGCCCGCGAAACCGGCTGGGAAGTTGCCAAGGTGCGACTCACTCGCAGTGGCCTTTTCGGCCGACGCAATACCTACCGATTGGTGGAATGGAATGAAGTGGGCGGCTTGTTTGCTGCCCCCACTGAAATGGCTGCTGAAGCTGCGCGTTTGCGCGACATGCACCCCAGCGACGTAGCAGGCATTGTTCGTGCTCTCCCCCTTGCTCAGCGTCAACTGCTGGCAAAGGAAATGGACGACGATCGTTTGGCTGACCTTTTGGAAGAGTTGCCAGAGAGCGAACAGTTGGCTCTGATTTCCAACTTGGACCTTGATCGCGTGATCGACGTTCTTGAAGAGATGGAATTCGATGACCTTGCAGACCTTTTGGCAGAGATGCCTGCACAGCGTCGTGCCGAAGTTCTTGAAGCAATGGACGACGAAGACGCCGATGTGGTTCGTTCACTTCTTTCCTATGCGCCCGGAACCGCTGGTGCATTGATGACGCCAGAGATCATCATCATGAGCAGCAATGCCACGGTGGCCGAAGCGCTGGCGCAAGTACGTGACCCTGAATGGCTTGTCTCGATTGCTGCGCAGGTGTTTGTTGTGCAACCTCCATTGCGTGCACCCACGGGTACATATCTCGGCGTTGTTCATGTGCAGCGTTTGCTACGTGAACCACCAAGCACTGAACTCGCACGTTGCCTCACAAAGGAACCAACCGTCGCGGCCAATATGTCCGACCGTGAAGTTGCTGAGTTCCTCGCTTCGTACAACTTGTTAGCTGTTGGTGTCTGCGATGACGCGGGCCACCTCCTTGGCGCCATCACTGTGGACGACGTTCTCGACCGCATGTTGCCCGCCGACTGGAGGCAACGTCGACGTCAGGCGGCTCAACCATGAAGCGCCGTAACGATCTCACCACTCCACGTCAGCGTCGTCGAGTAGGTATTCACTACGACCCCGATGCTTTCGGTCAGTTCAGTGAAGCAATTGCACGTTTCCTCGGAACCGCGCGCTATCTCGTTATTCAGTCGATCATCGTCATCGTCTGGGTAGCGGTCAACGTGTTTGATCTAGCACCGTTCGACAAGTATCCGTTTATCTTCCTCACGCTTATCCTGTCGTTACAGGCGTCATACGCTGCACCCTTGATTCTTCTCGCACAGAATCGTCAAGAGGATCGTGAGCGTGAGCAAGTGGAACGCGACCGTGAAATGGCCATGCGCACGCAAGCTGATACGGAATACCTTGCGCGTGAACTTGCAGGTGTTCGTTTGGCATTGGCCGACATCGTGACAACTGCTGATTTGCGTGATCACCTCGAAGCAATCAACGAAGCGTTAGAAAAGCTTGTTGCTATTCAGGAGAACGAGTCACAAGCCCCACAGCACGACTCGTAGCTTCTGCAAATTCATGTGGCATCTGCATGGGTGCCAAGTGGTCACCTTCTAGCCTCACGACAGTTGCGTTGATTGCTTTTGCCAGTGCTTCTTGCTTGTGTGGCAACACCAAACGGTCTTTTGTGGTCAGCACATATGCCGTCGGCACTGTGATACCGGAAGCAAAGTTGCGTGCATCGAATTGTGACAGTGCGCGTCCTGCTTCGCTCATCATCCACTGATCATTGCGACGAATCTCGCCAATGATCCATGGCATGTAACGACTGAGTTCATGCCCGCGAGGGATTGCGCGACGTAGACCGATGCGGATCATGCGTGGTGTGCTTAGTCGGCGAATAACCGGCCCTAAGACACGACCCACTTGCCAACGCATGCGCTCGTTGCGAGTGCCGTTCCATTCCAATGCGGTTGCCTGTAACACCATGCCGTTAACCAGGTCTGGGTGGCGCTGCCATACCAACAAGCTGATAGGGCCGCCCATGGAATACCCAATGGTGGTGACGTTCGTGATGCCCAATTCGCGAATGACCGCGGCTGCATCATCTGCACAATCCTCTAAAGCAAATCGCTGATGAGGACGAAGCCCGCGACCATGGCCGCGATGATCAACACCGACGATGGAATAGTTTTTCGCTAGTTCTTCGTATGCGGTGAAGAACTGCGTATCTGATGATCCGGTCCAGCCATGTAATAAAAGAAGTGTCGGTGCTGAAACATCTTCGTGCTGATGATGACGAATAAACATTTCGCCACGTCCCTGCAGGGAAATAATGCGACCCGGAAGAAGTGGTGGAATTTCAAGTGCTGCGTTTTTCATATGCATTCCTTACAGACACCCACGACGTCCAAACGATGGTGTGCCATCACGAAGCCTGCTTTACTTGCCACCTTTGAAAGTGCATGATCAAGTTCGAGTTCAATCGAATCGGGGATTCGAACATCGTCGACTGCGCCACACACACTGCACACCATGTGATGGTGATGGCCGGTGATATCTTCGCTCAGTTCGAATCGTGCCCACTCGTCGGTAGTAATCACACGCACGACAACTCCGGCATTCTCCAATACGGTGAGATTGCGATACGCAGATGACTGTGCAAGACCAGTTGTTGTTTCGAGAATTTCAGGAATGGAGAGCGGTCGCTTTGCATCAGTGAGCGATTCAACGATCATGCGACGACCTGATGTGAAACGCTGGCCGATTTCGTCAAGTTTGGTTGCAACATGATGTGCGATGTCTGCAGCTTCGACGTGGCTGTGCGTGTGCTTCGTCGATGGCATGCTCCCACGCTATCGAGAATGAGTGAGAATCAGCCGTTGATCGCTGCCAATGCTTTGTGTACCAATGCGTCGACCAAAGATTCAGATTCTGCAATCGTGCCCGGCCGAAGAACAAATTTGCCGTGGCCGTTCTGTGTAGCCAAAGGTCGCTGACGCGGTCCTCGTCCAAATGTCAACGAAGGTGCTGCGCGATGAGCTTGCCATTCCATGAGCGGTCGCATCAATCGACCGAGTTCTTCATGCGACATATTCGACAGGTCTGCCTCCATCACGGCGAAGGCAGCAAGTGCCACACGTGCACCCGAACGTGCAGCGTGCACCCATGGCATTACTTCGTCTTTCATGTCGGGCATCTCTCGCACTGATTCCCACCATGCACGTGTTGGCGATTCACCAGGCCAATGAAGATCACCTCGATAGGCCGTTGCTTCTGCAAGCAAACGCCAACCGTCACGATCAACTGCAACGTCCCATGCTTCTTTTGCGTCCTCTCCGCGCCACCATGCTGCAGCGGACTCAAGCATCAACATTGATGCGCGTGGTTCCACCATGGGGTTCCATAAGAAGCCGCTACATATCTCTTGCAGCCCTTGTTCTCTGCCTTGCAGTGGTCCAAGATGCAAGTGAGCATGCATCATTGCGTCATTCACGGGCGCGTTGTCCCACACAAGTGGCGCGCGACCACCAGTGACTGTGCGACGCGCAACTGCATCTTCCAGCGTGATGGTGTCATTAACGACATAGTTTCCTGTCCACATCACTTCGATGTCCTCGCCAAGGCCTGCACATAATGCATCCAGATACGGCGACGAGGTGAGGCCTGCATAGTGGGTCGGCGTGATCCAAACAGGAACCTTCAGGGCATCACGTACTGCGTGTGCGATGCGTTGGTGCTCGGATGCTGCATTCAACACCGGAAGGTCATCGAAACACAAAGCGACAGCATTGGCGCCGGCGACAACAGCGGGCCGCAACTTGTCCACCACTTGATCGTTTGTTGCGCCTGACCCCGGAGTCAGCCCAATCACAAAATTGACACCGACATGACGCGATGACAATTCAGAGAACTGTTCAAGTTCTTCTGGTGTAAATGGTTGATCCCAGAATTCGCGATGTCGGGGTTCTAATTTCGCCGCCCACACATACGAATTCCATCCCCATTCTCCGATGTGATCAATCATCTTCAAACGAACGTCGTGTGAATAAGGCTCACCATAAAAACCCTCGATGACTCCAAGAATTTTCTCGTTTGACATCACAACTTTCCGATGAATTGATGCAGTGTGATTCCCGATGCAGTGACGCCATCAAGAATGTCGCCATTCGGCATAGTTGCTTCGCCTAAGTTATGGACACCCGCCATCACAGTGCCGCGTGAGAGAGCAAGTGCAGTGTGGGCAGCAACTGCGCCAGTGACTGTTGCAACTTTTTCTGTCACACCAACTATTTCAACATGTCGACGTCCATCGCGTACACCGCGCACTTCAACGCGCAGACCGCCTTCGAGTCCTTCAGCGTGAGGCTTGCGCAACATTGGCAGGCGCGCAGTCAGACGATCGCGACGTGTTGCGGATACGCGCGCAGTAATTCGTTGCAGTGCAGGATGTGCACGTTGCACCAAAACAGGTTCCGCACTGGCGAATCGATAACAGTCGCGTGCGCCAATAGGGTCCGGGAACCAGCACAATTCGCGGCCGCTACCAGCAGGGCGTTGCAACCATTCCCCATCGTGCCAACCAATAGATGTTCCAGCGAGAGAACCATGATGTTGCACTGCACACATTGGGCCGCCGGTGCCATGCACTGCGTTGTGTACTTCATCAATGCTTTCAAATGCTCGGGATACATGGGCAACTAATAAGCCAGACAAACCAGGCAAACATGCCGCACCAACGACGACAGGTACTCCGCGTGCAACTGCGCGCTCTTGGCCATCAAGTAGTGCAAGGACATCATTGAGGTTGTCGCTCGTGGACACCACGGCCACACCTTGTGCGATAAACGCAGAGGCCAACGCACTATGCGGCGCACCATGAGCAAGAATCACGACATCGCAATCAAAAAGAGTTGATGCAGTTCCGAGACTTTCAATACGTGGGGTGTGGCCAAGCGAGTGCAGCACTGCTGCGGCGCGCGAACTGGTGACACCTGTGCCAACAATTCCGATCTGAGGTGCAGTCGGATTGCTCATGGCGGCTAACGCTGAGGGGTGACCTCACGCCACCCACCCTGCTGGGGAGCGACAACCACTTTGGTACGGCGACGAAGAACGGCAGCGACCATGGACCCAAGAGAAATAGCGAAGAAGGCTTGGCGTATGAACTTCACGTCAGCCTCCTCAGTACTTGGGGACCCACCCATCGGGAGTCGATGGGGTTGTTGGTGGGGCTAGCAAGAATCGAACTTGCGACCTCATCCTTATCAGGGATGCGCTCTAACCGACTGAGCTATAGCCCCTCACGGGACTTATGACTCTATCTGTGAGGTTGGCCGGGCTCAACCGGCCGGGCGACCACTTCTTCTTCCAACACGGTGACGCGGATTCCGCCCACCAGCTCTGTGATGAGGTTAAAAACGACCGCTGCAAGCACCCAAATGCCAGTTCCGAGAGCAATTCCGAAGATTCCAAGGACCGCAAACCCTTGAAACATCGCCCCGCCCTTAAAACTGAAGGAGTCCCAGCCAAAGGACTCCATGAACTGTTCGACGTTCTTGATGGTGCCTGTCGCACTTCCCACATTCCACAGCAAAATGCCCGTAATCATGAGAACCAAGTACATGGCCGTGTGGAAGACCGCACCCACCTTGAAAACGCTCCAAGCGTCCACATCGCGGATAACACGGGTAACACGCCGAACACGGCGACGTGTTCCGGTGGTCTCAGGCGTGGAAGGCATGCTCCGAGCGTAGTGAGTATGGCGGTGGCGGGCAGGTCAACCGCCAGCAGACCCAAAAGCCACTGCTGAGGACGTTGCGGTTAATCCGTGTGCCGACACCACCACGATGGCCTCGCCATTGGTGAATGTAAGTGTCGTGACAGTCACGTGCAACATCTTTTCTAGTTGATGCGCAGACGAACGTCCGTTAATGACAGCTGCCAATGCGATGGAGTCTGCGGCATCTTGTACGAATGCGCGTTGTTGTGCAACCTGAGTTGCATGTGCAATCACAGTGACACCCAGAAGAGTGAATGCAATCCAGAGCAAGCTGAGACTCGAGAAACTTCCTCGTTGGTGATGACCGTATGGGCGTTGTGAGAACGTCGTTACGAATTTAGTCGGCGTCGTCCGCCGCAAGAATTGGTGCCACCGATGCAACTGTTGCTCCGTCATCAAGATTCATCAGACGCACGCCAGAAGCGGAACGTCCTTGACTGGAGATCTGCTTGACCTCGGTACGCATTGCAACACCGTTGGAAGCAATGGCAACAATCTCGTCATCGAGACCCACCATGAATGCCGCAACAACATGGCCCTTCTTGTCAGACAACTTGACGCCGATGACGCCCTGTGTGCCGCGGCCCTTGCGAGGGAACTGTGCGATCTGTGTGCGCTTGGCATATCCAGCGTCAGAAATCATGAGCAATGCATCGTCTCCGCGGCCGGGGTCTGCCGACACCACTTCATCGCCCGCCTTCAAGCGCATCCCGCGAACACCCGCAGCGTTGCGACCCATGGGACGAACTTCTGCTTCCGTAAAACGAATAACTTGACCGGAACGGCTGACAATAAAGATGTCATCGTCGCCTGATGTTTCAATCACTCGTACGAGTTCGTCATCATCTTTCAAGCTGAGAGCAATCAGACCATCACGGCGTGTGCTGTTATAGGCATCGAATGCTGTCTTCTTGACCTGACCAGACTTGGTGACAAAGAACAAGAAGCGCTCGCCCGGGAATTCACGCGTGTCGATAATCGCCTGAATTGTTTCCCCTGCTTGCAGCGGCAACAGGTTGACAATGGGAATGCCCTTTGCTGTGCGTTCGCGCTCTGGAATGTCCGCTGCACGCAATTTGTACACGCGTCCACGGTTCGAGAAGAACAATAAGTACGCATGAGCTGTGGTGAAAATAACCCGGCGAACCAAGTCATCTTCTTTCAGCGTTGCGCCCTTGACACCTCGACCACCACGAGCTTGTGCGCGGAATGCAGTTGCAGGAACTGCCTTCACGTACTGCGCCTGAGTCATCACGATCACAAACTCTTTGTCATCAACGAGATCTTCTAATGCCATTTCACCGGAGTCGTTAATAATCTTGCAGATGCGCTCCGTTGCAAACTTCTCACGAACTTCAGACATCTCTTCTTTGATGACGCTGCGCAATTTTGCATCAGAGGCAAGGATTGATTCATATTCCTTGATGCGCTCTTGAACATCGCCGAGTTCTTTTTCAAGATCAATGCGTGACAAACGTGTGAGTTGACGCAACTGCATATCGAGGATGTCGATTGCTTGACGCTCGGAGAACTCGAATGGCTTCGTCATCAATGCATCTTTTGCAGCACTTGCATCTTCGCTCTCACGAATGAGCTTGATGATTTGGTCGATGACATTGAGGGCCTTGATGCGGCCTTCAAGAATGTGCCCGCGATCTTTCGCCTTGTCCAAACGGAATTGCGTACGACGCGTCACAACTTCAAGTTGGTGACGCACATAACCATTAAGCGCATCGGCAAGGTTGACCGTGCGTGGAACACCGTCAACAAGTGCAACCATGTTCACAGGGAAACTGGATTGCAGCGATGTCATCTTGTACAAGTTGTTGAGAACAACATTGGCGTTTGCATCGCGCTTCAACAAGATGGAAAGACTGGTCTTGCCACCGGCAGAACCGTCGTTCACGTCGGCGATGCCTTCAAGTTCGCCTCCATCGACAAGTTCTTGAATACGTGCAGCAATCGACGAACAGCTCGTTTGATACGGAAGTTCAGTAACGAGAATTTCCATGCGTCCTGCACGGTTCTCCTCAATGACTGCCTTGGCGCGTGTCTTGATGCTGCCACGACCTGTGCGGTATGCATCTTGAATTCCGGCCCGTCCGAGAATAAATCCGCCCGTTGGGAAGTCGGGACCTAGAACAAACTTCATGAGGTCTTCAGGCGTTGCCTCTGGGTTATCGATGAGGTGCAATGTTGCGTCAATCACTTCGCCCAAGTTGTGTGGAGGAATGCTGGTGGCCATACCCACAGCAATGCCCTGACTGCCATTGACCAACAAGTTCGGGAAACGTGCGGGAAGAACTTGTGGTTCTTCTGATGTTCCGTCGTAGTTAGCAATCATGTCGACGGTGTTCTCGTCGATGCCGGCGAGCAACTGCATCGCTAATGAATGCAGGCGTGATTCGGTGTATCGAGCCGCTGCCGGACCGAAGTCGGGAGAGCCGTAGTTGCCGTGGAAATCGATGAGCGGGTGACGCAATGAGAATGGCTGCGCCATACGCACCAATGCGTCGTAAATAGCAGAGTCTCCATGTGGGTGATAACGCGCCATCGTGTCACCAGTAACGCGCGCACACTTGACGAATGGACGATCAGGGCGGAAGCCCTGTTGTTCCATGTCCCAAATGATGCGACGGTGAACTGGTTTCAAGCCGTCACGCACGTCGGGCAATGCACGCGACATGATGACCGACATTGAGTAGTCAAGGAACGAACGTTCCATTTCGTCCTGCAAAGGAACAGGCTGAATCTGGTCAAACAGATTTGGGTTGTCACTCATGTGTGGTTCCTGCCCGTATTAGAAGTCGAGGTTGCGCACGTCGCGTGCGTTGGTGGTGATGAACTTCTTGCGACTGTCGACATCATCGCCCATCAGGACACTGACGACTTCGTCTGCAATTGCTGCTTCTTCCACAGTGACTTGCAACAGTGTGCGTGTCATGGAATCCATGGTGGTGCTCTTCAGCTCTTCCCAGTCCATTTCACCAAGGCCCTTCAGGCGTTGGAATTCCTTTTTGTGGTTCGGGCGTTCTGCAAGGAATGCGGTTTTTGCTGCGTCATCCTTGAGGTACACCTTTTCTTTGCCGACCTCTGTTGAGAACAGGGGCGGCTGTGCAATGTAGATGTACCCGGCTTCCACCATTGGCTTCATCTGTCGATAGAAGAAAGTGAGAAGCAATGTACGAATGTGGCTGCCGTCGACGTCAGCATCGGCCAATGCAATGATCTTGTGATAGCGAGCCTTTGTTACGTCGAACTCATCGCCAACGCCACCACCGATGGCAGTGATAAGCGCCTGAATTTCGTTGTTCTTCAACATCTTGTCGAGGCGTGCGCGCTCAACGTTGAGAATCTTTCCACGAATAGGGAGAATTGCTTGCGTGCGTGGATCGCGTGCATCAACTGCGGTGCCGCCTGCAGAGTCGCCTTCCACGATGAACAATTCGCTCTCTTCCGGTTTGCTGCTTCCGCAGTCTTTCAACTTGTCGGGCATACCAGCACCAGAGAGTGCAGTCTTACGACGAACTGCGTTACGAGCATTCTTTGCTGCAAGACGAGCTTGGGCGGCAGCAACCGCCTTCTTCACAACCTTGTTTGCTTCGGTGGGGTTTTCTTCAAACCATTCAGCCAAGTATTTGTTGGTGCTCTTCTGCACAAAAGAACGCATGGGAACGTTGCCCAGCTTGGCCTTGGTCTGACCTTCAAACTGTGGTTCGCGCAACTTCACAGCAACGATGGCGGTGATGCCTTCGCGAATGTCTTCACCGAGGAGGTTGTCATCTTTTTCCTTGAGAAGGTTCTTTTCGCGGGCGTACTTGTTCATGACTGACGTGAGTGCAGTCTTGAAACCTTCGACGTGCATGCCACCTTCTGTTGTGGAAATACCGTTGGCGTATCCGTGAATACCTTCGTAATAACCCGTGTTCCACTGAATGGCGATGTCGAGTTGCATGCCCTCTTCTTCGTCTTCGTCTTCAAAGGAAGCGACTTTGCTGAAGAGTGATTCCTTCGACTGGTTGAGGTGCTTCACGAAGTCAACGATGCCGCCCTTGTATTGGAAGGTCTCGGTTTTCTCCTTGCCTGGACGCTGATCCTCGAAGACAACTTCGAGACTCTTATTCAGGAAAGCCATTGTCTGCAAGCGCTCCATGACAGTGCGCGCCACAAACTCCACACCTTCGGACGCGAAGATTGTTGGGTCGGGATAGAAGGTCACTGATGTTCCGGTCTTGCGACCCTTCGCTGGTGACTTGCCTTCTTTGACGAGCTTCTGCTTCAGCTTTCCGCCGTCTCCGAACTCCATTGTGTAACGGTCTCCGCCGCGGTCGATTTCCAGCAACACCTTGGTGGAAAGCGCGTTCACAACGGAAACGCCCACGCCGTGAAGACCACCAGAGACCTTGTAGCCCTCGCCGCCGAACTTGCCGCCTGCGTGCAAAACGGTGAGAACTACCTCTGCTGCACTCTTCCCTTTGTGCGGACCAGAGGGGTACGGATCAACAGGAATTCCGCGGCCGTTGTCGTCGACACGACATCCGCCGTCAGCGAGAAGTGTGATGCCAACGCGGTCACAAAAGCCCGCCATTGCTTCGTCGACAGAGTTGTCGACAACTTCCCAGATGAGGTGGTGGAGACCGGCGAGACCAGTTGACCCGATGTACATACCGGGGCGCTTACGAACAGGATCGAGTCCTTCGAGAACTTGAATGTCCTTCGCGCCGTAGTCAGCCGACGGGTTCTTTTTAGATGCAGACATTGTTCAAACATCCTAACAATGTGGGGGTGTCGTTATCGGGAACGTCGCACCTTGATGTCAAGAGAATCAACTTCGTCACCAACATGCTCCTTCAATGTGGACAACAACTGAGATTCGAGGAACTTCAATTGTGTTGCCCAAGCAGGATCTTCTACTTCAACCGTGAGTCGACGTTTTTCGAGTCGCTTCGGAGACACGTTGTCTGCGATTGCATCACCAACAATTTCGCGCCAATGAGAAAAGACTCCTAATGCAGTGGTCTCGTCGGAGACTTTCATGCGACGTAAAACCTTCGCGAGGACATCATTGAGTGCGCGAGGTGGTCGACCGGGATTGAAATCTTCGTCGTTCATCGGTGCCCTATTCGTCGTCGCTTACGAGCGAGGGCACCACGATGCCATGCGCGATGTGGATGATGGTGTCAGGGTGTGCCGCTTCGGGAAGAACTTGCGCCGTCGTAATCAGTACTTGACCCTCTGGCATATTGCGAAGAAGTGCTTCACAGCGATGCGGGTCCAATTCGGACAACACATCATCGAGAACTAACAATGGGGCGATTCCGGCCACTTCCGTCACCAAACGGTGGATTCCGAGGCGTAAGGCCAGCGCCAATGTGCGGCACTCCCCTTGCGAAGCATGGTTTTTGGCTGACATACCCTTGATTTGAAGGATGACATCATCTCGATGCGGCCCCACAGAAGTGATGGCGCGGCGGACATCTTCTTGACGCGCTTCAGCAAGGCTGGCAGCCAGTCCGAACTTACGCCATTCGGGTTCGTACACAAGTTCCACAGCCGTGGGCTCAACCGCCAACTGCTCATAGGCCTCACAGACATATGGCGTGAGGCGAGCGATGAGTTTGGCTCGCGCTTCACCTAACTGTGTTCCCTTTTGAGCCAACTGCATGTCCCACACATCGAGAGTCATCTCAATCTCTGAGGTGAGCTTTCCATATGCCTGCTTCAACAGGGTGTTGCGCTGCTTAATGATGCGTTCGACTTCAAGTCGCAACGCATCGTTTTTTGGTGCGAGTGCAACGAGCGC
>CALBSD010000049.1 GCA_937927625.1 uncultured Actinomycetes bacterium | reverse complement strand
TTTTTGTCGAAAACCAAAACCTCTAGCCACGAACCAATTTCTTTCGGCGACGAAGGGTCGTGGGAATCACGAGGCCAACGATAATCGCCAACGCAATCGGCAGAGCAATAAGTAGTTTTCCGGCGGTTGAGAGACCTGAGGATTCGTACCCCGCGATGACCCCAAGCGTGACAAGAACCTTCTTGCCAGATGCGGCTGTTCCATTGAGAATCAATCTGTGATTTCCTTCGGGAACCACAGCAGGTAATGAGACTTGATCTGAAATTTTTCCTGAATCATCTGCATTCAGAGTTGCCAACAGACTCGGCGTGGAGAACATCCACACTTCGACATCTTGTCCGGGAGCAAATCCACTGCCTTCAACTGCAACTGAATCACCACCTGCAAATCGTAGGTTTCCTTTGGAATCCAATGCAATGACTTTCCCGTCTTGCGACAACGCACTCAGAGTTGCACTCACTCCACTGGCTGAAACTGTCACGCGATTATTAACTCGGGTGACCGTCGCAATTTGCTCTTGCCCATCAAGAACAAAGACTCCTTCCCCAGGAGATGCATTAGGTACATCTGGTGCAGGAATAGTGGAGGTCGTGGTTGTCGCCGGAGTCGTTGAGGATGTAGATGATGAGGTTTCTACTGTGTTCGACTTCGGGATCGTAGGTATTGCAGATTGACCCTGAGCCACGGTTGAGCTTGGCGCCACACTCGATGTAGACCAAGGCGCGATAGTCGTTGTTGTGGTGGTGGTAGTAGTAGTAGTAGTAGTTGTCGTCGTTGTAGTCGTGGTTGGAACAACTTGTGGACCGGACAACCCAGTTACTCGTTGCGCTGATGTTGCGTTACTGCTTGAACCAGTACCCAATAGATACGAAACTCCCCAAGTGAAAATATCGCCGTCAGTATTCATCGCCATTGCGCCAAAAGCACCCACACTGATGGAGTTGATTGTTCCACTTAATCCAACAACAGCTCGCGGATTTAATTCGGGATACCCGGATACGCCGTAACCGATATGTCCGTAACGATTGTCTCCCCAACACTTCACAACATTTGTTTCAAGTAATGCACATGCGTTGGTGCCATGCGCTGAAATTGCAGTGACGCCAGAGCTCAATCCGGTCACTGTTGTCGGGGTTGTTGTGCCATTCGTTGTTCCGTTACCTAACTGACCACTTCCATTCCAACCAAAACATTTGACTCCACCACCATCGGTAAGAGCGCAGATGGAATATTGCCCCACCGACACGGCCTTGACTCCCGAAGTAAGTCCGGTGACATCAGTTGGCGTAGGAATAAAAAGATCAGAACTACTACTAAATACGGTCCCGCCTCCGTTGTAACCCCAGCACTTCAAAGCTCCTGATGTCATTACTGCGCAAGTGATGTCAGCTTCTCCAGCGGAAACCGTTTCTACTCCGCTAGCAATGATGCGCACAGGAGAAGTTCGTGCAGTTTGAGTTCCGTCGCCCAATCCACCCCACGGGTTGGATCCCCAACACTTCAGTTCGCTCGTCACTAAAACCATGCAGGCATTCGTACCCAACGAAATTTGTGCAACACCGGACGAATATCCAGAAACTGCAACGGGAATGTTTGAGTCATAAGTCGGGTCATACAGCGGAATTCCTTGACCCCAACACTTCAGGCCACCAGTAGTAGATATTGCACACGTTGCACTTTCCTTCGACACCACAGATGCAACGCCACTGGACATTCCCACAACGTTTGTTGGTGTTCGACGAGGACCATCTCCCGCAACACCATCACCAATAACTCGACCGTTGTAATCACCCCAACACTTCAGCCCGGTGGAACTGGTGATCGCACATGCAGATAAATAGCCCATCGAGATGGAACCTTGTGCTCGGTTGAATTGGTCCGTTGATGGGGAACCGCTCGAATCGGCCAAGGCTGGTCCACTCGAGTGGGTTGCAAGTGACAATGCCAACACGCTGGCGACGAACGCGATGACAAATAGAGGTCGAATGATTCGAGTGATGCGATTCATGGAACGAATGTAACAGTCGTAAACTTTTAAGAAATAATTTCATTTTGCCAAATTTAAATAGGCACTATGACGCCTTGTACAGTCGGACTCTCTACTTATGGTCAAGCCAACGACTCCCCAGAGACAGAAGCGCCGCTCGCCCATTACCCGGGCTGAAGGTGAACGCCGCCTCATCGAGGCCGCAATCCAGCTTGTTCGGGAGAAGCCATTCTCTGAAGTAGGAGTGCGAGATATCGCTGCGGCAGCAGATGTAAATCATGGATTTGTACACACTTGGT
>CALBSD010000048.1 GCA_937927625.1 uncultured Actinomycetes bacterium | reverse complement strand
ACGCGTCCGCAACCAACGATGATGGTGTGCATGATTTAGACCTCCTCGGTCCCGTGATCTGTCATATGAATCGGGATTGATACCACGGCTGTGTGCGGACGGTGCAGCAGTTTTGCCTTCAAGGCAAATGCGCTTCCGTTGTGGAGCCACTGTGTGCGCCACGCGGTGACGAACTCAGGAATCACCACGGTGATGATGTCGTCATCGTGCTTGTCATCAAGTTCATCGAGGAACTGCATGATGGGGCCGGTGAGCTCACGATATGGCGAGTACACAATGTCGAGCTCCATCGGAACCTTGAAGTCACGCCACTGTTGTTCGATGCGCTGACGATCGTCGTCGTCGCTTGCGACAGTGACTGCCACTAAACGATCGGGGTTAAGGGACTTGGCGTAGTTCAAACCATGAAGAACGCCCTTGTTAATTCCGCCAACGAGTACAACCATGGTGTGCGTTTCGCGACGTGGCCAGTAGCCAGGCTCAACATGCACGGAGCGATTGCCCTTTTCATAGTGATTGCCAATGGACTTAAAGGTCCACACTGCAAACGGAATGATGATGGCAGGAATCCATGCGCCTTCGGTGAACTTGGAGACCACAACGATGAGGGCAATAAGGCCTGTCGTTGTTGCACCAATGGCATTGATGATCATGCCAACGCGCCATCCGTCCTCGCGATGCTTGAGGTGATGCTTGACCATGCCGGATTGGCTGAGTGTGAAGCCGGTGAACACACCGAATGCATACAACGGAATCAGCTTCGAAATATCACCGTTGAACGCAATGATGAGAACGCTTGCAACGCCTGCCAGGAACAAAACACCGTTCGAGAAAACAAGTCGTGAACCGCGGTTGAAGAACTGACGCGGGAGGTATCCGTCTTTAGCGATGATGGATGCCAAGCGAGGGAAGTCTGCGTATGCAGTGTTCGCGGCAAGAATCAGAATGAGGAACGTTCCGATCATCGTTGCCCAGAACATGACGCCCTTGCCGTTGTACAAGTACTCCGCCATGAGACCAAGTCCGTTGCCATCGTGTTCGCCACGGAATGGCTTGAGGTGCACTGCAAGAACTGAAACGCCAAGGAAGCATGTGCCGAGAATTCCGCCCATCCACATCAATGTGGTGGAAGCGTTCTTGCTCTCTGGCTTTTCGAATGCGGGAACGCCGTTAGAAACAGCTTCCACACCAGAGAGTGCAACGGCACCAGATGAGAATGCGCGAAGCAGCATGTACAAACTGAGCGAACCTTGACCGATTGCAAGTTCTTTTGCTTCGTTGCTCAACATTGACTCTGGAATTGGTCCGACGTGCTGAACGAAAATTCGGTAGAAGCCTGTGACGATGAGAATGATGAGCATCACGATGTAGAAGTACGTGGGGCCAGCAAACGCCGCACCTGATTCCTTCACGCCGCGCAAGTTCATCACGGTCATGATGAAAATGCACAACAAACACAGGGGAACTGCCCATGAGCGGTCGAGACCTGTTGCTGTGCGAATCGCGAGAACACCACCGGCGACACTCACTGACACGGTGAGGATGTAGTCAACGAGAAGTGATGAACCGGCAACGAGTGCGGGAAGTGAACCGAGGTTCTCGCGACTCACGATGTAGGCACCACCACCTGATGGATACGCCATGATCGTTTGGCGATACGACATGACCACGATGGCCAAGAGCACGCACACGATGATGGCGATGGGGAGCAGTGGACGGAATGCAGCAGCGCCTGCGCCTGCACCCATGAGCAACACAACGAGAATTTCGTCAGTGGCGTATGCGGTGGAGGAGATTGCGTCGGATGCAAAAACGGGGAGTGCAATCTTCTTGCTGAGGCGCTGGTGAGCCTCTTCTTCGCTGGAGATGGGATTGCCGAGGAGGAATTTTTTAATTGAAGCCATATGTCACCGCAAGGCGGTGATTCCTACTCTAAGCACGCCATGCGTCAAGCCATGCATCTAGAGGGGCAAAGAAACGAACTGTTAACGAATCAGCAAATGCTGACGAGTTTGGTGAGATTTAGGGCTTCATCAGAACGCGCCCGAAAGCCTGGCGGCTCTCGATGTAACGGTGCGCGTCGGCCGCCTCGGCCAAGTGGAAGATCTTGTCTGTGACAACGGTCAAATCACCGGTTGCGACTCGGTCCAGAAGACCCGCAATCATCGGGTGCGTGCGGTGTCCGTTGACGGCCATTTCGGCACCAAGGAACACACCGTGGATTTCGGCGTTCTTGGCCATCAGTCCACCAATTTGGGGTGGTTGAGCCTCACGACCGGCATTGCCCACGTAGCTCACGCGACCGCGGTAGGCGAGCGACGCGATGCTGGCTTCAAGAGTCTTACCACCCACGGGGTCCACAACGAGATTGACACCCTTGCCTTCGGTGATCTCCATAATCGTCTTTGCGGTATCAACTTGTGCGTAGTTGATTGCATAGTCAAGGCCATACTCCTTGAGACGAGCAAGACGTTCATCGCTGGATGCAGTGGCGAACACTGTTGCGCCTGCAGCCTTTGCTAACTGAATTGCTGCAAGTCCAACGCCACCGGCGCCTGCTTGAATCAGAACTGATTCTCCGGCTTGCAAACGTCCAAACTCAAACAAGCAGTCATGCGCGGTTCCGAACTCAATGGGTACGCCTGCGCCTTGTTGCAATGACACGCCGTCAGGCAATGCCCACACCGAAGCTGTTGCAACGCTGACGACTTCCGCGTGTGATCCGTACGCCATTGAAGCAACAACTGGCTGACCCTTGACGAAGTCAGTGACGCCATCGCCGACTTCGCGAATAATGCCGGAGCACTGGTATCCGACGATGTGCGGCGTGGTGGCGAGCACGCCACCTTGACGATGCAGAAGGTCTCCACCTTGAATGCCGATGAATGCGACATCAATAAGGACACCGCCCTTGCGAAGTTGCGGCTCAGCCACTTCTTCATAACGGAACACTTCGGGTCCGCCTACGTGGTCATACACAGCAGCTTTCATGGCTGTGACAGTAGTGGTCAGCGTCGATGGCGTCGCACTTGGGGCACAAGCACGAGAGTGACGACAACAAGTGACGCAAGTGCGAACGCAGACTGGTTCATCACATCGCCCGGTCGTCCGAGTAGTTGTCCGATGGCGATGGGGATGGTGGTGGTGCCACTGCGGCTGAGAAATGATGTGGCACCAAATTCGCCCAGTGACACAGCGGCTGCGAAGCCCGCTGCACGCACGAGTGCAGGTCGAAGAAGAGGTATCTCAATACGTGCCCATGTTCGCCACGGTGATGCACCCAAGGATGCGGATGCATCGTAAAGATCGTGGGGCACCGCTTGCAGTGCCGGATAAATGGTGCGCAATGCCAATGGCAGTGCAATCACCGAATGAATGATGGGGATGAGCCACCACTGTGAACGCCAATTGAATGGCCATGTATTAAAGGTGATGATGAGCCCGAGCCCGAGAGTCACGGCGGAAACCGCCAGCGGCATTGCGGTGATCAGCGGAATGAGAGATGTTCGATTGCGAGCCATGCTGACGATGAGCGCTGCAGATGTTGCGATCACGGCACACAAAGTGGCAAACGTCAATGACGTGACGATGGTGTGAGAAATGTTGATGCCGATGGCTTCTGTTGCACCGTTGAGTAACCAGCGATAGCCACTCACGGTGAAGTGACCGTTGAGTGTGAAGGATCGAATGACGACGGCGATGATTGGTGCCGTCACGATGACGAGTGGAAAGTATGTGACAAGTGCGAGTGAGACATTCATTGGGGTGTGCACTGTGGTGTGTGGCTGGATGGTTGATGCATCGTCTTGTTGAGATGTGGTTGCTCTACCGAGCCGCATGACAAGGAGAACAACGACTGCTTGCATCAATGCGAGCGATGTAGCAGTGCGTGTGTTTCCTAAGCGAACTGCTTGTGTGAAAATCTCCGACTCAATGGTGCGACGTGAGATTCCGCCGAGAATTGCGACAACAGCAAAGCTTGTAAAACAAAACAAGAACACAACAGCTGTGGCATTGCGTAGTGAAGAACGAATGTGGGGAAGAACAACCGTGAGAAATGCGCGTGACTTGCCTGCGCCGAGATCAGCCGCAGTGTCTTCCATCGTTGAGTCCAATAGCACCCATTGCGGTCCGACCATCCGCACAACAACGGCAACATTGAAGACGACATGCGCCCACAAAATTGCGGGGACAGATGCATGAGGCAGAAGTGCTCGCACTCCGGCGGCGATAACAACCGCGGGCATCAGGAACGGAACCGTGATGAAGCTGGTGAGTGCTCGAGAGAATCGAAATGAATGTCGTGACACGGCCCACGTAAATGGCAATGCAACAAGAATTGTCAACGCAGTAGAAGCAATTGCTTGCCAGAAGGTGAACCACCACACACTGCGCAACGATGAATTTGTGAGTGTGTGGAGCACCTCGGTCGGGCGCACATATTTTGCGACCATCGTGGCCACGGGGAAAATGAAGAAGAGTGTCAGCGCAGCAATCACGCACACTTGTGCGCGTTGTGCAGTGCGTGCCACAGAATTCA
>CALBSD010000047.1 GCA_937927625.1 uncultured Actinomycetes bacterium | reverse complement strand
ACGCGTCCGCAACCAACGATGATGGTGTGCATGATTTAGACCTCCTCGGTCCCGTAATCTGTCATATGAATAGGGATTGATACCACGGCTGTGTGTGGACGGTGCAGCAGTTTTGCCTTGAGGGCAAATGCGCTTCCGTTGTGGAGCCACTGAGTACGCCACGCGGTAACGAACTCAGGAATCACCACGGTGATGATGTCGTCATCATGCTTATCGTCAAGTTCATCGAGGAACTGCATGATGGGGCCTGTGAGCTCGCGATATGGCGAGTACACAATGTCGAGTTCGATAGGAACGTTGAATTCGCGCCACTGCTTTTCAATGCGCTGACGGTCCTCGTCGTCGCTTGCAACGGTGACTGCGACCAAACGATTGGGGTTGAGTGACTTGGCGTAGTTCAAGCCATGAAGAACGCCCTTGTTGATTCCGCCAACCAGCACGACCATTGTGTGTGTTTCACGACGTGGCCAGTAGCCAGGCTCCACGTGCACTGACTTATTGCCCTTTTCATAGTGATTGCCAATGGACTTAAAGGTCCACACCGCAAACGGAATGATGATGGCTGGAATCCAGGCGCCTTCGGTGAACTTTGAGACGACAACGATGAGGGCAACTAAGCCAGTCATGACGGCGCCGATTGCATTAATGGCGAGGCCAATACGCCAGCCTTTTTCGCGGAGTTCTAAGTGGTGCATCACCATGCCGGATTGGCTGTAGGTGAAACCAGTGAACACACCGAATGCATACAGCGGAATCAGCTTCGAGATATCGCCGTTGAACGCAACGATGAGAATGCTTGCGACGACTGCGAGGAAGAGCACACCATTCGAGAACACAAGGCGAGAGCCGCGGTTGAAGAACTGACGTGGGAGGTATCCGTCCTTTGCGATGAGAGACGCAAGGCGAGGGAAGTCTGCGTAAGCGGTGTTGGCGGCAAGAATCAGAATGAAGAACGTTCCGATCATCGTTGCCCAGAACATCACGCCTTTGCCGTGGTACAAGTACTCCGCCATGAGGCCAAGTCCGTTGCCGTCGTGCTCACCGCGGAATGGCTTGAGGTGCACTGCAAGTACTGAAACACCAAAGAAGCACGTTCCGAGGATTCCGGCCATCCACACAAGAGTGGTGGACGCATTCTTGCTCTCTGGCTTTTCGAATGCAGGAACTCCGTTTGAAACAGCTTCCACACCAGAAAGTGCAACGGCGCCAGAAGAGAATGCTCGCAACAACATGTACAAACCGAGCGACCCTGTACCTGCAGCCATCTCTTGTGCTTCTGCGCTGAGCATTGACTCAGGGATTGGGCCAACATGCTGAACGAAAATTCTGTAGAAGCCTGTTCCGATGAGGATGATGAGCATCACGATGTAGAAGTACGTAGGGCCAGCAAATGCAGCACCCGATTCCTTCACGCCGCGCAGGTTCATCACGGTCATGATGAAGATGCACAACAAGCAGAGTGGAACTGCCCATGAACGATCAAGCCCCGTGGCAGTACGAATTGCGAGAACACCACCGGCGACACTCACCGACACGGTGAGGATGTAGTCAACAAGCAGTGATGAACCGGCAACGAGTGACGAAACAGGGCCGAGGTTCTCGCGGCTCACGATGTAAGCGCCGCCACCTGATGGGTAGGCCATGATCGTTTGGCGATACGACATCACCAAGATGGCCAACAGAATGACCACGATGATGGCGATGGGCACCAATGGACGGAATGCAGCTGCGCCTGCTCCGGCACCAATCAACGTGACGACAAGAATTTCGTCTGTCGCGTATGCAGTGGAGGAGATTGCGTCGGATGCAAAAACGGGAAGTGCAATCTTCTTGCTGAGGCGCTGGTGTGCCTCTTCTTCGCTAGAGATGGGATTGCCGAGAAGGAATTTTTTAAGTGAAGCCATATGTCACCGCAGGGCGGTAATTCCTACTCTAAGCACGCCATGCGTCAAGCCATGCATCTAGGGGAACTTGGAAACGAACTGTTCACGAACCAGCAAATGCTGAGGAGTTTGGGGAGATTTAGGGCTTCATCAGAACGCGCCCGAAAGCCTGGCGGCTCTCGATATAACGGTGTGCGTCGGCGGCCTCGGCCAAGTGGAAAATTTTGTCTGTGACAACGGTCAAATCCCCTGATGCGACTCGGTCCAGAAGCCCCGCAATCATCGGGTGCGTGCGGTGTCCGTTGACGGCCATTTCGGCACCAAGGAACACACCGTGGATTTCGGCGTTCTTGGCCATCAGTCCACCAATTTGGGGTGGTTGAGCCTCACGACCGGCATTGCCCACGTAGCTCACGCGACCGCGGTAGGCGAGCGACGCGATGCTGGCTTCAAGTGTCTTTCCGCCAACAGGGTCCACAACGAGGTTGACGCCCTTGCCTTCGGTGATCTCCATAATCGTCTTAGCGGTATCAACCTGTGCGTAGTTGATTGCGTGATCAAGGCCGTACTCCTTCAGTCGCGCAAGGCGTTCATCACTTGATGCAGTGGCGAACACTGTTGCGCCTGCCGCCTTTGCCAACTGAATAGCTGCAAGTCCGACGCCACCGGCGCCCGCTTGAATCAGAACTGATTCTCCGGCTTGCAATCGTCCAAATTCAAACAAACAGTCCTGCGCTGTGCCGAACTCAATAGGGACGCCTGCACCTTGTTGAAGCGACACGCCGTCAGGTAATGCCCACACCGAGGCTGTTGCAACACTGACAACTTCCGCATGTGATCCGTAAGCCATCGTGGCAACTACGGGTTGACCCTTGACGAAATCAGTCACGCCGTCACCAACTTCGCGAATGATGCCAGAGCACTGGTATCCGACGATGTGCGGTGTGGTGGCGAGCACGCCGCCTTGACGATGCAGAAGGTCTCCACCTTGGATGCCGATGAATGCGACATCAATAAGGACACCGCCCTTGCGAAGTTGCGGCTCAGCCACTTCCTCATAACGGAACACTTCAGGTCCGCCTACATGGTCATACACAGCAGCTTTCATGGCTGTGACAGTAGTAGTCAGCGTCGATGGCGTCGCACTTGGGGCACAAGCACGAGAGTTATGACAACGAGTGACGCAAGTGCGAAGGCAGACTGGTTCATCACATCGCCCGGTCGCCCGAGTAGTTGGCCGATGGCGATGGGGATCGTGGTGGTGCCGCTGCGGCTGAGAAATGACGTGGCGCCAAATTCACCCAGTGACACTGCGGCTGAGAGTCCTGCTGCACGCACAAGCGCAGGCCAAAGAAGAGGTATTTCAATACGCGCCCATGTTCGCCATGGTGATGCACCTAAAGATGCGGACGCATCGTAGAGATCATGGGGCAATGCCTGCAGTGCTGGGTAAATGGTGCGTAATGCCAATGGCAGTGCAATCACCGAATGAATGATGGGGATGAGCCACCACTGCGAACGCCAATTAAATGGCCATGCATTAAAGGTGACGATGAGCCCGAGTCCGAGGGTGACGGCGGAGACTGCCAGTGGCATTGCAGTGATTAGCGGAATGAGAGATGTTTGATTGCGAGCCATGCTGACGATGAGTGCTGCAGATGTTGCGATCACGGCACATATAGCGGCAAAGGTCAATGACGTGACGATGGTGTGAAAAATATTGATGCCGACGGCTTCTGTTGATCCGTTGAATAACCAGCGATAGCCGTTCACGGTGAAGTGGCTGTTGAGTGTGAAGGATCTAATGACGACGGCGATGATTGGTGCCGTCACGATGACGAGTGGAGCGTACGTGGCAAGTACCAGCGAGATATTCATCGGGGCGTGCACAGTGGTGTGGGGCTGGATGATTGATGCATCGTCTTGTTGAGTTGTGTTTGCTCGGCCGAGCCGAATGACAAGGAGAACAACGACTGCTTGCATCAATGCAAGCGATGTAGCAGTGCGTGTGTTTCCCAAACGAACCGCTTGAGTGAAAATCTCCGACTCGATCGTGCGATGTGAGATGCCACCGAGAATTGCGACAACGGCAAAGCTTGTAAAACAAAACAAGAACACAACAGCAGTGGCATTGCGAAGCGAAGCACGAATGTGGGGAAGTACAACCGTGAAGAACGTTCGTGACGTGCCTGCGCCGAGATCAGCCGCAGTGTCTTCCATGGTTGGGTCTAATAGCGCCCATTGCGGGCCGACCATTCGCACTACAACGGCAACATTGAAGACGACATGCGCCCACAAAATTGCGGGGACAGATGCTTGTGGAAGAAGTGCTCGTACACCGGCGGCGATAACAACTGCAGGCATCAGGAACGGAACCGTGATGAAGCTGGTGAATGTGCGAGAGAAACGAAATGAATGTCGTGACACGGCCCATGTGAAGGGCATCGCAACAAGAATTGTCAACGCAGTCGAAGCAATCGCTTGCCAGAAAGTGAACCACCACACACCACGCAACGATGAATGAGTGAGCGTGTGGAGCACCTCAGACGGGCGCACATATTTTGCGACCATGGCGGCCACAGGGAAAATGAAGAAGAGTGCAAGCGCAGCAATCACGCACACTTGTGCGCGTTGTGCAGTGCGTGCCACAGAATTCA
>CALBSD010000046.1 GCA_937927625.1 uncultured Actinomycetes bacterium | reverse complement strand
GCAACAGAGCTTTCGGGCTTCGGAATGCATCAAGACATGTCAGACATGTTGGTGATTGCAGTCAGCCAAAGCGGAACAACCACCGATACAAACCGCACGGTGGACCTTGTCGCATCACGTGGTGCTGCAGTGTTGGCCATTGTGAATCGTCGTGGCAGTGAATTAGCAAGTAAAGCCCAAGGTGTGTACTACACCAGTGATGGTCGTGACGTTGAGATGAGTGTCGCCAGTACCAAGGCGTTCTACGCACAGGTTGCTGCAGGCGCTGTATTGTCATGCGCCATTGCTCGGGCCACTGGTCTCGCTGATGTGGATCGCATGCATCACATTCTCGATTCTTTGGTGCACATGCCCGCCTCAATGGAAGCAGTGCTGGCGAAGCGCTCAGAGATTGGTGTGGTCGCTCGTCAATACGCACCGGCTCGCCGCTATTGGGCTGTCGTTGGCAGTGGCCCCAACACTGTCGCTGCAAACGAAGTGCGCATCAAGTTGTCAGAGCTGTGTTACAAGTCGATTTCTTGCGACGTCACCGAAGACAAGAAACACATTGACCTTTCTTGTGAACCAATGATTCTCGTCTGTGCTGCTGGTCTCTCTGAAGGAACTGCCACCGACGTTGCCAAAGAAGTAGCCATATTCAAGGCGCACAAGGCAGTGCCCATTGTTGTTGCAACTGAAGGCGAAACGCGTTTTGATGCAGCGTCTGCCGTCATTACCGTTCCTGTGTCAGACCCTGCCATTGCATTTGTTCTGTCTTCCATGGTGGGTCATCTCTTCGGTTACGAAGCGGCCTTAGCAATTGATGAATTGGCTCGTCCACTACGCGCACTTCGCGAAGTCATCGACCATGTAGTGGAGCGTGGTGGTGATGGTGATCAAGCTTTGTCGCGCGTTGAACGTGAGATCGTTGCGACTGCGAACAAGTTTTTTGCAGCGTTGTATACAGGACAGTATGACGGCACCCTCGAGGCATCAACTGCCGTGAGAGTGGTCTCACTTTTGCGCATCGTGACTGGTGCACATCCGTTGCAGGCATATCAACGTGAGACTGGCAGAGTTGCTTCGCCGGCATCACTCTTGGAAGATCTCATCAATGCGCTCACGCGGGCGATTGACGAACTCACACGTCCTATTGATGCAATTAAGCATCAGGCAAAGACGGTGACAGTCGGAATCTCGCGAAGCGAAGAAGGCCTATTGGATCGTGCGCTTGTACGTGCAGTGCTTGAATCTGGTGCAGCGCGCGAGAACTTGCCGTATGAGATCTTGAAGGTACTTGCAGCACTTGATATTGCAGTTGAATCGGTTCTTGGCTACACGCGCTACGCCGTAAATGGTGACCCGCAATCCACTGCGTCCACAATTTCTATTGTCGACCGAGGTGGGCTCGCCCGTGAATTGTCTTCACGTGTGGAAATGAATCCAAGTCTGCTGGGTACAAAGCGTCGCGTTGCCGCAGAACAGGAACTACTAGTTGCGCGAGGTCGTAAAGATGCACGCACAGTGATCTTGGTTCCTGAAGTACATGGCTCCATCACTGTTGGCATCATGTTGTTGCACATTGCATTCCGTCAACAACTTTCACCAGCTGCGGCACGTCAGGTGCTGCAGGGGTATGACCGCCGTTACGACCGCCTCGTTGACTGGGTCACAGAAACCGAAGGTTCATTCCGTGAAGAACGCCTGGGTGAAGTATCCATCGAAGACCTTCTGATTCTTCCTGTGTCAGAGAGTGCCAACTTGTGGCGCTCTGAGGCGTAATCATCATGCGCGGAATCGGAATCGACGCCGTCGATATTGCACGGTTCCGAGATTTGTTGATCCGCCGACCAAATCTCCGCACTCGACTTTTCACGGCAGATGAATTGAAGTCGCTCGAAGATCGTGCCGATGATGCGCCGTCTCTCGCAGCGAGATTCGCTGTTCGTGAAGCAACAATGAAGGCAATGGGCGTGGGTCTTGGTGCCTTTGATTTCCATGACGTCTCCGTGGAGACTCTTGCTTCTGGTGCGCCCGGCCTACAGGTGACAGGCAGGGCACTGCAATTGGCTGAATCACAAGGTGTGGGGGGATGGCATGTGTCCATCACTCATACCGACACGGTCGCGATGGCCGTTGTAGCCGCCCTCTAAACAGTTTTAAGTATTTGTTATTATTTGATTGTCGGTAGAGTGAGTTACTTCATAAAACTCTATGAGGGGGTAAATCAATTGGTGGCAAAAACGCAGTTGATCGGATCAGCGTGGCTTGAATTGCGTATGTCTACTTTGGGTTTGACCAGTCTCGAGCAAGCTGCTCAGCGATGTTCTTTGAATCGTGGAAACCTTTACCGGTACTTCAGTTTCGAAACTCGACCTTCTATTGATGTGATTCCATTGTTATGTGAGGGTCTTGATGCATCTCCGGAAGAAGTGCTTCGCGCACTCGGAATTCAATCACCGAAGAAATAACGAAAATAGTCTTCGGGCTTGGGTAGCTGCTGAACGTCTGGACGGATGGCCAGTCGATTTGCTTCCATATTGAAGTTTCTTGGGAACTTTCGATCTGCGAACAATGTTGTGAACCTTGTTCGCAACAGACTCACTAACTCTTGCTCACAGTGGGTCAGCGCATCATTGATATCCCAATCAGATGGCAAGTAGAGGCAAATGTTTCCTCTCTCGCAGACCGCAACGACCGGCGCCTTTAACTCCAGCGATGTCTGTATTTCGATCATGGTCCCCCTGAGACTGTGCGGTACACATTTGATGTTGCATGATTTTCGGGGGGGGGGTATGTGTACCTTACCCCACGGACTTTCCCCGTAGACGTGAGTGTTGTTTGAGTTGTAAGCAACTGACATAAAAGGCACTTATCGTGCTTGGCAAATTTTAGGTACTTATGTTGCATATAAGCAACACCTTGCTTCAAGGTTTGTTCTTCGGAAAAATCTTTGCTCGCGTTAGGACTTCGGGATCAACACCAAATTCCCGCCAGGCTGCGTAACTGATGTGATGTCGTTCGCTGTACTGGAGTGCAATCTTGATGAACTGTTTCTCTAGTTCTGCCCGGTTTTCGACTGAGTTTTTATCGGCTAATTCGGAATTGAGATTGATTCGCTCTTGGATCAATCGAACTTTAGATATTGGGTCAGCATCGACTAATTCCCATTCAATCTTTGTGAGGCGACGCGAGATTGAGTCCTTGGTCCTTTGGCGTCCTCGCCGCGGGCGTGTTTTGTCGACCAGTTCCAGGTATGCCCGAATCACCTGGCCTTCTTTTCGACCTACTGCGAGTGCTTCCTTGTGAGTCTTATTCATGTCTTATAAATTCCAACTAGGTCTTGACCTTTTGTGCAACTGACATAGGTCAAACATGCTTAATTTCCTGCAACTGATTTTAGGTACAAATGTTGCATATACGCAACAACGGGTGCTACTCTGTTGCAGATTCGCAACCGTATAGGCAGTAGATTCGCAACCGTATAGGCAGTAGTGCCGAGGGGGAACTTATGAAAAAGTCCAATAGAAATAGTCCTAACTCAGTTCAAGTAGGCAAGAGCGTGACCGCTTTAGGATTGTTGGGTGCAACAATGGCGTCGTCGCTTGGATACGGGTCGGCAGCCCTAGCGCAGAACACCCAAGATGTGCAGCCAACTGTCAAGAAGTTTGGTGATGTTTCGCCAGTCTTTAATCAGTTTGTGGGTATTAGCCCATTGAGAATTCTCAGCGATCGAATTGGGTCTGGTGCTTCGAAGCGAACGGTTCAGGCTTTCGGTGTTTCAAAGGGTCAGTTGCCAGTAGGTGCTACTCATGTGATGTTGACGATTAATGCAAAAGCAAACAAAGACGACAGTTCTCTTTACGTTTGGTCGGGTGCTTGGGCTGCTCCCGCAGAAAGCCGTGTAGCTGTCCATAAATTGCACAACAACACGACCACTCTGCTTGTAAAACTTGACTCTGCAGGCAACTTCAATTACGTAGCTGCAGGTGGAACGGTCACAGTTTCGATGAACCTAGTTGGTTATTACGTTGCACTTAGTGGCGGTGTGGGTCCACAAGGAATTCAAGGAGCGACGGGTGCAACCGGTCCACAAGGTGCAACTGGCCCACAAGGCAGTCAAGGTCCAACTGGTGCCGCCGGTCGTGATGGCATTAATGGCATTAACGGCATCAATGGCATTAATGGTGCGACTGGCGCGACGGGTGCTACTGGCCCACAGGGTGCGCAAGGTATTCAGGGTGCAACCGGTGCAACTGGTGCCGCCGGTCGTGATGGCATTAACGGCATCAATGGCATCAATGGTCTCAATGGTCGTGATGGCGCAAATGGTGCTGCTGGACGTGATGGCGCAAATGGTGCAGTAGGCCCGCAAGGTGCGATCGGCCCAATTGGACCTCAGGGCCCAATTGGCTCAACTGGTGCTGCAGGCCGTGACGGTTTGAATGGCATCAACGGTCTTGATGGTCTCAACGGTATCAATGGTGCACAAGGCGCAACTGGCGCCACGGGCGCAACAGGTACTTGGGATGTAACGACCTATCGCGGAACGTATACCTACCTCACTCGCTACTACGCGGGTGAAATGGTGATTAGCAATGGGTCCTCTTACATTGCTACAACGTCTGGTGATTCGTTGGGAACTCCTGGATCAAGTGGCGATTGGTATTTGTTGGCCTCGAGGGGTGACACCGGTTTGACCGGAGCAACTGGTGCTCAGGGTGCTACTGGTCCTCAGGGTGCAACGGGTGATACTGGTTTGACTGGCGCGAATGGTGCTCAGGGTGAAACTGGTGCTCAGGGTGCTACTGGTCCTCAGGGCGCAACGGGTGATACTGGTTTGACTGGCGCGACTGGCGCAGCGGGCATCAACGGCGCAACTGGTCCTCAGGGCGCTACAGGTGTGACCGGTCGTACTGGCGATACTGGTCCTCAGGGTGCAACGGGTGATACAGGTTTGACTGGTGCAACTGGCGCACAGGGTGAGATTGGTGCAACTGGCGCACAGGGTGCAACTGGTCCTCAGGGTGCAACGGGTATTCAGGGTCCCACGGGTGCAACAGGCGCTCAGGGTGCAACAGGCCCAACAGGTAGAACAGGTGCAACGGGTATTCAGGGTCCCACGGGTGCAACAGGCGCTCAGGGTGCAACTGGTCCTCAGGGTGCAACTGGTCCTCAGGGTGCAACAGGTGCAACTGGTGCCGCAGGCGAGACCGGTATTACCGGCCGTGACGGCGATACCGGTCCAACTGGTCCAACTGGTGCAACAGGACAAAATGGACTTGATGGTGCTCAAGGCCCTACTGGCGACACGGGCGCAACTGGAGCAACAGGACCTGTGTCACCAGGTGAGTTTGCGGCGGGAGAAACCGGAAGCCATTCTTTGTTGGCCGGGGCTACTGGTGCAACTGGATTTGTCAATGTAATGCAGGCGACAAGTACTTCTGGAAAATCCCTTGTTAGCGCGGCTGTTACGTTTGAAGCTGTTGGAGGAACTGCTGGTACTGCAAACGTTCAGTGCGAGTTCACTGGTGCAGGTGTTGCAAGTTCTCGTCCAATGCTCAGGCTTTATAGTCAGCCAGCGGGAATGGCTCAAATGGTGATCTTCGCAGAAGTGAACGAAGGTTCAACAGCTGTTTTAAGTTGTGATGCAAATGTGACCGACGGATATTTCTCGATGCTTTACCGATGGGATGGAGCACTTGGTATCCAGGCAAACACTTCTAACACCATTCCTCAGAATCTGTTCACAAGGTCTTCCATCCCTGGCTGATAACTGAATTGATAGTTAACAACTCACAATGATTCGTTTTTTGTTGGTTGTTGCACATGGAATCGATATTGAAATTTCTGATTATCAACACGAATTCAGAGACTTCAATGTCGTAGTTGTTAGAGAAACCGATCAATTCCTGCGGGTTGTGTGCGAACATAACCCGCAGGTGATCGTTTCTTTAGGGACGGTTGGACAGTTCAGTTTTCTGTGGTCCTTGCCGCTGTGGCGTCGCTGCCGATGGTTGAACTTGCCAGATGGAAACGTGTCAGCTGCAACAGTGCGTCTTGCTGCTTTATCGCTTGTGGCCGGAACCTGTGGAGGAAATTTGTTCGCAGATGAACCGCTTGTTTCTTGTATTTCACTCGATGACAATCCTCAGGCAGTGGCTCAAAACATAATTCAAATGAGCGAAAGTTTGGATTACGACAATCTGGAATATTTAATCCCAGGTCATTTATTTGCAGAAGTGATTGATCAGTTGGGACATCACGTAGTCATTGGTTCTATATGCAAGATCGATCACCAAACGGAACTTGCGCCACTATCCATTGTCCGAAATGTTCTAGCGGCGACACGTGCACAGTTCTTGTGGCCAATCAGTGGCAACTCCAAAGTATGTAAAGAAAACTTCTTGTACGCGGCTCTAGATGCTCTACAGAACGAGGCAGGTTCATCTGTGATTATCGGAAATCAACCTTCGAAAAAATCAGTTATAAGTTTTTTAGAAGGCAATGGTGAAAATCCAATATGTCATTTCATCTTTCGACCAGAGCACGTTCTTCGCGCAGTCCAATTTGAACATGATTTCCCATTGACATCTTTGTCTGGACTTCTTCTGAGTTTGGTCGCTGATAAGTCAACTGTGTACATGCATGAGGAAACTTCCCTGGCCGTAACGCCCAATAGTTGGTGGGCAGAGGATGACCGCAACCACCAAATGATTCTGCAGTCATCAATCAACTTCGCAAAACAATTCGAAAATAACTAGTGAAAGAGACGACTAATGTCAGACAACAACACTGAAAATACGATTTCATCAGATGAAAAATTTTCTCCGATGAAATCATTTGGGGGAGCAAGAGATTTTTTTGTTGAACCACGCAGAATTATTCCGGCAACACTGGGAGTCTTGATCGTGATTCTGTTGGCGGCCAACTTGATCAAAGGCAATGACTTATCTAGCACTGATTCAAATGTCATTTATTCCGCTGTGACAACGACAACCGCGGCACCGAGCCCTGGGGCTGCTTTGGTCGAACAGGCGGTGCAGTTGATTATCAATAAACAATATGAGACTGCGCTGACGGTATTGGATCAAGCGATTGCCGCAGACCCTTCCTATGGCCTCAATTACTACAACCAAGGTGTGGCATATCAGTTCACCGACAAACTTGAAGATGCAGTTGCAAGTTATACAAAGGCCATCTCTTTCAATGTTAAAGATGCAAGTAGTTACTACAACCGAGGATTAGCTCAAAGAGACTTAGGAAAACTGAATGAAGCGGAAGCAGATTTACAAATCGCATCAGTCATGAAACCAAAATGGGCAGCAGCGAAATTTAATCTCGGACAAGTTCTTATTTCTCTTGGGAAGGCTTCAGATGGAGAAAAATTCATAGTTGAAGCCCGAGCTATCGATCCCAATATTGGCAAGTAGTCAGAAACATTTCGCAGATTGAGATTGCGATGCCTGAAAACCTGATTTACGAGGGTTTAGTTGCGTGCGCGAGTGAATCGCCTGAGCGGGTCGCATTAGAAGAATTATTCACGGGGCAGACGATTACTTATGGTGAATTGCTGCAATTAGTTGATGCCGGTGTGGCATTTCTTGACAGTCATAACTATCCCGAGACAGTTGTTGTTCTGGCAAACATGGGGATTGATTCCGTTGTTGTTTATTACGCGGTGGCGTGTAGCGGTCGTACGGCAGCGGTCATTGACGACGACGTCGTGACTCCTCATGGGACGTTGTTGAAAACTAAACATTCAGAATTGTGCGTAAAGCCTTCAGATTTTGTCGCTTACTTATCGACATTTGCGCCGTTAGGTAATGGGGCAAGAACAATTCCGAATGCTAATGAAGTGGAATCAGTCCTCTTTACATCCGGGTCAACGGGAGAACCCAAGATCTTTGGTATCCCGAGTGATCGAGGACGTTCCGAGAACCGAACTATGCCGAGAACGAGTCGCAGCGATTATTCAGTTTTGAACATTCGTCGCCCATCGAGCACGCCGTATCGCATAAATCTTCAACGAGCATTGTTGAATAAGGGAAGGTTCGTTTCCGTCGACTTATCTGAGGTCCCGACGTCTGAGATGGACAGGCTTTTGAGCAGTAGATCCGTAGACGAAATATCTGTGACACCAACGATGGTTCGCAAAATTTTTCCACTACTTCAAGGCGACTGGATCAGAGATATTCAGCGGCTCCACGTCAACGGTGAGCGTGTCTATCGGAATGATTTGGATCTCATCTTCAAGAAGATGCCACAGGTGACCGTTCGATTGAATTATGGCTTAACCGAATTCGGCAATGTCAGTGAGGGTTTTGTCACCTTTCAAGATCTTACGAATATTTCTGACCCAGTTTCTGTTGGAGCGCCAACTAAAGATGTTGAGATTCGAGAAGATGAGTCAAACATTGAAATGGCATTGGGTGAAAGCGGAAAAGTATGGGTGCGAGGGACACAAGGATTTGTTGGGCAACTCAGTGATACGGGGCAATTTAGCTTTGATCGTTTTCAGTTAGATGGCTGGCAAGACACAGGTGATCGTGGTTTCATCAATGGCCAGAACGAATTAGTCATTCTTGGCCGCAAACAAGAGACCATCAAGATTCGTGGCTCTCGCTTGTCCATTCTCGAAGTTGAAGACATCATCCGCGACACCGGATTGGTAAATGTCGTGTTGGTTGCGGTGTATCAAGATGTACATGGAAAAGATGCTTTGGGCGCACTTGTTGTAGTTCCTGATGGGTGTGACTTCACTCTTGCAGAGTTAAGGCGGCAGATTACTGAGCGCTATCCACTTGTGATGTGTCCGACACGGTGTCTTGTCGTAGACGAGATACCAGTATTGGGCACGGGTAAAGTTGACCGCATTTCTGCCACGGCAATATTGAATGGAACTCTGAAAGAGATTGCAGTAGAAGAATCTGACATGACCGCAAAGGTGGTGCGGGATGTCATCCTCTCGGTTCTTCCTGTGGATACTCTCGGACTCGACGAAGACATCTTTGAGGCCGGAGTCGATTCTCTAGCGAGCCTCGAGATTTTGGATCGATTGTCCGATGCATTTGGTCTCGTCTTAGATGTTCGCGTACTTCTAGAGAAATCGACCGTGAGGAGCCTTTCAAAAGCTCTGCGAAATTATGTTCAACCTCAAAGTCGACTTGCTCATTTGGTACCTGCAAGCGCATCAGCAAAAGCAAAGATTTACTGGATTCTTCCTGGTGCAAATCCATTTATGGCTCAAAAATTGGCTGTGGCGATTGCCGACGTTGAACACATTGCAGTTCTTAATCCGGGAGCGTTGAAAGATGATGTGGTTTTCCCCATCGCTGACTTAATGATTGACAGTGTTGTTCAAGCAATTGTTGAGAACTGGCATTCAGAAGATCAGGTGTTCGTTGCTGGGTTTTCATCGGCCGGACTATTCGCCAATGAAGTCACTTGTCGTCTATCGGAGAGGCAATGCAACGTGAGAGGGCTCATTCTCATTGATCCAGTGGATCGAGAGGTTTTCACCCCACCAAGTGAGTACCGCGGCAGAGTGAACCCACTCCATGTGATGCTTGGCCGAGAAGGGCGTTTATCAAGACTTGATCCGGTTCAAATGGATCATGCGCTCTTGGGGGTACAAGTTTTTGCATTATCGAGAATGAATCCGCAGCCGTGTTCAATTCCCACCCTTCATATCGGCAGAAATCAATCTGAGAATCAAAAGTATCTCTGGGATAATCACTCAATGAGTGAATATTTTCAGTTGGATATTCCTCATCTGGATTTTGTCCGTCGTCCACAGCATTGTTCCTCATTGATTCTGGATTTCGTTTGCAAGGATCTGCCACATTAGGAATCTGTGGTCAATGAGCCGTTAGAGAACGATCGTAAAATCTCTTATTGTCTACGGTGAGTTTCTTAATTGACTCGGGAACATCTGGATGAAGCAGTAACTCGTCGCATGCGGAGATTCCTTCATCGTATGCTCCGGCATAAAAGGCAACGATGGAAACCTCAAAGGTTGCTTTCCATGCATAGACCTCCCAATTGGAGAACAGCGAAGGTAACGGGCTGGTCAGTGAACGTGCAATTCGCGCATGATGAAAAGCGAGTTTCCATAGTTGTTCTTGTCGGGCAATCACCGCAATATGAAAGTGTGCTTCTGCCCGAGTTGCATCTATTTCAATAGCTTGAAGGTATGCAAAAAGCTGGTCTCCGATAGATCCGAGACCTCGCGCATAAAGTTTTCCTGCTTCTACGGCCGATACATATCGTTCCTGAAACCAGCCGTTTCGCATTTCCAGCCGTTTCTTATATGCATCTAACGCCTTTTCAAGTTCTTGGGAATCTCGGTATGACTGAGCTAGGTAAAATTGATACCGCGGCAAATCCTGTGGTTCCGCACCTTTTTCAATTTCGCGTTCAATGACTTGGGCATCTCTGATGTATTTGTCGTAGTCGCTTTGATTGTTGCGATCACTGGTTCCAATCGCATTGTGGATGATGTGAAAACCCTCAATTCTTTCTCCCATAGAATCTTCCGGTGTATCAATCAATACTTCATGGATGACGTAGTGATACCGCGAGTTACTTTTCAGAGACCGTATAACCACGCGGTCGTAACTGATTGGTCCATGCAGAATGTTTGCAGGATGAAGTGATTTTGAGATTCGGCTCTTTATTTGTTGAACAGATCCTGTGATGACGAATTTGTCATCTGCATCGAGGAACAGGAGATAGTCGCCTAAACCTTCAGCTAAATCGATCGCCGCATTGCGACAATCCGCAAATCCATTCCATTCCATCGATGCCACTCGGCCGGGCAGTCCGTCCAATGCACGTTCTATTTCGGAGATCGTGTTGTCAGTGGATCCCGTATCCATAATTGCGTACGCATCAATAAATGGACGCACATGCTTCAGAGTTTCTGCGATTATTGCCCCTTCATTTTTTACAATCATGTTGAGAACGACTGTTGGTTGATTCATGTTGTGAATATACAACAGAGACAAAGTCGAAGGTCTATGAGTGTCGAGGAGTGCATGTCTTGAGTATCCGAGTCACCAGCACAGGCAGTACCGTGAGCGAGCCTTTCGGGCTATCTGCGGGTGAGTGGGCTTTTGAGGTACTTTGCGCAGTTAGGCAACCTTGAATGCCAAGATGCGTCGCATAGCCTGAGGGGGTGATTCCTGTCCTCACCCCAGAGCAGATGCGTGCTGCCGACGATGCTGCGCTTTCTGCCGTTGGCGGGGGAGACGTCTTTATCCGTCGTGCGGGTCACGCCGTTGCTCGCGTTGCGCGCACCATGTTGGGCGGAACATACGGTCGTCGAGTCCTGGTGATTGCTGGCAAAGGACACAATGGTGATGACGGACGAGTAGCGGCTGAGTGGCTCACCGAATGGGGCGCCAGTGTGCAGATCTTCGATGCGACAGAAGTTGCTGGTCAGATCATTGATTCAGTCGTGACCGATCTTGTGATTGATGCGGCATATGGCATCGGATTCCGTGGCACATGGTCGCCACCATTTGTTCTCGATGTTCCAGTACTTGCAGTCGATATCCCAAGTGGTCTCAATGCGCTGGATGGAACAGTAGAAGGCGGAGTTCTTGTTGCTGATCGCACCGTCACATTCGCTGCAGTGAAGACTGGCATGTTGTTCGGTGATGGACCATCACTCTGCGGAGAGATTGACATTGTTGATGTCGGCATCGATCCACTTGATGATGTGAGTACATACGTGGTGGAGTCTTCTGATGTCGCAACATGGTTGCCTCCGCGTGACCGTCGTGCACACAAGTGGGATCACGCAGTGCGCGT
>CALBSD010000045.1 GCA_937927625.1 uncultured Actinomycetes bacterium | reverse complement strand
GTCTGGGCATGTAAGAACTACGACGGCGATGTTCAGTCCGACACCGTTGCTCAGGGCTTTGGCTCGCTGGGTCTCATGACATCAGTTCTCATGACACCAGACGGCAAGACAGTGGAAGCAGAAGCTGCACACGGCACCGTGACTCGTCACTACCGTGAGCACCAGAAGGGCAACAAGACGTCAACGAACCCCATCGCTTCTGTGTACGCATGGACCGGTGGACTCAAGCACCGCGGCAAGTTGGATAACAACGCGGCACTCATCAAGTTCGCTGAAGACCTCGAAGCAGTGTGTGTCGAGAGCGTAGAAGCCGGCGAGATGACAAAGGACTTGGCTCTTTTGATCTCGAAGGAACAGCCCTGGTTGACCACCGAGGAATACCTCGCAGCTCTTGATCGTCGTCTCCAAGCAAAGATGGCATAACCCAATGAAGGCCATCGTTCTCCGTGAGCACGGTGGGCCCGAAGTTCTGCACATCGAGGATGTCCCCACGCCAGTTTTTGGTGCGGAGGACATCCTCGTTTCAGTTGCAGCAACGGCCCTGAATCGTGCAGATCTTCTGCAGCGCATGGGGTTTTACCCCAACCCATTTCCGCAAGGCCCTGAGATTCCTGGTTTGGAATTTGCAGGCACTGTCAAAGCGGTGGGCGAGCGCGTCACCGCTTGGAAAGTGGGCGACAAAGTCATGGGTGTCGTGAGTGGCGGTGCGTACGCAGAAGAACTCGCCATCCATGAACGTCAAGCGATGGCCGTGCCCGCAGGCATGTCATTGAATGATGCGGCTGCAATTCCTGAAGTGTTCATCACTGCCTGGGATGCATTGGTGGTGCAAGGTGGACTCACATCGGGCCGTTGGGCAATGGTGCATGCCGGAGCTTCTGGTGTCGGTACTGCTGGTATTCAGATTGCGAAAGCGATTGGTGCACGCATCATCGTCACGTGTTCTGCAGGCAAGGTGCAGTCATGCAAAGACCTTGGCGCAGATGTCGTCGTTGATTACAGTTCGCAAGATTTCGTTGAAGAAGTAAAGAACGCAACAAACGGCAAGGGTGTTGATGTCATTCTCGATGTCATCGGTGGTGATTATGTGGATCGCAATGTCGCCTCTCTTGCAGTGAAGGGTCGCATCATTCAAGTGGGTGTCATGGCTGGCCAGCCATTGCCATTCAATGTGGGTGTGCTTCTCGCGAAGCGTGCGTCAATCACTGGCACCGTGCTTCGTGCGCGTCCACTTGATGAAAAGATTGCAATCACTCAACGATTCATTTCGGAGATGCTGCCGCTATTTGATTCGGGTCATATGAAGCCTGTTGTTGACTCAACGTATTCACTGGCTGATATCGCCAAGGGGCATGAGTACATGGCATCCAACGGCAATGTCGGAAAGATTGTCGTCACTGTCTTGTAGAAACCAATGCATCAAAAAAGGCGATGCCAAATGGCATCGCCTTTTTTATTTCCGCTGATGCGGAGAGTTACTTGCGCTTCGCGAGCGGAATGTAGTTGCGCTCGTCGGCACCGATGTACCACTGGCGTGGACGGCTGATCTTCTGTTCCTTGTCGTTCAGAAGTTCCTGCATGTGAGACAACCAGCCCACAGTGCGAGGAATCGCGAAGAGAACAGTGAACATGTCAACGGGGAATCCGAGTGCCTGGTAGATAAGGCCGGAGTAGAAGTCGACGTTCGGATAGAGCTTGCGCTTGATGAAGTACTCATCGCTGAGTGCTGCCTTCTCAAGTTCAAGCGCGATATCAAGCAATGGGTTCATGCCCGTCACTGCGAAGACGTCGTATGCCGTCTTCTTGATGATGGTGGCACGTGGGTCAAAATTCTTGTAGACGCGGTGACCGAATCCCATGAGGCGACCTTCGCCAGCCTTCACGCTCTCGATGAAGGCAGGAACGTTCTTCACGTCACCGATCTCGGCAAGCATGCGTACCACTGCTTCGTTGGCGCCACCATGCAGTGGGCCGTAGAGAGCTGCGGCAGCTGCTGCGGTGGAGGTGTATGGGTCTGAGTTTGCTGAGGAAACGACACGCATTGCGGTGGTGCCACAGTTCTGCTCGTGGTCTGCGTGCAGGATGAACAGGATGTCCATTGCACGGGCAAGAACAGGGTTCACCTTGTAGTCGTCACCAATCTTGAACATCATGTTCAAGAAGTTCTCGCCGTAGGACAACGAGTTATTTGGTGGAACGAATGGCAGGCCCTGGCTAAAGCGGTAACACATGGCTGCAATGGTGGGAACCTTTGCAACGAGACGAAGAACTTGCTTATCGAAAGTTTCCTTATCAAAGATGTCCTTGGATTCTTCATAGAAAGTTCCGAGAGCTGCAGTTGCAGAAATGAACATTCCCATTGGGTGGGCGTCGTAATGGAAACCGTCAACGAAACGCTTACGCATGTTCTCGTGGATCATGGTGTGGCGTGTGACGTTGTATTCCCACTCGGACTTTTGATCAGCCGTAGGAAGTTCACCGTTTAAGAGGAGATATGCAACTTCAAGATATGAAGAGCTTTCTGCAAGCTGTTCGATGGGGTATCCGCGATAACGAAGAATGCCGTTGTCGCCGTCGAGGTACGTAATGGCCGAGGCGCATGATGCGGTGGACAGATACGCGGGGTCGTACATGAAAAGGCTGGGGTCGAGTTCGCGTAATGCTGCGGAAGAAAAGACTCCGCCTTCGATGGGAACTGTGACGGTTTTTCCGGTGCGATCATCGGTAATTGTGATGCTGTCAGCCATGATGGGTCTCCTTGACTACTGACGAAATATGACGAAGGAATGCCATTTCCCCCACTTGTCAGGCTAGACGAACAGGGCAGGGGCAACCACCCCTCATCGCTATGGCAGTTGGCTCAGAGCGGTGTGTTGTCGTGTTTGCGTGAGCCCAGACGCTCGCGCTTGTCGCGAAGCATGTGAAGCGCTGCACAAATCTCAATACGAGTGTCTGCAGGGTCAATCACGGCATCCACATAGCCACGTTCCGCTGCCACATATGGGTTCAGCAGGCGTTGTGTGTAGTCCGCCTCGAAAGCCGCCCGTTCTTCAGGGGTGGCGCGACGCTGAAGGATGGCGGCCGCCTGACCAGCTCCCATGACCGCAAGTTCTGCCCATGGCCATGCGAGGCAGAGATCGTTGCCCATCTCTTTAGAGTCCATCACGATGTAGGCGCCGCCATAGGACTTGCGCAAGATGACGCAAATACGTGGAACAGATGCTCGGGCGTAGGCGAAGACGAGTTGCGCACCATGACGGATCATTCCGCGCCACTCGAGGTCCTTGCCGGGGTAAAAACCAGGAGTATCGACGAGGGTGATGACAGGAATATTGAAGGCATCACAGAATGCGACAAATCGAGCAGCTTTTTGTGAGGCAGGAATGTCGAGTGTGCCCGCGAGGTTGATGGGTTGGTTGGCAACGATGCCGACGGGGTAGCCAGCCATGTGTGCAAAAGCAGTAATGACGTTGCCTGCCCACCGAGCTTTCATCTCCATATAGATGCCGTCGTCGGCAATGGACTCAATCACTTTGCGAACGTCGTAGCTGCCGGTTGAGGATTCGGGAACGAGTTCGCCTGCTTCGGGAGTGGAACGATCATCGCTGTCATCAGTTTCCAACAGCGGTGGAAGTTGATTGACGCTGTTGGGAAGGTATTCAAGAAGTTCCTCGACCCATGCGGCTGCAGCTTCAAGGTCTGCAACAACAACGGATGTTGCACCGCTGTTTCGTGCATGAGTGTTCGCGCCACCCAACTCATCGTTTGTCATGGTGATGCCGGTGAACTCGGCAACCATCGTTGGACCACTGACGAACGCATATGAATCTTCGGTCATGACAACGAAGTCAGAGAGTCCGATGAGAAGTGCGGGACCCGATACAGCAGGACCCGTCACGATGCTGATGGTGGGCACAACGCCGGAACATTCAGCAAGTGCTTTTGCAGCGGTGCCCCAACCGTGAAGCGCTGCGATGCCTTCAAGAATGTCGGCACCAGAAGACTCCATCTGCAATATGAGAGGCAATCCCCTTGTCCGCGCAGTAGTGGCTGCAGTGGCAATCACATGTGAAGCGGCAGCGGACAGGGCGCCTTTGTGGTCTCCGCCATCCACGGCAAGCCACACGACTTGACGCTCGGTGGAGAGTTCAACGATTGCGGCAGAGGCGGCACCAGGAACATTGTGTTGCAGTTCAAGCACAACGTTGCGTTGTGTAGTGCTGGCCTCGCTCACTCCATCCACAGTAGTTGGTGGGCTATCCGCGGGTTCCTTTGGCTTGTTTTGCACTGATTTCAAGCGATATTCCTGGCTGCCGAGGGGCATGGCGAGACGCGACGTCAAAGGCCTGGTCGCGCACGGCCAGCGTTGCTCTGTTGGGGCGTGGGCGCTCGCGTTGCGCCCAGCCGACAACGCGCCGGGGAAGATCAGGCACGCCGATGCGCACGAAGTCGCCCTTCAGCCATCCGGGCACTGCACTAGCAGGAACAATGGCGGCGCCAAACCCTTCAAAGACCAACGATGCCATCAAGCGCATGCCGTCGATTTCTGCCTGTGCACGAAGTGCGACACCTTTGCTGGCTGCTGCGCGATCAATGATGCGACGAGCTGCGGTGCCGCGAGGCGCAAGCATGATGGGGTGTTCGGAGAGTTCTTCCAATGAAATGGTCTCGCGCGTTGCAAGTTCATGTTTCTTTGGTGCAAGGAGAAATAGTTCTTCCGCAAACATCTCTTTTGTTTCGATGTTTGTCTCGGCAATGGGAAAGTGCACGAGAGCTGCATCGATTTCGCCACTCATTAGACGAAGAATGAGTGCACTGGTTGCACCCTCGACGATGGTGAGGCGCACTCCGGGATGATGACGTGTCAGTGAGTTCAACAGGGGAGGCATGAGCCAGCGCGCTGTGGTGCCCAATGTTCCGATGCGACAATCACCGGAAACGGAATCGCCCAAAGAGTGAATGTCGGTGTCGATGTCTTCGACTTCATGCAAGATGCGCTTGGCACGTGCCAAAACCATCTCGCCTTCGTCAGTGAGTTCACCACTGGCGCGATCAATGAGGGAACTGCCCAGTTCCTTCTCGAGGCGACTGAGGTGTGCCGAGACATTGGACTGCACCGTGTCGAGGGCCTTGGCTGCAGCAGAGAACGAACCATGTTCGGAGATAGCGACGAGGGCCTGCAGTTGCTTTAGTTCCATGGTTGGCCCCCTGTGACACCTATCTCTAAAAACGATAGCAAGTATCGTGTCGTTCGACTTGAGTGTTAGGTGAGGGCGGCGTCATACTTATGAGTAACAAATCGCGCCGGCATTACCCCCCAATAGCCGGCCGAAAGAACCCATCAGATGTTCCCCCAACATCGGGTTTCGGTCGAGAGGCCCCGCAGTAATGCGGGGCTTTTCCCATTCCTGGGAAAGTTTCTTCCAAGAAATTTTCTGTTTCCTACATGGCAGATCAGGCGTAATCTTCGCCCGTGTCCCACGCCGCCTTTTTTGATCTCGACCGCACCCTCTTGTCGGGCGCTTCAGCTCATGTGGTCAGTCGAGTTCTGCGCGACACCGGAGTCGTGACTCGAAACATCCCTGGCGAGTCATTGCTGTATCAGGTGTTCGAAACTTTCGGCGAGAACCTGCCTTCAATGGTGTTGGGGCGTCAAGCAGTGTTGGCAATGAAGGGTCATTCACGTGATGTTGTGCGAGCAGCTGCACAAACAGCTGCGCCAGATCTTGTTGCAATGTTGCAACCGTACGCAGCAAAGGTGATGGATGAGCATCGAGCGAATGGATTGAAGGTTGTTCTTGCGACAACGACACCGCGTGACCTCATCGAACCGTTTGCACGTCTCTTGGGATTCGACGATGTGATCGCGACGACGTATGCAGTGGACGCCGACGGTAACTACACAGGCGAACTCGATGGTGTGTATGTGTGGTCACGTGGCAAGCGTGATGCGGTGAAGGCGTGGGCTTCCGCAAATGATGTTGAACTCGAAGATTCATTTGCATACAGCGACAGCGTGTTTGACGAGCCACTTCTTGCAACCGTTGGAAACCCTGTGTGCGTAAACCCTGACTGGCGTTTGCGTCTGATGGCAGCTGCTCGTCGTTGGCCGGTGACGCACTTTGATGTTCCAAACGGTGTTGCGAAAATTCCCGTGATTGGCCTCGAAGCACAACAAGCATTAATGAAGTTCGCTCGTCCCGAAGTGTTTCCGTATGCACGCTTCACAATTACGGGAACTGAAAACATTCCGAAAGATTCATCGGCAATCATCTGCGGTAATCACCGCAGCTATTTCGATATCGCAGCAATCTCGCTTGCAGTTGCAAAGACTGGTCGCGCCGTTCGTTTCCTTGGGAAAAAGGAAGTATTCGATGCGCCAGTAATCGGCCCGCTCGCAACGGCGCTTGGTGGTATTCGTGTCGAACGTGGCACGGGGAGCGATGAACCATTGCGGGCCGCGACTGAGTCGCTCGTAGCGGGAGATCTTGTGGCGATCATGCCGCAGGGGACAATTCCGCGCGGACCAGCATTCTTTGATCCGGAATTAAAAGGTCGTTGGGGTGCTGCACGTTTGGCAGCAGAGACAAAAGCACCAGTCATTCCCGTGGGTATTTGGGGCACCGAAAAGGTGTGGCCGCGAAATGCGAAGTTGCCGAACATCACGAACGTGACGTCGCCTCCACAGGTCATCATCACTGTGGGTGCGCCTGTGCAGTTGTCGTACACCGACCCTGATGCAGATACGAAACTCATCATGGATGCAATCAGTGCGTTGCTACCACCAGAAGGTCGCGAGTATCGCGAGCCCACCGAAGATGAACTGCGTCGCAGTTATCCCTCTAATTACAAAGGAGACCCGGACTCCGAAGAAGATCGTCGCCCGGGTCTCGATTGAGTTTTAATTTTTGAGCGATGTCATCGCTCGTGCTGACTACTTCGAGTTAGCAACTTTCTGACGCACGATGTTCAGCGCAGAACCTGCCTTGAACCATTCGACCTGCTCAGGGCTGAATGTGTGCTTTGCTTCGAAGTCAACAGTGGAACCGTCGGCCTTTGTAATGCGGCACTGCATTGGCTTGTCGGGTACTGGAGGAAGATTCAACACGCTGATGCGGTCTGTCTCTTCGATGGCGTCATACGTTGCTGGGTCAGAGAAGGTGAGTGGCACGAGGCCCTGCTTCTTCAAGTTTGTTTCGTGAATACGAGCAAATGAACGAGCAAAGATGACAACGCCACCGCGGAAGCGTGGCTCCATCGCTGCGTGCTCACGTGATGAACCTTCGCCGTAGTTCTGGTCACCAATGGCACACCACTGCACGCCGGACTCGCCGTAGTGCTTTGCGATGTCTGGGTAGCTACGACGTGAACCGTCGAGCGTGTCAAGACCAACGCCCACTTCGCCCCCGAATGCATTGACTGCGCCGATGAAGAGGTTGCCCGAGATGTTCTCAAGGTGACCGCGGTAGGTGAGCCACTTACCTGCAGCAGAGATGTGGTCGGTGGTGCACTTGCCCTGAGCCTTCATGAGAACAGGAAGTTCGAGGTAGTCCTTGCCGTCCCAAGCAGCGAACGGCTGCAACAACTGCAAACGATCAGAGGTGGGGCTGACTTCAACAACAACGTTGCTTCCGTCTGCAGGAGGAGCAGTGAATGTGTCGACGCCTGGGTCGTAACCCTTTGCAGGAAGAATGTCGCCTTGTGGAGCATCAAGCTTCACTTCGGTTCCGTCTGCTGCAGTGATGGTGTCAACGCTTGGGTCAAAGTCGAGACGACCGGACAATGCAATTGCCATCACGGTATCGGGGCTTGTCACGAACGAAAGCGTGTTGGCAGATCCATCTGCACGCTTCGGGAAGTTGCGGTTGAAAGAGTTCACAATGCTGTTGGGCTTTGCTGTCTTGTCTGCGGCACGTTCCCACTGACCAATGCAAGGTCCACATGCGTTGGCAAGAACGGTTGCACCAATTGCTTCGAGGTCTGCAAGCAAACCATCACGCTCGATGGTGGCACGAATCTGCTCGCTTCCCGGTGAGATGAGCAATTCAACTTTCGCCTTCAGGCCCTTTGCGGCAGCTTGACGCGCAATTGATGCTGCACGAGTGATGTCTTCGTATGAAGAGTTGGTGCAAGAACCGATGAGTGTTGCGGATACTTCAAGTGGCCAATCGTTTTCACGAGCTGCTGCACCAACACCGCTTGCACCAATTTTGTGTGCACGGTCGGGAGAGTGTGGGCCGTTGATGAGCGGTGTGAGTTTGGACAAGTCGATTTCAATGACTTGGTCGTACTGTGCGCCGTCGTCAGGGCGAAGATCTGCTGCAACCTTGTCGGCTGCTGCTGCAATTGCTTCGCGACCTGTTGCACGCAAGTAGTCGCTCATGTTGCTGTCGTAACCGAAGACTGAACAGGTGGCACCAATTTCTGCACCCATGTTGCAGATAGTTGCTTTGCCAGTTGCAGAGATGCTGTCAGCGCCAGGTCCGAAGTATTCAGCAATTGCGCCCGTGCCACCTTCAACGGTGAGCTGACGAGCAACTTCCAAGATGACGTCCTTCGGGCTGCTCCAACCGGAAAGTTTTCCGGTGAGCTTGATGCCGATGACTTTTGGCCAACGAACGTTGAAGGGGAATCCGGTCATGACGTCAACTGCGTCTGCACCGCCAACACCAATGGCGACCATGCCAAGACCACCAGCGTTAGGGGTGTGGCTGTCAGTACCAATCATCATTCCGCCAGGGAAGGCGTAGTTCTCGAGAACAACTTGGTGAATGATTCCGCTGCCGGGGCCCCAGAAACCAACGCCATACTTCGCGCTCACGCTGCGAAGGAAGTCGTACACCTCGCGGTTGACATCGTTGGCATCTTTGAGGTCGAGCTTTGCGCCGACCTTGGCCAAGATGAGGTGGTCACAGTGCACTGTTGAAGGAACTGCTGTGGTGGGAAGACCTGCGGTCATGAACTGCAGAAGTGCCATCTGTGCGGTGGCGTCCTGCATTGCAACACGGTCTGGATTGAAGTCGGCATAGCTGCGACCGCGATCCATCTCTTGTGTCTTGGGGTCCACCAGGTGGTTGATGAGAATCTTCTCTGCCAAGGACAGCGGGCGTCCCAGACGCTCGCGACCAAGCGCAGCATTCGCGGAAAGCTTGGAGTAGACACCTTCGACTAGTTCGATGGGGGTTCCGGCGGAAACAGCCATGGGGGCAACCTTTCGTCGTGCAAGACAGAGCGGACTTGCTTTTTCTCTCTGTGTATACAACTCTAATACAAGTGAGAACTATCCGCTATCACCAGATTGCCGAAGAGCTGAGGGGCCGCATTCTCAGTGGCGCCTATGCGGCCGGGCGTCTGATGCCGAGCGAATCGGATCTTTCGGGTGAGTTTGATGTCAGCCGAGTCACGGTTCGTAAGGCCCTCGAAGTGTTGCGCGACGACGGTCTTGTTGATTCACGCCAAGGGTTTGGCTGGTTTGTGGCGGGGGAGACCGTGCGTCAGCCGTTGGCTCGCCTTGCCACCATCGAAGAACAAATGCGTGATTCGGGTGCTGCACCTGAGCGTCGCGTCTTGGAGTTCGCCTTTGAGAAGGCGCCGAAGGATGTTGCTACTTCTTTAGGAACCTCGCAGGTGTTGCGAGTGCGCCGTGTGAACTTGGCCGATGGTGAGCCGTTCGCGATTGTCACTGTGTGGTGTTCTGCAGAGCTCGGCCAGAACCTCTCACGTGCAGATGTTGAACGATCACCGTTCTACGAATTGCTCGATGTTCCACTTGCCGGTGCAACTCAAACCATTGGCGCTGATGCTGCAACAACAGAAGAAGCAGAACTCTTGAAAGTTCCTGTTGGGTCGCCGGTGTTGCGCTGTTTGCGCACAACGTCAAGTGTGGAAGGCAAGACCGTGTTGTTCTCACGACATGTATTCCCCGCGCACCGCACAGAGTTCGTTGTCGACTTGCCATTTGTCGATCAGTCGATTGCGCCAAGCGGCCT
>CALBSD010000044.1 GCA_937927625.1 uncultured Actinomycetes bacterium | reverse complement strand
GATGTTTCTGAGCCATCTGATGTGCGCGAGCAAGAAGAGGTGTGGGCTTTCCTTCACGGAAGTCTCCGCCCACTGGCTTACCTGTCACGGCAGCATCACCAAATGCGCCCAAGATGTCATCGCGCATCTGGAATGCATCTCCTAAAGGAAGTCCGTACGCCGAGAACATGGGAAGGAGTTCCTGACCTCGATCGGGGTTCGCAGCAACTGCTCCGATGTGCAATGGGCGCTCAATGGTGTATTTCGCGCTCTTCATGCGGCAGATGAGATCTGCATCCGCCACGTTTCTGGTCTGGCGAGCCGACCCGAGGACGTCGAGGTACTGGCCGATATTCATTTCAATGCGCAAGTCATGCCATAGAGGACGTGCGGCACTGGGCAGATTGTCCATCAGAGAGTCCGACATCACATAGGTGACATCGCCGATGAGAATGGCGGAACCTTCACCGTGGCGACGGGATTCACCTGTCCAACCATTGTCTGCATGGTCGTCAGCAAAGGCTCGCTGCGTTGTTGTACGGCCGCGTCGGGTGTCCGCATCGTCGATGATGTCATCGTGGAAGAGAGCTGCTGCATGAAGAAGTTCAATCGCTGCACCAATACGGGCTGACTCTTCCGATTGCGCATCACCACCGGCTGCAACCCATCCCCAATAGCTGAATTGTGGGCGAAGACGCTTGCCGCCACCCAAAACAAGAGCACCAATCTCCACGAACACCGCATTCAGATCACTCTGCAAAGGTGACCAGCGATTCTTCGCGTCAGAGATAGTTGATTCAAGCACCGCATTCACGCGGGAAATCAGTTCGTCAGTCGAACTCATTCGTCGTCTTTGTCCTCGAAGTCGTCCTCGTCAAACTCTTCATCTTCATCTTCGTCGTCGAATCCGAGATCTGCGACCAAGGCGTCTACCGTCATTTGTGCCGACGCAATGCGCTCGTTGCACCAGTTAATGAGGAAGGACGCACGTTCAACTTTGGTGGAGAGAACATCAACATCGACGGAAGGTGAATCAAGTTCCGACAGGATGGATTCCACTTCGCGCATTGCTTCTGCATAACCCTTTGGATCTGCCTGCTGAGTCTTCTTAGTTGCCATTATGCAATTCCTTCTACGGTGCTGGTGATGCTGCCATCGGCCAGCAAAGTGGTGATTGTTTGGCCTGCTGCAACGTCATTCGTGGAACGAACAACATTGCCGTTGGCATCACGGGTGATAGACCAACCGCGAGCCATGGTGGTGACAGGGTCGAGCAAGCGAACTGACGCAGTGTGCATGGAGAGTCGCTGCGCCTGACGTTCTAATGCGATACGTGGACGTGTGGTGAGACGTTCCACATTCAACTTCATACGCGAACGAGCTTTGACGAGAGAACTTTCAGTGACACGACGAAGTCGATCTGCTGAATATGACAATTCACCCAAGAATTGCTCAACGATTGTGATGACTGCTTGTGCGCATGCAGTGGGCGTCTTGCTCGCGGTATGTGCAATGACATCCGCAATGCTTGTGTCAATCTCGTGTCCGATACCCGTGAAGACAGGGTGCGCGCATTTGGAAATAGCCATCGCAATGCCTTCATCATCGAACGCTGCAAGGTCTCCCTTTGAGCCGCCGCCACGCATGAGCAACACAAGATCAATATCAGTGCGCTTCGAGAATGTCTTCAACGCCTGAATGATTTGCGGTGCAGCATCATCGCCTTGCACACGTACGTCAATGAAAGAAATAGAAAAGCCGATGCCGGACTCCAGAAGATGTTGCTGCGCATCAGCCCAACCGGCTGCCTGGCTTGAGGAAATCACACCAAGACGCAACGGCACCGTAGGAACAGGAATGCGCTTGTTGATCTTGTCGACACCCTTCTCCATCAACTGACGCAGCAATTCCTCACGCTTTGCAGCGATATCTCCGGCGGAGAACTGCGTATCAACATCTGTGACCTTGAGAGACAACTTGCCAAACGGCGCATAGAAATCGGGACGTCCGTACAAGCGAACCTTCAAGCCGTTCTTGAGCTCAATGCCTTGATTACGAAGTTTGGCTTGCACGTTCTTCAAGGGACCAGCAAACAAGTTGCACGAAAGCTGCGCCTTCGCACCACCAACATTTTCAATGAGAGAAAAATACGCGTGAGGATTCGGAGCTTTCAGCCCTTCAA
>CALBSD010000043.1 GCA_937927625.1 uncultured Actinomycetes bacterium | reverse complement strand
CAGCCATACGCATTCCTGAAGTACTGCAGCGAACCCTCACTATCTATGGAGACGTTGGTCGTGTGACCACGCCATTGCAAATCACCGATAAGTCATCTATCTCTGTTTTGGTTGTTGACGCCAGAGGAACAGTTCATTGGAAAACTACGGGTGGCTTCACAACTCACAACGCCACAGCATTGGCAACAGCATTGGCGTCACTTCATTAGTAAGTTGTGTGCATGAGCACCACTACCTTCACCGTTAAGGGCATGACCTGTGGTCATTGCGTCAACCACGTCACTGAAGAAGTGAAGAAGATTGCCGGAGTCACCGGAGTGGATGTGGAACTCGAATCGGGATCCGTTGCCGTCACCGCAGATGGTGAAATCTCGGTTGACCAAATGGAAGCCGCAGTTGTTGAAGCGGGTTATGAGTTGGTGAAGTGATGACGAACGAAGAAGCAATGCGCATCGCGCTAGAAGAAGCCGCAGTAGCCGGAAAGAATGGCGACGTCCCTGTTGGTGCTGTCATCTTGCACAACGGTGAAGTGATTGCGCGTCGTCATAACGAGCGCGAAGCAAGCAATGACCCCACTGCGCATGCAGAAGTGTTGGCACTTCGAGATGCAAGCAAATTGTTGAACAGCTGGCGCCTGAGCGAGTGCACTCTTGTTGTCACTCTTGAACCATGCGTGATGTGTGCGGGTGCAACGCAGTCTGCGCGAATTGGTCGCCTTGTGTATGGCGCTGCAAACTTCGAAGCAGGAGCCACCGCAAGTTTGTATAACGTCATGAGTGATCCACGTTTGGGGCACAATCCACCAGTGGAACATGGCGTTCTTGCTGAGGAATCAGCTGCACTGCTGAAGGAATTCTTCGCCTCAAAGCGCGCCTAGCCGTTACTCGGTGAAGATCTCACCCGTATTCCCCGCCCAATAACTTCCACCGATGATGAGAACTCGTCCGTCTTGTAGAAGAACCGACGAATGTTGATATCGAGAATGGAACATCGTGTTCGCCTGCCGAATCATCTGATTTGTTGATGGATCAAAGACATCAACTGAATTTGAAGCGTTACTTCCATCGCTACCGCCGATGAGAACAACTTTGCCATCAGAAAGTAGGTGCCCAGTCAGGTCACCACGTTGGAGAGTCAAACTCGGGCCTCTGGTGAATTGTCCAGTGGACGGGTTGTAGATATCTGTTTGCGAGATACCAAACAGTGATCCACCTGCTGAAACCCAACCACCAGCAATCATGATGCGCCCATCACTGAGCGTGATTAATGCTGAACCTTGGCCATGACCAATTTGCATCTGCGAAGAAACCGAATTCCAAGTATTAGAAGTGACGTTGTAAATGATCGCTGTATTCAAGGTACTTGCGATGGATGAGCTGTAACCACCAATGACGATGATGTTCCCATCAGGTAGGAGTGCAACGCGCGCATTTGTCCGACTCTCTGGCATTGAAGCCACGGCGCTGAATTGTCCGGTGCTTGAGTTGTACAACTCAACTGATGAGAGAGCATTTCCAGATATGTCGTATCCGCCACCAACGAGCACATTGCCGTTATTCAGTCGAATCATGTAGTGATTTCGACGTGTAGTACTCATCATGCCTGTCCAACTCCAGGTATTTGTTGAAGGATCAAATAATTCAGGTGCATTGATTGCTTCATCCCGAATTTGATAAGTAGTTCCACCAGTCACCAACACTTTTCCATTCGCCAAGAGAATCCCGGGCGCATTTCGACGTCCAATGTTCGAATTTCCTGTGCGTGTAAATCGGTTGGTCGCAGGATCGAAAATATCTGCGATGTTTGTTCCATTCGCGTCGCTGTTTCCGTATACAAGGACGCGGCCATCGCTAAGAACGACAGAGGTGCTGTCTTGCACACGACTCACGCTCATTGCATTAGAGAGGTCTGCAAAGACTCCAGTAGTCACTGTGACGGTGTATGTCATTCCACCTTGCGCTCCAGCAAGATTTGATACTTCAAGTGTGTACGTAGTTGTTGATTGCGGCGATACCGAAACATGATCGCCACTATTGACGGCGATGTTCCCTGGATTAATGACACCTGTTCCATTGGAGAAGACGGGAACTAGGTCGACGCTCCCTCCGTATGCAATCGTCTGAGTCAGTGCATCAAATGATGTGATGGTTGGCGCGGCAACAACCGTGACATGGATAGTTGGACTGGTCTGGGTCTTTGTCAGACTGTTGCGAGAACTTGTCACTAAAACGGTGTAGTCACCACCTTGTGTTGCCAGAAGTCCGACTGAGTTTGAATTTGGAATGTCAATTCCGTTCAATTGCCACTGGTATGACACTGAAATTCCACCGGGTGTCGAAATTGACGCAGCGATAGGAACATTTTGACCCTGGGTGACATAGGTGGAAGCCGATACAGACGAGATAGTTGCGGCGCGAAGCGTGAGGGCAGCTGAGTTGGATGTAAGGGTGCGCGTACTACCGTTGCGTGTGCTACGTACTTGCACCTTGTACGTTCCCGCTGTGCTGGTGGTGTACTGGTTCGATGTTGCGTCGGAGATCTCTGCATCATTGAGATACCACTGATACGAAAGTGTTCCTGCTGCTGTCGCTGAAATGCTGAATGTATGTGAGTTACCTAAGAGAACGGTCATATCCGTGGGCTGAGTTCCAATCGACAATGTGTTGCCATCTGATGGAACTGTCGTCGTTGTTCCAGTTGGCACGGTTGTCGTGGTAGTCGCCGGGATAGTTGTTGTCGTTGTTGTAGGCCCACTCATGGGAATGACGGTGATGGTGACAGATTCTGTTGCTGTGCTTCCCGCACCGTTTGACACGGTGAGCGTGTAAGTAGTGGTCACGGTGGGACTGATATTGACAGCTTGTGCATTCGGGATTGTTCCTATCCCGTTATTAACTATTGCAGTGCTTCCGGCGAAGTAGGCCCAGAGATAAGTGGTGTCGCCCTCGTTGATCGTGGGTGATCCTGTGAGGAAGTAAGTGATGGACGCTGGTGCAGGTGGTGCTGTGGTGGTGGTTGTTGCTGGAAGTGTCGTAGTGGTCGACGTCGTGCTTGTTGTCGTCGTTGTTCCACTTGGCACAGTGGTTGTTGTCGTCGGACCACTTCTAGGGATGACGGTGATGGTGACAGATTCTGTTGCTGTGCTTCCTGCACCGTTCGACACGGTGAGTCTGTAGGTGGTGGTCACGGTGGGACTGACATCTAGAGAGAGTGCGTTCTGAATTGGACCAACGCCATTGTCCACCGTTGCAGTAATTCCGTTGTAATACGCCCACATCCAAGTCGTGTCACCTTCATTGATGGTCGTCGCGCCAATAAGGAAGTACGTGATGGACGCTGGCGCAGGTGGTGCAGTCGTTGTTGTGGTTGGTGGCACCGTTGTTGTCGTTGTGGTCGTGGGGGCAACGGTCGTTGTTGTGGTTGTAGTACTGGTGGTGATGGCCACTGTTGTTGTCGGTGTAGGGACAGTGGTCGTTGAAGCAATTGTTGTCGTGGTTGCTGGAACGGTTGTAGCTGGTGCGCTAGTGGAAGTTGTCGAAGGAATAGTCGATGTCGATGAGGATGACGAAGTAGACGATGAAGAAGTAGAAGTTGTGCCGGTAGGGAAAGTTGTTGTGGTGACGGCATTATTCACCGCTGGAATAGTGGTCGCGGGAGCAGATGTTGTCGTCACAATCTCGGCTACTTGCAATGTCAGCTGAGATGCGACGTAAGTCTTTGGGCAGGAACTAGTTGACTTCCAAATCAGTTGTCGAGTTGTCGACCTAACGCATGTCGGGATCGACCCTGTCACCGTGCGTAGTGCTGCGCGCGTGCTGCCTTTGGGGCAGATTCCAGTTTTTGCGTACTTAAAAGTCTTGGTGCTCGTGATGCAGACAGCGGACTTGGACTTCGTAGTCCAAATGATCTTGGTCTCGCCTTTTCCGCAACCGCCAGATTTGGTTGTTCCGAAAACAACTTGTGATCGATTCACGCAGAACTTGGCCGTTGTCGTAGCGCCTTGGGCTGACTGGCCAAACGGCGCGCTTGCAATTACCACGGCAAGAAGGAACCCAAAGGCCCAACCAATGACTCGACGAAAGCGCCCGTGGTTGGAAAAGTCAGAGATATGGCGACCAGGCTCCATCATGGAACCGTAATCTTAATTGTGCGAATAATACAAGTAGATGTTTCGCCTAATTATTTCTATTGACGGGGCCTCAACATCGATCGAAGGCTTGCCAGAGCAGCGTCTTCCCACTGGCGGTCAAGTTCCGGGTCATCACTGATATCCACCAGGATTCGACCCACCAACATTGACTGAATCACGTAAGCAAGCCCAAGGTAGGGCTCCACGGGGTCACAAAGTCCACGTTCTTTGGACTTTTCAAGAACACGAGCGAAAACTTCAGTACCCCAACGCTGGTCCTTGGCCAGCACTTCTCGAATTGCAGAGGCACTCTGACATGCGGCCAGGGAGGTAATTCGACGCTGGCGAAGTTGTCGATTTTCTGCTGTTCCGAAGAATCGAATACCCATTTCAATGAATTGAAATGCTTGTTCACCAGAGGTCATGTCATTCAGCATTGAATCGAATGACGCCATCCCTCGTTCGAGCGATCGCATTGTGCTCGACGTTTCTAATGCAGCAATCAAACCCGTTCGTCCACCAAAGTGGTGATACACCGAACTGCGAGCAACTCCCGATTTCTCAATCACTCGGTCCAAATTGAACTTTGCCAGACCGAATTCGGACATCTCGGCCTCGGCGACTTCAAGAATTCGCTCAATCGTCTTTAAACCATCAGCTCTCTTGCGGCGTGAGGCTGGGGGCATCTCGCTTGGCGAATCTTCCGATGGCATGTGGGACACACTAATGATTGCTCCGAGGGTCAATGCCAGTCGTGCCGATAGCGTTTATTAACGGAAGGGTGCCAGAGCGGCCGAATGGGACTGTCTCGA
>CALBSD010000042.1 GCA_937927625.1 uncultured Actinomycetes bacterium | reverse complement strand
CTCATTTTCCATGGTGACCAAGACCATTCCGTTCCGCTTATCCACTCTGAACGACTGCGAAATGTTGTGCGAGCTGCTGGTGGAAATGTGCGCCTCGAAGTAATGCCAGGCGAGGGTCATGGGTTTCGGGACCCGTTAAATGTGATTCGGGAATATTCCTTCACTGAAGAGTTCTTGAACTCGTTGTTGTGACGGTGTGCCCAATGTCGTCTCTACGAATGAATCTCGCTAGATAGCGTCACAGTTATGTTGCTGGCCGAATTAGAGATCTTCCATTCTCGGCCTATTGCTCCCACGCGCCGCCTGTCGTTGGGGCATGTCTATCTGCCTGTTGACCCTGCCCCCGGATTCGGCGGGCTACTACTTGGTTCAATTCTCTCCGTGCACATTCGTGAAGTTGATGAAGATTTTCATGTTGATATTCAACGCTTGCTGAATGAGATTGAACGAGGCAGTCGTGTTGTGCAGCCGCGTTTGCGTCATCGTTTTCAAGTCGACCGTCATGGACTCACACACAGTTCGCACCGATTAATTGGTGTGGGCGACAGCGTTGAGTTTGAGATGAACAGCAATGGTTCTCCGTTGCAGCAAGTTCTTGGTTCGATTTATGTGTTGGAACGGCTCGATGAAACCACGCGACAACTTCTTGTACCGGTGATGCGAAAAGCTTTCACATGGCGCGGCCCTATCGGACCATCGTTCATCACGTATCTCGCCGGTTCTCGTTCGTCGGCAGTCTCGGCATTGGCCGACCCAAGGGCATGGGCGCTCGACATTCTGGGTTTCCCGGGTGGCACGGTAAAACCATCGAAGCGAGAAGTGATGAGTCGCTTCCGCGCCAGCATGCGTGATGCTCATCCGGATCATGGTGGAGATGAAAAGTTGGCGAGCAAAGTGATGGTCGACATCTCTGAAGCTCGTCGCATTTTGCTGGATGCCTTATGAGTGCAATCAAGGGAGTGGTTCTTTTCCCTGGTGCGGGTTCATCGTCAACGCATTCATCACTTATCGCAATGGAAAATGCTTTGGCACCGTTGCCGGTTGCTCGTATTGATTTCCCGTATCGCAAAGCAGGGAAGTCGTTTCCCGACAAAGCACCAGTGCTTGTGCAATGTGTGAAAGATGAAGTACGTGCCTTTGCTGAACAACTCGGCGTGAAGACATCTGACCTTGTAATCGGCGGCAGATCAATGGGTGGCCGAATGTGTTCAATGGCGATTGCCGATGAAAATGATGCATTAGAAGTCGCTGGTCTTGTTCTTGTGTCGTATCCATTGCATCCGCCAAAGAAGCCAGACAAGTTGCGCATTGAGCATCTACCGCAACTGAATGTTCAGACGTTGTGCATCAGTGGCACACGTGACGAGTTTGGAACTCCCGAGGAACTCACCCATGCATTTTCGGTTGTTCCTGCGTCTGTGCAGTGGCAGTGGATAGAGAATGCACGCCATGAACTTGCACGCAAGGATGAAGTTGTGGCCGAGATCGCCGCGCAATGGATTACTGCGCTGTAGGCGCCGAGACATCGTCGGGGACAATGTCTTCAAGTTCTTTATGAGCGGTTTCTGGGTAGCGGAACCACACAATGAGTGATGCAATCACTGGGCCAAGGGCTAGCCACAACATCACGGTTCCGTATGAGATGCCAGTGTCAAGGACATAGCCACCACCGATGAGGCCAATACTTCCGCCGATGAGTGCTGAAGTCATGATGATGCCACCCGCAATGCTGCGCACGTGTGTGGGGAAGAGTTCTCCGCGATACACCGCCATTGCGGGATAGGACACACCAAATGCAATGCCGCCAGCAATGGCAATGGCCCACATGCTTGGTCCCGATACGGCGAACGAAAGCGCCATGAGAAGTGCACCCACGGGCACCATCGTTGCTCCAAGAATGCGTCGGCCGCGTTCATCAGCAATGCGTCCACCCACGAGCAGACCAAGGCCCGCTGGTGTTGAGGTTGCAATCGTAAAGAGTGCAACGAGGGCGGCCGAATATCCACGTGTCTCTTTGAGATATCGATTCTGAAAAATGGAAGCCGTTGCGATGTACAAGTTGGTGAGAAACACAACGGTGCAGATGCGACCAAGGTTGCGACGCAGTGCAGGAAGTGAACGCAAGTGACGCGTAGAGAACGCGCTGTGTTGTTTTTCAAAGCGCTGTGACTCAGGCAGCCATTTAGTGAGAGCGATGGCGACGCCAAGCCACACCAAAGTAACGAGATACACGAGTCGCCAAGATCGTGCACCAAGGTCAGCAAGCGGCAGAACCGTCACCGCGATTCCTGCGCCGAATCCACTGCACATCGCGAGCACGCCGGTTGCGAATGCGCGTGAGTTCTTTGGCATCTCTTCGATGGCGATCACGGCGATGAGAATGTCGAGGGTGAGACCCAGCGGTCGGCCAATAGTTTGTGTTGCGACGAGTGTGGGGAAGTTGGGAGCAATCGCACCGAGAGCACACACCACCGGAGCAATCCACGCAACGAGTAACACCATGGGTTTGCGGCCACGACGGTCGGCCAACACAACAAGTGGCAGGCAGATGACAATGCCCCAACGCACAACAGCGGCACCGATACCTTGACCCGATGTCGCCACCCCAAATTCATCGGCTGCATAGGCCACCGTCTGCGTAAACAGGGTGTTGACGAAGGCCGCGGACATGGATGCGAGCGCCATCAAAAGCACGATGTGACGCTGGCGGGTGGTCAATGTGTCTGATGGCAAAGCCCAGTGGGGCAGGCGCATAGGGGGTGTCCTCCCTTTCATGGGTATGGCGGGAGCATACTGATAGCCATGTCTGAAGGGTCACTCAATGTCGGCGACGTTATTGTCGCATCACAGAGTGGGCCACTCTCGGGTGAAGTCATAGTCCCTGGCGCAAAGAACTCTGTCTTGAAATTGATGGCGGCAGCCCTCCTGGCCGATGGACGGTATGTGCTCACTAACGCACCTGTGATCGTGGACGTGGACATCATGGCTGACTTGTTAACGGCGGTGGGTTTGAAGATCACGTTCCTTCCCGCGCCGGCTGGGGAGGTGGGTCAGCACATTGAGATTGTGAATAGCGGAGCCATCACACCGGTTGCGCCGTTTGAACTTGCAGATCGCATTCGTGCATCGGTCAACTTGGTCGGACCATTGTTGGGTCGTTGTGGTGAGATTGATATTGCACTTCCTGGAGGCGATGATTTTGGTGGCCGACCCATTGACATGCATCTGCGCGGACTTGAAGCAATGGGTGCAACCTTCGATGTCACATCGGAAGGAATCATCGGGCGAGCATCTCGATTGGAAGGTGCCGACATTGATTTTGATTTCCCTAGCGTTGGTGCAACCGAAAATATTTTGATGGCAGCTGTTGTTGCTGAAGGTGTGACGACAATTCGTAATGCCGCACGTGAGCCAGAGATAGTTGATCTTTGCAACATGTTGCGCAGGATGGGTTGTCGCATCGAAGGAATTGGCACATCAACTCTCACGATTACAGGTGTTGAACACGCGACGTTGCAGGCTGTCACGCATGAAGTCGTGACAGACCGTGTGCAGGCGGCAACCTACATTGCTGCGGTGGCGATGTGTGGTGGCACAGTGCATGTCGGTCGTGCTATTGCTGAACACATGGGCATGATGCTCTCGCGCTTCACAGATATGGGCATCGGTTTTGACATCAGTTCCGATGGCATCACGGCAACGGCGCCAGGTCGACTGACTGCGATTAATGTTGCGACGCTTCCATACCCAGGTGTTGCAACTGACTACAAGCCGCTCATTGTTGCAATGCTTTCGGTTGCACAAGGTGTCGGCATCGTCACAGAGAACTTGTACCCCGGTCGATTCCGTTACGTCGAAGAACTTCGCAAGCTGGGCGCCGACATCACTATTGACGGACATCACGCATCGGTGCGTGGGGTTGAACATCTCACGGGCGCTTCCGTGGTGGCACCCGACATTCGTGCGGGTGCAGCTCTCGTGGTTGCGGGACTTGCCGCGACCGGAATGACCGAGATCAGCGATGTCTTCCACATTGACCGTGGTTATGACGACATCGTGGGCCGCCTGGCCTCACTGGGCGCGTCAGTTACTCGGATTCGTCCCGAGGCGTAGCGTCCGGCGGCGGAAGTCGCTTGGCTCGGCTTGTCGCTAGTCGCAACAGCCCAAAAATGACACCAATGGGCACCGCTGCATAAAGGAACTCGTCCCATCCACCTTGGTGCGCCAACATGTTCCCGAGGTTAGGCGAGCAGGGGCTTCGGGTGGGTATCGTCTTACGGGTATTGGAGGACAGTATGACAATGCGTCAGCAAGTCGAAGAGACAATTGAAGTCATCAGGCCGGCTCTTCAGGCCGACGGCGGCGACATCATCCTTCGTGAAGTCGATGAAACGACCGGCATTGTGACTGTGACTCTCACGGGTGCGTGCACCACGTGCCCAGCCTCGGACCAGACATTGAAGGCTGGCATTGAGCGCATTATGCGTGATCGCATCGACGGCGTGACCGAGGTTCTTCAGGTCGCCTAAATGAGCCGCCGCAATCTCAGTCCTACTGAACTCTTTGAAGCTGCATGTGCGGGTGACCGCGCTGCGTTGGCGCGCGTGTTGTCACTGCTTGAGCGCGGAGATGTTGTTGCCCGTGAAGTGGGCCGCATGGCGTACAAGCGCGGCGGGCAGGGCTACACAGTCGGTATCACTGGCGCGCCAGGTGCTGGCAAGAGCACACTGACCAGCGCAGTCATCAAGCATCTTCGTTCGATGCAGTTAGAGATTGCTGTTCTCGCGATTGACCCTTCGTCGCCTTTCACTGGTGGCGCCATTTTGGGTGATCGTGTGCGCATGCAAGACCATGCAACAGACCCTGGCGTGTTTATTCGTTCGATGGCAACGCGTGGTCACCTCGGTGGATTGTCATTGTCAACGCCTGAAGCAATTCGCATGCTTGATGCAGTGGGCCGCAAGTGGATTCTTGTGGAGACCGTTGGTGTTGGTCAGGTGGAAGTGGAAATTGCCGGCAAGGCAGACACCACCGTTGTTGTGTTGAACCCAGGTTGGGGCGACTCTGTGCAGGCAAACAAAGCAGGCCTCATGGAGATTGCAGACATTTTCGTGATCAACAAGGCTGATCGCAAAGGCGTGGAAGAGACCCGTCGGGATGTTGAGCAGATGTTGGAACTCAGCGACCTCGCACATGATGCGTGGCGTCCTCCGATTATCGCAACGGTGGGCAACACAGGTGAAGGTGTTGTCAATTTGTGGGACGCAGTGGTGGAACATCGCGCTTCGATTGAAGCAAGTGGTGAACTGCAGAAGCGCCGCGACTTCCGTTTGCGCGAAGAGCTACGCGAAATTGTTGCGCGCCGTTTGGAACAGCGCGCTCGTGAAATCTGCACAGGTGACCAGTGGGAAACGTTGCAAGACGGAGTTCTTGATCGTTCTATTGACCCTTGGTCGGCAGCAGATGAAATGTTGAAAGGTGTGGGGGCATAGTCATGTCAAACCAAGATCTTGTTTTGTTAGAGCGTCTTGAGAACGGCACTGCTGTTGTCACGCTGAACTCTCCCAAGGTGAACGCATTGTCCACACAGCTTCTGGCACGTTTGCAGGAAGTAGCAGAGGAACTCACTGCGAATCCAGTAGGGGCAGTGGTTGTCACCGGTGGCGATCGTTTATTCGCAGCTGGCGCAGATATTTCTCAGTTCGGTGGCGCAGATGATGCGCGCCGTATTGGTGCCGCATTCCACGCTGCTCTGAACGCGGTTGCTGACATTCCTGCCATCGTGATTACAGCCATCAGCGGTTATGCACTCGGTGGCGGTTGCGAACTCGCTCTTGCATGCGATTACCGCATTGCCTCAACAAAAGCAGTGTTTGGACAGCCAGAAATCTTACTCGGAATTATTCCAGGCGGTGGAGGCACGCAGCGTTTGCCACGCGTTGTCGGTGCAAGTCGTGCAAAAGAATTGATGGTCACAGGTCGTCAAGTGAAGTCTGACGAGGCCTTGCGCATTGGTCTTGCCGATGAGGTGGTGGAACCTGATGCTCTGATGGCACGGGCTTTGGAACTTGCGGCGACTATCTCCACTGGTGCAACCGGAGCTGCTCGCATTATTAAGCGAGTGGTGAATGAAGGAATTGAGACCGACATTGCAACTGGACTTGCAGGCGAGCTTGCAGCATTTGAAGAAGTGTTCCGAACTGAAGACAGCCAGATTGGCGTGAAGAGCTTCCTTGAGAATGGCCCAGGCAAGGCAACCTTTACAGGTCGCTAACTCATGAATCATTTCCGCGCACCACACGCGCGTCGAATTGTTACAGCATCATTGATGATTGGTGTTGCCTTGGTCATCTTCGGATTGTCGTTTGGTGTTCTCGCTGTATCTGCTGGTGCGAGTGTGTTGCAGGCATGCGCAATGTCGTTGCTGATTTTCACTGGTGCATCGCAGATGTCTGCTGTCAGCGTGATTGCAACAGGCGGTAGCGCAGCAAGTGCATTTGGCGGGGCAGTGTTGCTGTCGGGTCGTAATGCTGTCTACGGCTTAGCAATGGCGCCAGTGTTACGAGGTAGTTCATTTCCTGCTCGACTCCTCGGTGCGCAATGGGTCATTGATGAAACCACGGCCGTTGTGTCTGCAGAAACTGATGAATCAGTTCGTCGCACAGCGTTTTGGATCTCCGGCGCAATTCTGTATTTCAGCTGGAATCTCGGAACACTGCTTGGTGCATTGTTAGGTTCCAGCATTAACCCCAGCGATTTCGGACTCGATGTTGCATTCCCTGTGATGTTCACGGCGATGGTCGCATCGCATCTGAAAACGAAACAAGGTCGTCGTGCTGCACTTTTCGGTGCGGTTGCGGCAGTGGCGTTGGCGCCATTCATGCCCATCGGATTACCGATTCTGATTTCTGCCTTTGGCATGTTGTTTGGTCTTGCACCGCAAACAAATGAAGAGGTCCCAGCATGACGTGGACGCTCATTCTCGGACT
>CALBSD010000041.1 GCA_937927625.1 uncultured Actinomycetes bacterium | reverse complement strand
ATGCTCCCCTTCATGTGTCGCAACCATTCCGCATAAGTGTCTGCGTCATCGGGAGCAACAGGCACAAGAACCTGTGAAGGAATACCAAGCGGCGGCTGATCTCCGTACATCTCTTCAAGCACACGGTCGACAACACCACCTGGCGAGAGATCCTCCACCTTGTCCATGATGAAGCCCTTGCGGCCAACGACTCGACCTTTACGCACGAAGAACACTTGCACAGCGGCTTCTAACTCGTCGTCCGCAATTCCAATGATGTCGAGGTCCTCATCACGCTCGCCCACCATCTGCTGCTTCTCGATGGCTCGCTGCACGCCACCCAGTCGGTCGCGTAATCGGGCAGCCTTTTCGAATTCCAGCGCCGCGGACGCCTCTTTCATCTCCCGTTCAAGACCATCAACGACAGCATCTGTATCGCCATCAAGGAAGGACAACAGTTGTGCCACATGATCCGCGTACACCTCTGGTTGCACTTCTCCCACGCAAGGCCCGCTGCACTTCTCAATGTGGAACAACAGGCACGGACGACCAAGGCGTTGATGCTGATTGAACTTGCCTTGGCTGCAGGTACGTACGGGAAATGTACGAAGAAGTAAGTCGAGCGTCTCACGAATGGCCCACGCATGTGGATACGGACCGAAATAGCGAGTGCCCTTTCGTTTTGTTCCACGCATCACGACGGCGCGGGGATATTCCTCATCAACAGTCACAGCAAGGAACGGATAACTCTTGTCGTCTCGCAGGCGCACATTGAATCGAGGATGATGTTGCTTAATGAGCGAGTACTCAAGGATGAGTGCCTCTACTTCATTGCGCACTTCAATCCACTCAACAGAATGGGCTGCTTGCACCATTGATGCCGTACGCGGGTGCAACTGTGCAGGATCTTGAAAATAATTGGACAGTCGCTGGCGAAGATTTGATGCTTTGCCGACATAAATGACTCGCCCATGTTCGTCCTTGAACTGGTACGAACCCGGCGTTATCGGAATCGTTCCAGCGGGAGGACGTTGGACAGTCATCGCTACTTCTTCGGCTTCGCCGCAGCCTTTGCTGGTGCTGCTTTCTTCTTTGCAACAGCTTTCTTAGCGACTGGCGCTTTCTTTGGTGCTGAGGCTTTCGGCTCAGGCATACCGAGAAGCGGAGCAAGGTAACGACCTGTGTGACTCTCACCAATGCGAGCGATGTCTTCTGGCGTTCCTGTTCCGACAATGGTTCCACCACCATTGCCGCCCTCTGGACCCAAATCAATTAACCAGTCGGCAGTCTTAATGACATCGAGATTGTGCTCGATAACCAAAACAGTATTTCCCTGGTCCACAAGGCGTGACAACACAGTCAGCAATCGCCGCACATCTTCGAAGTGCAACCCAGTTGTGGGCTCATCCAACAGATACATGGTGTGTCCAGTTGAACGCTTCGCCAATTCACTGGCAAGTTTCACGCGCTGTGCTTCACCGCCAGAGAGCGTTGGCGCAGACTGACCCAGGCGAACGTATCCAAGGCCAACATCAACAAGTGTCTGCATATGTCGAGCGATAGACGGTTGATTCGAGAAGAACTCAAGCGCTTCTGAGATGGGCATGTTGAGAACTTCCGCGATGTTCTTACCTTTGAAAGTGATCTCAAGAGTGTCGCGGTTGTAGCGATTGCCCTTACAGACTTCACATGGCACGTACACATCTGGCAAGAAGTGCATTTCAATCTTGATGGTGCCGTCTCCCGAGCATGCTTCACATCGGCCACCAGCAACGTTGAAACTAAAACGTCCTGGTTGATAACCGCGCACCTTTGATTCAGGAGCGGCTGCAAACAACTTGCGAATGGAGTCAAAGACACCCGTGTATGTCGCGGGATTGGAACGCGGAGTACGACCGATTGGCGACTGATCCATGTCAATGACTTTGTCAATCGCATCAATGCCTTCAACCGTGCGATGCTTACCAGGAGCCATCTTGCTTTTGTAGATGCGTTGCATCATCGCGGGCAACAGAATGTCTCGAATAAGCGTGCTCTTACCGCTGCCGGACACGCCAGTCACTGCTACAAAACAACCCAGCGGTACCTCAACGTCAAGGTCTAGCAAGTTGTGTTCACGAGCGCCACGAATCGTGATGACTTCGCCGCTTGGTGTGCGACGCTTTTCGGGAACAGCAATCGAAGCTTTGCCTGTGAGATAACGACCAGTAATTGATTCCTTCGCCTTATTGATACCGGGCACGGGACCGCTGTACACAACTTCGCCACCATGTTCGCCAGCGCCTGGACCGATGTCTACGATCCAGTCACTTTCCTTAATGGTCTCTTCGTCGTGTTCCACCACGATGACCGTGTTGCCCAAATCACGAAGACGAACCAACGTCTCGATAAGGCGACGATTGTCGCGCTGATGAAGTCCGATACTTGGTTCGTCCAAGACGTACAAAGTCCCAACAAGTCCCGAACCAATCTGACTTGCGAGACGAATACGTTGTGCTTCGCCACCAGCCAATGTTCCTGCCGAACGAGACAACGTCAGATAGTCCAGGCCCACGTCAAGAAGGAAACCCAAACGAGCGTTAATTTCTTTCGTGATTCGTTCAGCAATCATCGCATCGCGATCACTGAGAACTAGACCAGCCAAGAATGCTGCAGACTCACCGACGGACATATCGCAGACAGCGGAGATGTGCTTATCGTTCACGGTGATTGCCAATGTGCTGGGCTTCAAACGAGCACCTTCACACACGGGACAAGGAACCTCGCGCATGTACGTTTCAAACTGCTCGCGTGTCCAATCGCTCTCGGCGTCCACGTGACGGCGCTTAATCCAAGGAATCACACCTTCGTAAGAGGTGCTGAATTGGCGAGTCTTACCAAAACGATTTCGATACTTGACCTGCATCGCACCGGCCTTGCCGTGCAATACAAGTTTCTGATGCTTGGCCGGCACTTTTGACCACGGCTTATCAATATCAATGTCTTCTTGTTCAGCAAGAGCCACGAGCATGCGATGGAAGTACTGCGTATGAGCACTGCGCCATGGTGCAAGAGCACCGTCACGAAGACTCATTGAAGGATCCGGAATCACAAGTTCGGGGTCAACCTCGAACTTGGTGCCGAGACCATCACAGTTCTCACATGCACCGTATGGGGAGTTGAATGAAAAGTTGCGAGGTGCAGACTCATCAAAACTGGCGTCACACTTCGGGCATGCAAGGTGCTGACTGAAAGTGAGAGTTTCACTCTCTTCGCCGTCTTTCCCTACAAGTTCAACACCAGCAACTCCATCAGCAAGCTTGAGTGCGGTCTCCAGAGAGTCCGTGAGGCGACGATCAATGTCATCGCGGCGAACCAAGCGGTCGACAACAATCTCAATGGAGTGATTTTCGTAACGAGCGAGCTTTTCTCCCGATGCCAAGAACTCAGCGATATCGCGCACTTCGCCATCAATGCGGGCACGGACGAAACCTTGTCCAGCGAGGTCAGCAAGAAGCGTGTCGTACTCACCTTTGCGCCCACGCACCACGGGAGCAAGAACCTGGAAGCGTGTGCCTTCTTCCAGTTTCATGATTCGGTCAACAATTTGGGAAGGAGTCTGTCGCTGCAGCTTCGTGCCGTCCGTCGGACAGTGCTGAACACCAATACGTGCGTACAACAATCGCAGGTAGTCATAGATCTCTGTAATTGTTCCGACCGTCGAGCGCGGGTTACGTGATGCTGACTTCTGATCAATCGAGATTGCAGGGCTCAGGCCTTCGATGACATCAACGTCGGGCTTGTCCATTTGGCCGAGGAATTGACGAGCGTAAGCAGAAAGACTTTCGACGTATCGGCGCTGACCCTCGGCGTAGATGGTGTCAAACGCGAGGGAACTCTTACCACTGCCCGATAGGCCGGTGAACACAATGAGTTTGTCGCGAGGCAACTCGAGACTGATGTTCTTTAGATTGTGTTCGCGGGCGCCGCGGACGATGATTTTCTCAGCCACGCACCGAGGTTACCTAGTTGTTACTTGGCGTCACGAAGTTCCCGACGCAAGTCATGGATTTCGTCCCTGAGACGTGCGGCATACTCAAACTTAAGGTCAGCAGCAGCTTCATTCATCTCGTCTTCCAATGTCTGAATCAGTCTCTGCAGTTCCTGCTGAGGCAGGGACTTAATTTCAGCCTTGACCTTGTCACGTTCCTTGTTGCGCCGCTGGCCCATGCCAGGCACCGGTGCAGTTCCGTCGCTACCCGTAATGACAGACAGGATGTCCCCCACCGCTTTACGAATGGTCTGAGGGTTAATGCCGTGTTCGAGGTTGTACGCAATTTGCGTTTCGCGACGCCTCTTAGTTTCACCAATTGCGCGCTCCATTGATGGCGTGATCTTGTCGGCGTACATCACGACTTGACCAGCAACATTTCGAGCTGCACGACCAATCATCTGAATCAGTGAGGTTTCGCTACGAAGGAAACCCTCTTTGTCCGCGTCAAGAATTGCAACTAGCGACACCTCTGGAAGGTCGAGACCTTCTCGTAGCAAGTTGATACCGACCAAAACATCGAATTCACCCAGACGAAGTCCACGAAGAATTTCAATTCTTTGCAAGGTGTCGATGTTGCTGTGCAGATATCGAACATTCAGACCCTGCTCGAGGAGATAGTCAGTGAGATCTTCTGCCATTTTTTTCGTCAGCGTTGTGATCAATACTCGATCACCAACATCAATACGCCCGCGAACCATTTCAATGATGTCGTCGATTTGCCCCTTAGTGGGACGCACGATGACTTCGGGGTCCACAAGCCCTGTTGGGCGCACAATCTGTTCCACAATCTTCGTGCTGTGTTTCAGTTCAAACGGTGCGGGTGTCGCCGACATGAAGATGCCTTGATTGATGCGCTCGATCGTCTCTTCAAACTTCAGAGGACGGTTATCGCGAGCACTTGGAAGACGGAAACCATGCTCAACGAGCGTGTCCTTACGGCTTCGGTCACCCGCATATTGTGCGTGCAACTGAGGAATGGCTACGTGACTCTCATCGATGATGAGCAAGAAGTCCTTGGGGAAATAATCAAGAAGGGTGAACGGCGGTTCACCAGGTTGACGACCATCGATGTGCATTGAATAGTTCTCAATGCCGTTGCAATATCCCATTTCTTGAATCATCTCGAGGTCGTACTGCGTGCGCATGCGAAGACGTTGCGCCTCCAACAACTTCCCTTGCGATTCAAACAATGCAAGCTGTTGCTGCAATTCAAGTTCGATTCCGTTGACAGCTTTGCGCAAGCGCTCATCACCAGCCACATAGTGAGTAGCTGGGAACACAACAACTTCGCTGAGTTCCTGCAACGTCTCACCCGTCAAGACATCAATCAGAGTGATTCGGTCGACCGTGTCGCCAAACATCTCCACGCGAAGAACGTTCTCTTCATATGCCGGGTGAATCTCCACGGTGTCACCTCGGACACGGAAGTTGCCGCGGCCCAAGGTCATGTCATTACGGTCGTATTGCAGATCAACAAGTCGACGCAAGATACTGCGCTGGTCGTAGTCCACACCCACGTGAAGTTCCAGGAGTTGACCGTGATATTCCTCAGGGTCACCCATGCCGTAAATGCAGGACACACTGGCAACAACGATTGTGTCGTTACGTGTCAGCAATGCTGCCGTTGCCGAATGTCGTAAACGATCGATCTCTTCGTTAATGGAAGAGTCCTTCTCGATGTACGTATCACTCGAAGGGATGTATGCCTCAGGCTGGTAATAGTCGTAGTAACTCACAAAGAACTCCACCCGATTGTTCGGGAAGAATTCCTTCATTTCTGATGCCAACTGCGCAGCCAAACTTTTGTTCGGAGCGAGAATCAGTGTTGCCCGTTGCGTCTTCTCAATAGTCCATGCGATGGTGGCTGACTTACCTGAACCAGTAATGCCGAGGAGGGTTTGGAACCTCTCGCCATCCATCACACCTGAACTGAGTTCTGCAATGGCCTTGGGTTGATCACCTGCAGGCTGAAACTGAGAAACAACTTCAAAGGCCGGCATGTGATGAATCGTACCGACAGGAAGAGTCAGGACTTCTCTTCGCGGGGTTCCTTCTCTTCGCGAGATCCAGCGTCTTCAGAAGCGGGAGGCAATTGCTGTGCCCACATCCACACATCATCGACTTGTGCGGACAAGGTATTCATGTCTCCCGAGTTGTCGATGACTTTGTCAGCAATTTTGAGCCTGTTCTCACGCGACGCTTGTTTGGCGATGCGAGCTTTGGCATCCTCTTCGTTCATTCCACGGAACTCCACGAGACGAAACACTGCAACGTCGACGGGAACATCAACAACAATGACTCCGCAAAGCCCTTTACGTGGATTCTCTGCCAACAACGGAATATCGAGAACTACAACTTTGTCGGTGTCTCGCACTTCATTCATGCGACGGTCCATCTCTTTGGCGACGGCAGGATGAACAATTTTGTTCAAATCCTTGAGGGCCTCAGGATCACCAAAAGCAATCTTGGCAAGCTCCTCGCGAACTAACGCACCATTCGAATCGAGAATGTGTTGACCAAACCGTTCGGCCAACACCGTGAGCAGAGGCGCACCAGGCGCCTGCAACTCACGTGTGATGGCATCGGCGTCAATAATGACGGCTCCATGCTTCGCCAATAGAGACGAAACAGTGGATTTGCCAGAGCCAATCCCGCCGGTGAGACCGATCAGGATCATGGTGTCAGAAAGACTTAAGCCTGCTCAGCTTCAGGTGCAGGTGCTGCACCCTCTTCGCCTGGCTGGCCGTATTCCTTGTAGTACTCAGCCCATGCAGCTTCACGCTCGGTGTCATCGCCACCGACCCAGTTGCCGTGCTCGTCCACTTCGAACTGACCCTGGTACTCAGCGGCGAGTTCGCCACCTTCAGCAGCCTGCTTGATGGAGATAGAGATACGACGACGTGCGAGGTCGAGGTCAATGATCTTGACCCAGAGCTCTTCGCCTGGAGTAACAACCTGTTCAGCCGACTCAACGTGATGAGCTGACATTTCGGAGATGTGAACGAGACCTTCGATTCCGTCGCCCACCTGGACGAATGCACCGAATGGAACAAGCTTTGTTACGCGGCCGTAAACCAACTGACCCACTTCGTGGCTGCCGGCAAACTCTTGCCATGGGTCTTGCTGTGTTGCCTTGAGCGAGAGGCTGATGCGCTCGCGGCTGAAGTCAACATCAAGAACTTGAACGGTGACTTCGTCACCAATCTGCACGACCTGTGATGGGTGCTCAACATGCTTCCAAGAAAGCTCGGACACGTGAATAAGTCCGTCCATGCCACCGAGGTCCACGAATGCACCGAAGGCAACAACCGATGAAATCTTTCCGTGGCGGATTTCGCCGGACTTGAGGTTGTTGAGGAAATCGTCGCGCGTTTCCTTCTGGTTCTCTTCGAGGAATGCACGACGTGACAACACAACGTTGTTCCGGTTGCGGTCGAGCTCGATGATCTTTGCGTCAATGGTCTGACCGATGTATGGCTGAAGGTCGCGCACGCGACGCAATTCGACGAGAGACGCAGGAAGGAATCCGCGAAGTCCGATGTCAACGATGAGACCACCCTTGACAACTTCGATGACTGTTCCGTGAACAACGCCGTCGTTTTCCTTCTTCTTTTCGATCTCGCCCCAGGCCTTCTCGTACTGAGCGCGCTTCTTGGAGAGAACGAGACGTCCTTCTTTGTCTTCAAGAGTAAGAACAAGTGCTTCGACCTTTTCGCCGAGCTTCACAACTGAGTGTGGATCTACGTCGTTCTTGATTGCAAGTTCACGAGTCGGAATAACACCCTCGGTTTTGTAACCGAATTCGAGCAACACTCCATCGCGATCGATTTTTACGACAGTGCCTGTAACAAGCTGACCGTCTTTGAGTTCCACCATGGTGCCTTCAATGGCATCGGCGAAGGTGGTGGGGAGATCACGCTCTGTGATCTGACGAGGGGTGTAATTGCCTTCCGCGTCGAAGGTTCCCATAGGGGCGGAAGTAAGTGTTGCGTCGGACAAGGAATTGGTCTTTCGAAATGGATAGGTATATCGATGAAACCCGTTAACGGGTACCCATCCGTCGGACGGGCGTTGCAAACGCTATCACCAGAAATTCAGGACTTTCCAAGGTCGGTACGTCGTTTCCATACGCCCCGGGCTCCACGCTCGAGATTGATCGCACCGACAGGCCGACCCCACCGAGCAGAAGGCGCAACTCTCTCGGGGTGTAGCAACCTGTCCACAGATCCACCTCAATCCCCTTTCCAGATGAATTCTTCACCTCCGTCACTTCATGGGCGACGCCAGCATCGGCATCAAATTCCGCAGCTTCGTGATATTTCACTGCGAAGTATGCATTGAAGGCTGAGAGGGCAACTGCGCCACCGGGCTTCACAGCGCGCGCAATTCCCTCCAAAACATCAACATCATGGCCATGTGCTGTCATGAGACCGAATGCGCCCTGACACAGACAAATAACGGCATCGAATTCGTGTTCGAAGGTCAGACGCCGAGCGTCCATTCTCTCGAAGGTCGATCCGGCGGGTGCATCCTTGGATGCGACATCCACAAATGTCTGACTGATGTCGATGCCGTGGACCAGGTATCCACGTCGAGCGAATTCATACGCATGACGCCCTGGGCCACAACCAACGTCAAGAATTCGCTTGCCAGGAGACAGACCAAGAGCAGAGACCAAGTGGTCTACTTCCTGAACAGTTCCCTTCGTAAAGGAATAGCGCAAGTACGCCTCACCCATGTGGCCCGCCATGGCTTCAAACCAATGTGAACCAATCTCCTCGGACATGCGATGTCAGCCTTTTGCGTCGGCCCAGGTTGGACCCCACGCTGCATTCACTTCCAAAGGAACGTTCAACTCTGCTGCCGCTTTCATGATGTCCAGCACCAATGGACCGACAACGTCTTTTTCATCGTCAGGAACCTCGACGATGACTTCGTCATGCACCTGCAGAACAACGCGTGCACGAACTTTTGCTTTCGTGAGAGCTTTATCAATACGCACGAGAGCAATCTTGAAAATGTCAGCTGCGAGACCCTGAATAGCCGCGTTCATCGCCTGACGTTCACCTGCCTGTCGGACACGGAAGTTGTCGCTCATCAGTTCTTCAATATGACGGCGACGTCCAAACAACGTCTCGGTATATCCGGATTGGCGCGCTGCATGAATTGCGTCGTCCATGTATTGCTTCACGTTCGGGAATGCTTCGAAGTAAGCGTCAAGAATTCCTGCAGCTTCGCTCACGGAGATCGCCAAACGTTGACTGAGTCCGTAAGCCTCCATGCCGTATGCAAGACCATACGAAACCATCTTTGCTTTTGATCGTTGATCATGTGTGACGTCTTCAGGCTTCACACCAAACACGCGCGCTGCAGTGGAACGATGGATGTCCTCCCCCGCCTGGAATGCAGAGACGAGTCCTGGGTCATTGGCGAGATGTGCAATGCAACGAAGTTCAATCTGGTTGTAGTCAGCGACCAACAACGACCAACCGCTTGGTGCAACGAATGCTGTACGGAACACACGCCCTTCATCCGTGCGCGTCGGGATGTTGTGAAGGTTTGGTTTGTCGCTACTGAGACGGCCGGTGCGCGCAACTGTCTGATTAAAAGTTGCGTGGATACGACCGTCGGAAGCGATTTCGTTTATCAGACCTTCGCCGTACGTGGAACGAAGCTTTTCAATTTCACGATAACGAAGCAACGGTCCGATGAACTCAGGCCATTCATCTTGCAACTTCTCAAGCGTTGCAGCATCGGTGCTGTAGCCGGTCTTTGTTTTCTTTCCAGGCGTCAGTCCACGGTCGGTATAAAGAATCTCGCGCAACTGAGTTGGTGAGTTGAGATTGAGGTCACGACCCGCAATCTCTCGAAGTTGAGCAGTGAGCTCACCTGTCTCTGCCGACAATCGATCACGGATTGATTCAAGAGCGTTTCGATCGACACCGACTCCAACATGTTCCATCTTTGCCAAGACATGGACCAAAGGGTTTTCCATGTTGTTGTACAAATCACTGTTCGAAATCTCTTGCAATTTCGCAGTGAGAATCGGCTTGAGAGCAGAAACAAAAAGAGCAGCCTCTGCTGTTGCGTGCACGTTCTCATCATTTGATTGCCCACCAAAGTCGAATTGGCCATCAGAGGCAGCTCCGACAGAAGGCGCTGAACCCAAGTACGACAGAGAAACGTCATTCAATGCATAACTCGAACGGGATGGATCAATGAGGTACGCCGCAATCGACGTATCCATCTTCAAAGATTTGATGTCGATGCCATCGGCCAACAAGGAACGCATCACGCTTTTTGCGTCGTGCGAAACAACCGATGGTGCCGAAGCCAAGAGTTTCGACACTTTTTCAGTAAGAAGGACATCTCGTGGCACGTATCCGACAGATCCACGAGAAGAATCCAACACAACCGCAATGCCATCAATCGGTGAACGTCCCGGTTCGTCAGCGAATTGAGCGACAACTGTTAACTCGATAAGCGAGGACAATGCCGAGAGCGCTTTTGCCTCTGTATCCAAAACTTCAACATCATGCAGAACAATTGAAACGGCGGGTGTCTCAATTGCCGCGACATCTATTGTTTCACCACGAGTCGTCCAGCCGTTTGTGGCCACAGCGTCGTTGAAACGCTTTGCCATTGTTTTGAATTCGAGGAATTCAAACATCTTGATGGTGGCACCGACATCTGGCGTCGGAGCCAATGCATTCAGATCAATTTCAATTGGCACATCACGCTTCAACACCATGATTGCTGCGTTACGAATGACACGTTCTCCGTGTTCCAGCAATCCGGCTTTCAGTTTTGGAGTCTGCGCTTCCGCTGCGGCAACAACATCGTGAATATTGCCGTATTGATTAATCAACTTCGCTGCAGTCTTTTCACCAACACCTGGAATTCCATCAAGGTTGTCGCTGGGGTCGCCACGTAATGCTGCGTAATCTGCATATTGAGCCGGAGTAACGCCGGTGCGATCAAGAATTCCGGCTTCGTCATACAACGCGTAATCGCTGACACCTCGCTTGTTGTACAACACACGAACATGCGGGTCCTGCACCAACTGATAACTGTCACGGTCTCCGGTCACGATGATGATGTCATGACCTTGATCATTCGCATGGGTGGCCAAGGTTGCGATGATGTCGTCTCCCTCAAAACCGGCCATCTCAAACCACTTGATGCCCATTACATCCAAGAGTTCTCTGATGAGCCCGAGTTGTTGAATGAGAATTTCAGGAGCCTTGTCACGTTGCGCTTTGTATTCGACAATGGCTTCATGTCGGAATGTTGGTTCTGGTCGGTCAAATACAACAGCAACGCCGTCGGGCTTATGGTCCTTAATAAGTGTGAGCAACATCGTGGTGAAGCCATACACCGAATTTGTGACCTGACCGCTGGCATTCGTCATGTCATCAGGAAGAGCGAAGAAAGCGCGATACGCCAAAGAGTTTCCGTCAAGGGCCATCAATTTCACGGCGTTCCCCTCTCTATTCGGGGCGAAGTTCGCCGGAGACAACCATGTCAGCAACGGCCTTCATAGTCGTGCGGTGATTCATCGCCCCGCGCTGGATGAACCCGTATGAATCAGATTCAGACATTTTGAATTGATCAATGAGGATTCCCTTAGCGCGGTCGATGGACTTGCGAGCCTCAAGCTGTTCGCCCAACACCTCCACCTCACCATTCAGCGCCTGCATTTCACGGAAACGTCCGATGGCAACTTCAATGGCGGGAATCAGGTCACTCTTCTGAAAAGGCTTCACCAAATAAGCAAGGGCTCCCGCGTCTCTGGCCTCTTCAATGACTTCGCGCTGACTAAACGCTGTCAGTACCAAAACACCACAAATCCGGTCCTTAGTAATAAGGCGTGCGGCTTCAAGGCCATCCATGCCAGGCATCTTGATATCAAGGATGGCCAAATCGGGACGGTGCTCACGAACAAGGTCGACCGCTTTGTCGCCACGACCTGTTTCACCAACAACGATGTAGCCCTCTTCTTCGAGGGTTTCTTTCAGGTCGAGACGAATAATTGCCTCATCCTCTGCAATGACGACACGAATGCTCATCGGGTTGACTCCTTCATGCGGTCGAGAAGATCGTCGATCTTCGCTTGAATTTCAGCGATTTCAATGACCAGCTGGTCATGATGACGAACGATGGTGTCCGCATGGCGCTTTGCCTCGCGATATTCGTGGTCAGCCGACGGGGTTTCCGCCACTAAAGCACGAAGGGACAACTCATCGGCTTCATCGACGAGTGATGTCATTTGGTCTTTCACGACGTGCAGTTCCGTCTGCAGTTCCTTCAGACGAGCAGATGCCGAAGACAGCCGCCTCTGAAGTAGTCGTTGACCCATAGGAGTAAGTGTATGAATCACCTGGGTGCCCGAGGTGGGACTCGAACCCACACGCCCTTTCGGACAACGGATTTTGAGTCCGTCGCGTCTGCCATTCCGCCACTCGGGCCAGGGCGATAGAGCGTATCGGCGAACAAAGGCTCTGACCTACCGTTAGGTAACAGTCTTGTCACCATGCCCCCGTCTAAGGTTTTTGGCACCATGCTCGCGTTCACATTTCCAGGACAAGGCTCCCAGCGACCAGGTATGGGTCGTCCGTGGGTGGGTCATGACAGTTGGGAACTTGTCGACGAGGCTTCCGATGTCGCCAGCCGTGACGTTGGTGCCCTACTTCTTAATGCCGATGCCGAAGATCTCAAAGACACCCGAAACGCACAGCTCACCACTTTCGTCTCATCCTTAATGGTTCTCGACGCCGTGGAACGTCTCGGTATCGAACCAAGTTTCTGTGCCGGACACAGCCTTGGCGAATACACCGCCCTTACTGCAACCGGAGCATTGTCCTTCGAAGATGGTGTGCGCTTGGTTGTTGAGCGCGCCGATGCAATGCATGAAGCCGGTTCTGCATCGCCCGGAACAATGGCTGCCGTTCTCGGCCTTGACGACGACTTGGTAGAAGTCGCATGTCGCCGCGCCGACGCAGATGTTTGGGTCGCAAATTTCAATGCACCAGGGCAAGTCGTCATCGCAGGTTCTCCAGCAGGCGTTGCTTCGGCTGGTGAGCATGCAAAGGAACTTGGCGCTAAGAAGATCATGCCGTTACAAGTATCTGGCGCGTTTCATACGCCATTTATGACACCCGCACGAGACCGACTTCGTAACGCAATCGCACTTGCCGCACCACGCGATGTTGAAGTTCCCGTCATTTCGAATGTTGATGCCATTGCTCACTCGTCAGGCGAAGAATGGTCTTCTCTCCTGTCAGCGCAGCTCTCCAGCCCAGTACGCTGGAAGCATTGCCTTCTCACGATGAGTGAACTCGGCGTCAGTGGATTCCTCGAACTCGGACCTGGAGGCGTTCTCACAGGCATGGCAAAGCGCACCGTGGAAAATTCCCGCACCATCTCTGTTTCCACTCCAGATGAACTCGACAAACTCATCGAGTGGGTGAATGCATCATCTCCGGTGGGAGCTGCACAACTCGAAGGTGAACACCTCTTTGCTGTCGAGCGGTTAGTTGTAAGCCCTGCAGCCGGAGTATTCACGCCCGACGATTCAGTCGCCATCGGAACATCAATCGGTGTTGGTCGTGTGATTGGCTCAGTAGGCGATGCACAGGTGCGCTCTCCATTCGCAGGTGTCATTCAGAACTTCATTGCATTGGAAGGCGAACGCGTCACGACGCACCAGCCCATTGCCTGGCTGCGATCGATCTAGTACTCAAAGGAACCCATGCCAAAGATTCCAGCCAACGTTCGTGGTGCTCGGTTCACTGGCTGGGGCACCGCTCTCGGTCATGAGACCGTTACTAACGAAGATCTTGCCAAGACAATTGACACAAGCGATGAGTGGGTGCGTGAACGAACAGGCATTCATCGTCGTCATATCGGTGGTTCAACCGCAGAATTGAGCATCATCAGTGGAGGTGCCGCATTGAAGATGGCTGGCATTGACCCCACATCGATTGACGCTTTGGTTCTTGCAACCACCACACCCGATCGCACTGTTCCTGCGACTTCTGCAACAGTGCAAAATGCACTTGGACTTCGATGTGGTGCGTTTGATGTGAACGCTGCTTGTTCAGGATTCGTCTACGGATTAGTGAACGCACACGGCCTCATTGCAATGGGTGCAGAGAAAGTTCTACTTATTGGTACTGACACTCTGCGTCGCATCACTGACTGGACTGATAGGAACACCGCAATTCTTTTCGCTGATGGTTCAGGCGCGGCTGTCCTAGAGGCAACATCTGGTCCAGGACAATTGTTGGGCTGGGATCTCGATGCAGATGGTTCTGCTGAAGACATCTTGTATTGCAACATTGGCGAGACATTGCACATGGACGGCAAAGAAGTCTTCCGTCGTGCAGTTCGAATCATGGTGGACAGTGCTCAGAAATCTATGGGACATGCAGGTGTCACAGCTGACCAAATCAATGTCATAGTTCCCCATCAGGCAAATATTCGCATCATCACCGCAGCGTGTGACCGTCTCGGAATTTCAATGGAACGTGCATCAGTTGTCATTCACGAAACCGGGAACACATCATCGGCATCAATCCCTCTTGCATTGTTTGGCGATCTTGGTCAGACCAAGCCAAAACAGGGCGATCTCGTTCTTCTCGTTGGTTTTGGTGCAGGGATGACCGCCGCAAGCGCAATTCTTGAGTGGGGCGCACAGTGAGTCGTGTTGTTCTCATCACCGGTGGTTCTCGCGGCATTGGTCTCGCGTGTGCGCAGAAATTTGCTGCGCTTGGCGACAAGGTCGCAGTGACATACAACTCGTCACCCCCGCCTGCAGAATTCTTTGGTGTGAAGTGCGATGTCACCGACACAGCACAGGTTGATGCAGCCTTCAACGCGGTTGAAGAACACTTCGGCCCCGTTGAAGTACTTGTTTCCAACGCAGGAATTACAAAAGACACTCTTCTTTTGCGCATGAGCGAAGCAGACTTCTCATCAGTGATTGATGCAAACCTCACTGCTTCATTTCGTGTCGTAAAACGTGCAACTCAGGGGATGCTCAAAGCTCGAAAGGGGCGCATCATTCTGATGTCATCCGTTGTCGGCCTGCTTGGTTCTGCTGGTCAAGCAAACTACGCAGCATCGAAAGCTGGCCTCGTGGGTTTTGCACGATCACTGGCACGTGAGCTTGGATCGCGCAGTATCACCGTCAACGTTGTCGCCCCAGGGCCAGTGGAGACAGACATGACTGCAGCCCTTGGAGAGGATCGACTCAAAGAACTCACTTCTGCTGTTCCATTGAATCGAATGGCAACTCCTGATGAGATAGCTGGAGTTGTCTCATTTCTCGCAGGTCCCGATGGTGGATACATCACCGGTGCCGTCATCCCTGTGGATGGCGGCCTGGGCATGGGTCACTAAAACACTCAAAGAACGCCTCTCGCACGGGCACTGTGCGAAAATAGAAACCAACTCAAGGAGAAAACAATGAGCAACGAAAATTTCGATCGTTTTGTTAAGTGTGCAGTAGAGACCCTTTCGGTCGATGCTTCTCAGGTCACCATGGAGGCAAGCTTTGCTGACGACCTCGATGCAGACTCACTCGACGTCGTTGAACTTGTCATGGCTCTCGAAGAAGAGTTCGGTATTGAAGTTCCAGAAGAAGAGCTCGCAGACGTCAAGACAGTTGGCCAAGCCTTCAACATCATTTCCGGCAAGCTCTAATTAGGACTGTTCCCAGTCATGAACGGCGTTGGACATCGCGTTGCTATTACCGGCCTTGGCGTCGTGGCCCCTTGTGGTCACGGCAAAGAGGAATATTGGAAGGGTCTCTTTGGACCTGGCATCAATGGCACCACGTCCCTCCTTATTAATGACTGGGATCCACTCCCCTTTTTTGATTCCCCCAAAGATGCACGACGCGCAGATCGAGTAGAACAACTTGCTCTTGCAGCAGCTGCCGAAGCTTTTGCACAAGCGGGTGACCTCGGAGTCGACCCATCTCGCTTTGGCACCATCTTTGCGACCGGTATCGGTGGACTACATACCCTCGAGGAGCAGGTACAGATTCGGTTAGAGAAGGGTGAGCGACGTGTCTCTCCTTTTCTCGTTCCGATGATGATGGCCAATGCCTCTGGCGCAGCCATCTCAATGCGATACGGGCTGCAGGGTCCTAATGAAACAATCTGTACCGCTTGCGCCGCAGGAACACATGCACTTGGCTATGCAGCACGACTAATCGCATGGGGGCGCTGTGATGCAGTTGCATCTGGCGGTTCTGAGTGCGCAGCAACGGCTACGTCACTCGCTGGATTCGGCAACATGACCGCGCTTTCATCCACAGGTGAGTCAATGCCATTTGATGAGCGTCGAAACGGTTTCGTCATGGGAGAAGGCGCTGCAGTCTTCATCCTCGAGCGTTACGACCTCGCAGTTGCTCGTGGTGCAAAGATTCTTGGAGAAATTCTTGGCTCTGGAAGCAATGCCGACGCCCATCACATCACTGCTCCTGCGCCTGGTGGTACCGGAGCAATCAAGTGCATGCATCTCGCGCTGGATGATGCCGGCCTCTCCGCCAAGGACATTGTTCTTGTCAATGCTCACGGAACTTCAACTCCGCTTAATGACTCCGCTGAGGCTCAAGCGGTCACCGATGTTTTCGGCGCAAAAGCTGTACCCGTTACCAGCGGTAAGGGCGTTACAGGCCATGCATTGGGCGCAGCTGGTGCACTAGAAGCAGCACAAGTACTTCTGTCGTTCGAGCACAAGATCATTCCTCCCACCGCGGGAACGACCGTGTTGGACCCCGCAATGAGTATCGATCTCGTACTTGGCGAAGGTCGTGAATGGACGCCAGGCCCCACCATCTCAAACAACTTCGGTTTTGGTGGACACAACGGGTCCATCATCATTGCTCCAGCGTCCTAAAGCGCTTCCCAACGTTCTTTGGTCATCGACCAGAGGCATGCGACTCCTGAATCACCTGGAGACTGTGGTGCACGCGGTTCCTCTCTCAGTAGATCGAAACCCAATTTCTCTGGGACACGTCGTGATTTCACATTCGCTTTGTCATGGATGATGTGCACCTCATTCACTTCTGGCAACTCAAATGCAGCCTTCGTCAGCGCACGAGAACTGCGAGTCGCAATCCCTTGACCCGCAAAGGCTGTACTCACCCAATAGCCAATTTCTAATTGACCAACGTCGCCTCGAAGATGGAAACCAGAGCTGCCGACGAGAGTTCCATGTCGGAAAATCCCTATGACAAATTCATTGCCTCTATCCCATTCACGGCGCCATGTCTCGATTAACTCAGCACGCTGCTCTAGGGACTGTGGTTCGAATTTCGCCCATGGCATCCATTGTTCTAATTCAGAAATACTTGAAGCCACTGCATCGCACAACGGATAGGCGTCGGTGAATTCGTAACAACGGAGCTCTATGTCTTCCGCAACAATTCTGCGAGGCACTTGCGAACGAATCCAAGACATAGTGGCAGAGTAACTGCTTGCGAAGGCGGACGACTGAGAAATTAACGGTCAGCGAACACGAACATCAGGTCCAGTTCGCATGCAACTTCACCATTAACCAGCGCCCGGCCAGAACCTTTGCCAGCTCGAGCACTAATGCGACCAAGTTCAGCCTGTAGTTCCAACTCATCGCCAGGAACAACTTGACGGCGAAAACGTGCACCATCGATGCCACCAAACAAAGGAAGCTTTGTAGAGAACTCGGGCTTCACAAGTAGTGCATATGCACCCAGTTGAGCAATCGCTTCGCACATCAACACCCCAGGCAGAGTGGGCCGACCAGGAAAGTGGCCGGGGAAGAACCATTCATCTCCGTTGAGTTTCCAATGACCGACAGCTTTTACGCCTGGCTCTAATTCGCTAATGCGATCAATGAAAAGAAAAGGTGATCGATGAGGCAAGACGTCGATTGGCAGAGGAAATGAAATCATTTTCCTAAAGCCTTCAACAGATTCTTCGGAGTATCTGCCGGAGAGATTTTGTACCAAGCCTCAAGAACAACTCCGTCTTGAATAAGAAAAGCGGAGCGCTCGATACCCATGTACTTCCGTCCGTACATTGACTTCTCTTTCCAGACTTTGAATGCCTCAGCCACCTTGTGTTCAGTGTCAGCGAGGAGTGGGAAACCAAGTTCGTATTTATCGTCGAACTTCTTCTGCTTCTCGAACTTGTCTGGGCTGATGCCAATGATGGCAGTACGACCAATGTCGTCCTTGATGTCGCGAAGTCCGCACGACTGTGCAGTGCAACCGGGCGTATCAGCCTTTGGATAGAAGTAAACCAAAATCTTCTTTTTGCCTTGCGCTGCGAGCGACCAGGGCTTGCCGTTCTGATCCAATAATTCGATCTTCGGAGCTTTAGAACCTTGCTTCAACATGGCTAAAGATTACTTCGTTCGACGTAGTCCATGGCCGTAAAAGCGATCCTTGGGCCGCGCATGTGCGTGATAGTGATCTGGGATAGTTCGCATGTTGTTGTCAATGCGCATCTCGAAGTCAAAGAACTCTTCGACCACTTGCTCCAACTTCTCGTGTAAACGAGACTTCACATCGTCAGAGGGATTCGCGTCGTGCTCACGCCATACAACCATGGGCACAGCACATGATTCACATTCGGCAATCCAACATTCGTCATCCTCGTAGAACCACTCGGACATACGAGCCGCTTCGCACAACTCACAATTGCCTTCACCAAAGATGCTCATGTCACCACGCAGTGGAGTCGAGGGCCTCGCGAACTTCACGCACGTATGCACCGACAGCGTCGGGACCGCCTTCGATCATTCGACGAACAACGGAAGCACCCATAATCACACCATCAGCAACACGGCTTGCTTCCACCGCCTGCTCTGCATTGGACACACCAACGCCCACCAACACCGGCTTCTCTGTCACCTTCTTCACGCGCGCAGCCAATGCTGTCGCTGTTCCGGCTAAGGATGTGCGCTCTCCAGTCACGCCGAGGAGACCGACTGAGTACACGAATCCACGTGCTCGTTCTGTCACGCGCGGTAAACGTTCGTCAGGCGCAGTGGGGGCCGCAAGCATCACCGTTTCAATACCTGCAGCATCAGCTGCAGCAGTCCAATCAGTGGATTCTTCTAATGGGAGGTCCGGAATGATTGCAGCAGAAACACCTGCGGCCGCAAGGTCTGATGCGAAACGCTTTTCACCCGCGTGAAACACCGTGTTGTAGTAACACATCACTGCGAGAGGAATACCCACATCTAATGTGCGCACTTCTTGCAAAATTGAAATCGGTGTCGTGCCGGCATCAAGTGACACTTGTGAGGCTTGTTGAATGATCGGCCCATCCATCACTGGGTCAGAGAAAGGAATGCCGATCTCAACAGCGTCTGCTCCGTTTGCTGCACATGCACGAATGGACTCGACCCAACCGGGATACCCACCAGTGATGTATGGAACAAGACACTTACCGCCACCATCAATTCGCGCGCGCAGTGCGGTCTCTAAGCGACCAGTCACTTCAAACCATCCAAGATGCCCATCATCTGGCCAACATCTTTGTCTCCACGACCGGACAAGTTCATCAGAACGGTTTTGCCCTTCATCGTGTGAGCTTCACGGATAATCCACGCCATCGCATGAGCACACTCAAGCGCAGGGATGATTCCTTCTGCACGAGACATGACCTGGAAGGCATTAATCACTTCATCATCAGTCACGGTTGGGTATTCGGTACGACCAATAGATGCGAGATATGAATGCTCAGGACCGACGCCTGGGTAATCGAGGCCAGCAGAGATGCTGTGCGCTTCTTGCACTTGGCCATACTCATCCTGCATGAGGTAGCTCTTCATGCCGTGTACGACTCCTGGTTGACCACGACCAACTGCAGCACCACCAGCTGGCTCTACGCCAATGAGGCGTGCGGACGTGTCAATGAAACCAGAGAAAATTCCCATGGCGTTTGAACCACCACCAACACACGCAACAACGACATCAGGATTGGTACCCAACAAGTCATTGCACTGCGCGTACGCCTCGTCGCCGATCACGCGATGGAATTGACGAACCATGTACGGATATGGGTGTGGTCCCATCACTGAACCCAAGCAGTAGTGAGTTGATTCGACAGTGGCGACCCAGTCACGCATTGCCTCGTTCACTGCATCTTTCAGTGTCTGGCTTCCAGAGATCACTGCTTCAACATCTGAGCCCAACAATTTCATGCGGAACACATTCAATTCTTGACGAGCAACATCGACTGCACCCATGTACACCTTGCAGTCAAGACCCATGAGGGCAGCCGCAGTCGCAGATGCAACACCATGCTGTCCAGCACCTGTTTCTGCAACGATGCGCTTCTTACCCATGCGCTTGGCGAGCAGTGTCTGACCAATTACGTTATTGATCTTGTGCGACCCAGTGTGGTTGAGATCTTCACGCTTCAAGATGAGACGAATGCCCAACTGCTCACTGAGGTTGTGACACTCCGTGATGTTGCTGGGGCGACCTGCATATTCGTGCAACACCTCATCAAGTTCCTTACGGAAGGATGGGTCAGCCCAAGCATCATTGAATGCGGCTTCCAATTCTTGACATGCGGGAATCAATGTCTCTGGAACGAATCGCCCGCCAAACTCGCCGAAGCGGCCGTCGGCGCCGGGGGTCACCATGATGCTCATACATAGATTTCACCACGAATCGGGGCAAATCCCCCTACTCAATAGGAGTGACTTCTACTCGTGCATCCAGTCATAAGGAGCTTTGGCACCCCCGTCATAATCCGCCGGGGCTGCCTGACGAGCCGCCTCAATAAATCGCTTCATCAGAATCGGGTCTTTTCGGCCAGGAGAAGCTTCAACTCCGCTGCTGACATCAACTCCGAACGGACGCACTTGCGCAATGCCAGCGGCCACGTTCTCTGGGTTCAAACCACCCGCCAAGATGACATTCAGACCCTCTGGCAGCTCTCCTGCAAGGCTCCAGTCGAACATCTTTCCTGAACCCGGAGCAGGCGCATCCACCAAAACCATTGAAGTACCGAAGATGTTTGCACGATTCGCATCAACGGTGCCCGCAGTAACTGCCTTAATCACCGTACGAATGTGTTGCGCCACATGTGCGACATCATCAGGGCTTTCGTGACCATGCAACTGAGCGGCTCTCAAACCAGCTGCCTGCGTCATCTCAACGACACGCTTTGGATGTTCATCTCGGAAGACACCAACAGTCAAGATCTCCGCTGGAAGACGACGAGTGATGTCATAGACCTTCTGCACAGCAATTTGGCGCACGGACGGTGCGAACACAAACCCCAATGCATCAGCCCCGAGGGCAACGGCCAAAAGCGCGTCATCCTCGTTCGTGATTCCACAAATCTTCACGAACATCAATTGTCACGGTAGCCCGAATACGGACTGAGACCGAGCAATTAATCGACGCAGAGGTCCGTCAATGCCTGGGATGGATTCGCGGCGGTCACAAGATGTTCGCCCACCAGAACTGCGTCATAACCAGCAGCACGCAGAGCAAGTGCATCCTCACGCCCGCGGACACCAGATTCCGCCACCTTGACTAAGTGCGATGGAATCAATGAACCCATGCGCACTGCGCGTTCCTGATCCACATTGAAGGTCACGAGATCGCGTTGATTCACACCAATCAGCGTTGCCCCAGCATCAAGAGCAATGGCCAATTCGGCCTCATCATGAACTTCCACCAATGCATCAATGTCAATGCGTCGAGCAAGTTGAAGAAACTCGGAAAGTTCAGTCGCACTAAGTGCGGCCGCAATCAAGAGAACGCAATCGGCACCCATGATGCGTGCATCACAGACATCACGCGCGTCAACAGTGAAGTCTTTGCGAATCACGGGAAGTGAACAGGCAGCCCGTGCGGCTTGAAGGTCAGCAACTGAACCACCAAAATGGGGAACATCTGTGAGCACCGAGAGACACGATGCCCCACCTGCCTGATAGTTCTTCGCCATCAACGCCGGATCAAGCCCAGCGTTGAGTTCCCCTTTCGAAGGGGAACGACGTTTGATCTCAGAGATAACGGCAAGATGCGGTGTTGCAGAAATTGCCTGCGCAAAACCACGCGGTGGAACACACGCCAAAGATTCCTCGATAAGAACATCAAGAACTCGATCATCGGCCGCAGCGCGAGCACGATGATGGTCAAGAATGTTGTCGAGATATGTGCGGGTCATCTGATGATGAACCGATCCGAACGGATCAGAGTCCCTTGCCACCAAGTGGTGTCAACATGTGGAATTCAGGAGCACCACCGAAGAGGCCACCGATCATTGGACCGAGCTGCTTGAACCAGTCGGAGCTCATGTGGGCGTCCATGTCAGCCTGAGCTTCGTACATCTCGTACATCCAGAGGACGTCTTCGTTGGCATTGTCAACGTGGATGATGTAGTAGCGAGTGCCATTTTCGGACTTCACGTTTTCAAGCGCGAAATTCATGGCCTCAGCCAATTCCTTACCCTTGCCTGGTGCGGCTGGCATCTTTACGAGTGCAACTACTTGGCTCATGATGTCTCCATCTGTCATCCACCGCCACTGTGGCGATGAATACAAACTACACGGCTACTGCGATGTGACTAGAAGCCAAGAATGCTGGAAACGTTGTCCAACAGTTCAGTAATTGGCACTCGCACTTGCTCGGTGGAGTCGCGATGGCGGATTGTGACCGCATTGTCTTCGAGAGAGTCGAAGTCAACCGTGACGCACAAAGGCGTGCCGATTTCGTCTTGACGGCGATAGCGGCGACCAATGGCCTGCGTTTCGTCATAGTCACACATGTAACGCTGCGACAACTTGCCATAGATCTCGCGTGCCAATGGAGACAATGTGTCCTTCTTTGACAGCGGCAATACGGCCACCTTGTACGGAGCAAGTCGTGGATGCAAGCGCAAAACGGTGCGTGCTTCGTCGTTCACGATGTCTTCGTCGTAGGCAGCCAACAAGAAAGCAGCCATCGTGCGGTTTGCACCAGCAGCTGGCTCAATGACATACGGGATGTATCGCTCGTTCGTCGCCTGATCAAAGAAGTCCAACTTCTGACCGGAGGCATTGGAATGCTGCGTGAGGTCAAAATCGGTTCGCTGGGCAATACCTTCAAGCTCTCCCCAACCCCATGGGAACATGAACTCGACGTCGCTTGTTCCTGCTGAGTAGTGAGACAGTTCGTCAGCATCATGCGGACGAATACGCAACATCTCTCGAGGGATTCCCAGTTCGACATACCAATCAAGTCGAGCCTGGCACCAGTACTCGTACCACTTCGGACCTTCAGCAGGAGGAACGAAAAATTCCATTTCCATTTGTTCAAACTCACGCGTACGGAAGATGAAGTTTCCTGGAGTGATCTCGTTACGGAAGCTCTTACCAACTTGAGCGATACCGAACGGTGGACGTTTACGGCTTGTCTGCAAGACATTGGCGAAGTTCACAAACATGCCCTGTGCAGTTTCAGGACGCATGTACACATCGGCACCTGACCCTTCGACAGGACCAGCTGTTGTCTTGAACATCAAGTTGAAGGCACGGGATTCTGTGAACTCACAGCCCTTCTTGCCTTGTGGGCAGTCACGCTCTTCAATGTGATCTTCACGGAAGCGACGCTTACAAACAGTGCAGTCGACTAACGGATCAGAGAAGTTCGCAAGGTGTCCAGATGCTTCAAAGACCTGTGGAGGGCCAAGGATGGCCGCATCAATAAGAACGGTGTCGTCACGTTGCTGCACCATGGTGCGAATCCAGGATTCCTTGACGTTGCGCAACATGAGAGAGCCCAAGGGGCCGTAGTCGTACGACGAGCGAAACCCGCCGTAGATCTCTGCACTGGGGTAAACGAATCCACGGCGCTTACACAGATTGACGATCTGGTCGAGGTCTTTGGCTGGCATAGGAGGACAAGCCTACAAGTGGCGGTCGAACACACCGAGGCTTCTGAGACGACGCTCAAGATGTGCCTCCATTGCCTCCATTGCTAGATGGTTCACCTCATTGACCGGCATGGACTCAGGCAACGCCAATGCTTCGTTCATCTTGCCGCCCAAGATGAGTCGCACAATCGCCAATGCCTGAGGCGAAATGGGCACACCCGTGCGGCACGACCCGCAATGCGCTCCGCCCTCCAGCACGTCAAACGACACCAACTCCCCTTCTTCGCCGCAGGCAACGCAGACATCGAGTTGAGGCGTATGGCCTTCAATGGAGAGAAGACGCCAGAAGAATGATGCAAGCATGAGCGGCGCAGGCCGTTCGTCTAATGCGTGCAACGCACGAGACAGCAATTCATACAAGTGCTGAACAGGTTCACGATCCGGAGTGATTTTGTTCATCGCTTCCACCATTGAAAGACCTTGACGCAAGCGGTCGAAATCATCCCTCAATCGCTGGTGTGCGTGAATCAGTTTTACTTGATCGACGGTGTCGAGCTCTCGACCACTTCGCAGCGAGATATCAACATGGCTCATCGGCTCAAGACGTGCACCAATAGACGACTTTGTCTTGCGGACACCTTTTGCAACAGCGCGAATTTTTCCATGTTGCTCTGTGAGCAAAACGACAACGCGATCTGCTTCACCGAACTTGTACGAACCGAGCACGACAGCATTGTCGCGGTACACGCTCACGAGTCAAGACCGCCAAAACGCCTGTGACGGCGATTGAAGTCGTCGATTGCAAGTTCAAGATGACTTGCATCAAACAACGACCATGCAAGATCGATGAACACCAACTCGCTGTATGCGAGCTCCCAGACCATTGACTGTGGAATCTGATTCGCTGGACCGAGAACAACGACGAGGTCTGGTTCAATCTGGGCCGGAAACAAGATCGATTCAGAAAGAACCACTTCGTCCACATCATCAGGAGTCACTCCTTTTTGACGTAACGCTTCAACTGTGGCTGCAAAACGTAAATGGCCATCTGCAACGGGATCAACAACAACGCGAGGACCTGATGTTCCCTGCCAGACAAACCGTTGACCATGCGGAGCCTCCACGACCGTCACTTGGGTGAGGCCCGAAAGAATATGCGCGAATTGGGATCGCTCTACATCAGAGAATTCATCACCATGATGCGGCAGAACGGTGACCCAATGAGCACCTTCCACAGCAGCACCTCTCGCCACCGACGACAAACGAGTCGACCACTCTTGTGCAGACATTGCTAGCCATTCAGCGGGAGTGCCCCCGACGACCACCACATGGTCGAGACCATTTTCCTGGGGTTCGGCGAGTCCTGGCACTCAACCATTCTCACACGCCCACACACCCCAGCCACTTGCATCTACCCCGACACCTCCCCTTACTAGGGTGTGTAGACCATGTCCCCTGCACCCCGCACCCCTCCGTTGCACGTGGCCTGCATCATGGATGGCAATGGTCGTTGGGCTCGTCGCCGCGGTCTTCCCCGCACAGAGGGTCATACGGCAGGCGAAGAGGCCTTGGCAGAGGTTGTGCGCGCCGCTTCCGATGCCCACATCGGCTGGTTGACCGCCTTTGGGTTCTCCACCGAGAACTGGGTGCGCCCTCGCACCGAAGTTCGACACATCCTCGCCTTGCATCGCAAGCTCTTTGCACGCACAGATGAGATGAACCGGAATAATGCCCGTACCCGCTGGATTGGTCGCCCTTTCCAGGAAAAAGGTGCTCGCACGCCCGTGATGGTGCAGAAGGCGATCAACAAGGCCATCGCAGACACTTCTACAAACACTGGACTTTCCGTCACCATCGCATTCGATTACGGGAGCCGTGCAGAACTGGTTCGCGCATCCCGCCTGGCTATGCAGACGGGTGCAGTCACCCCTTCATCTATTCAAGAGAACTTGTACGACCCCGAAATGCCGCCCGTGGATTTACTGGTGCGCACATCTGGTGAAGCTCGCATTTCAAACTTCATGCTGTGGCAAATCAAAGGTGCGCACATCTTTTTTACCGAACGTCCGTGGCCCGACTTCGATCGAAACGAATTTCAACAGGCACTTGCCTCACTAACGAAGACGACAACATCATGAGCAAGTCCATCGCAGGTCAAGAGGCAATCGATGCGCTTCGCCTTGTCACTTCGGCATTCGAAGGTTCCGAAGAACGCCAAGGACAGATCGACATGTCCCATGCCATTGCAGAGTCACTCGCCTCTGGTCGCTCCATCATCGTGCAAGCAGGAACCGGCACAGGCAAGTCGCTCGGCTATCTCGTTCCTGCAATTCTCTCTGGCGAGACCGCGGTTGTTGCCACTGCCACGAAGGCATTGCAGGACCAACTGAACACGAACGACCTCCCCTTGTTGAAAGAGCACATCGGCGTGCCCTTCACATGGGCTGTCGTGAAGGGGCGGAGCAACTACGTCTGTTTGCAACGCGTGAATGAACGGTCCGATAAGTCGGCTCAGTTGGAGTTCGAAGAAACCTCCGACAAAGTGAACAAAGAGATTGATGAACTCGTCAAGTGGGCCCGCAAAACCACAACCGGCGACTTCGAGGAACTTCCCCGCATTCCATCTGATCGCGCCAAGCAAGCAGTCAGCGTTGGCATGGATGAATGCCCAGGAAAAAGCAAGTGCCCTGTAGGTGCTAGTTGCTTTGCTGAGCGTGCACGTGATGCAGCCTCAACAGCGAACGTTGTTGTTGTCAACATTCATTTGTACGGAAATCACATTGCTAGTGGCGGCAACATTCTTCCCGAGCACAAAATCGTCATCTTTGACGAAGCTCATCAGTTGGAGTCAACACTTAGTGACACCGTCGGCACCAAGCTGACAAATGGTCGTGTGTCGTCGTTTGCATCGGCAGTCCGCAAAGTTATTGCTGACCCCAATCTCACAAATCGCCTTGAAGAATTTGGCCTGCGTTTGTCAGGGGCAATCGGCCCCCATGCCGGAAACCGTCTCTCACAGCCACTCCCGTCGAACATCAGCGAAGTACTGGGGCAAATCCGTACAGAGGTTTCATCACTCATTAATGAATTGCGTGAAATTAAATCCGACAATGAATCCGTTCAGCAACGCATTTACCGAGCACAGACACAAGGAATGCGTCTCACCGAGAGCCTCGACGTAGCACTCGGAACAACAGCGGCATATGTCGCATATGTTGACGGATCCGAAGAACGTCCTGAGTTGAAAATCAGTCCGCTACATGTCGGCGAAGTTCTTGCCAAGAACGTATGGAATGAACACACTGCGGTTCTGACAAGCGCAACTGTTCCCACCTCCATGCCTGATCGTGTCGGTCTTCCCGAAGAAGGCACCGAAGTTCTCACTGTCGACAGTCCATTCGATTACGAACGCAATTCACGTCTCTATTGCTCTCCAGAATTCCCCGATTGGAAAGCACCGGAGTACTCCGATTTTCTCTATGACGAGATGGAAGCTCTCATCACCGCTGCTGGTGGCCGCACACTCGCGCTCTTCACCAGTAACAAAGCTCTCTTTGCCGCAACCGAGGCGATGCGAGAACGCCTTGAGTTTCCCATCCTCAGCCCAAAGGACTCTCCACGTCAGAAGCTGATTGAGATGTTCATGGCCGACGAAAGTGCGTGCCTCTTCGCATCCCAGTCTTTCTTCCAAGGCGTTGACCTTCCTGGCCGTACCTTGTCTCTTGTCATTCTCGACAAACTTCCCTTCCCTGTACCTGGTGACCCGCTTCTCGAAGCACGGAGAGAAGCCATCGGACGTGACAAGGCGTTCAGCCAGATCGACCTTCCCATCGCGGCAACATCTCTGGCACAAGCAGCAGGACGCCTGATTCGCACTGCGACAGACCAAGGTGTTGTCGCAGTATTTGACAATCGTTTAGCGAGCGCTCGCTATCGATGGACATTGCTCAATGCTTTGCCGCCGATGAAGAAGACGCGCAACCGCGAAGAAGTTGAACAGTTTCTGCGCGACATCACGCAAGAAAAGTAATTAGTAGCCGAGACGTTCGAGGCGGTCTGGGCGTTGCTGCCAGTCCTTCTCAACAACAACGTGCAATTCGATGTAGGCACCTGGGGGCATCTGCGCTCGTACTTTTTGGCCCACTGACTTCAAGAGTTCTCCACCCTTGCCAATGACCATGCCTTTTTGGCTTTCACGTTCGACCAAAATCTCGCAACGTACCTTCGGCCATTCCCACTCAGTCACTCTGGTGGCGACCGAATATGGAAGTTCGTCTTTCAGGACAGCCAAGAGTTGTTCGCGTACTAATTCCGCCACCCACTGCGCCTCTTCAGTGTCGGAGACCATTTCGGGTGGGTAATACGCCGGACCTTCTGGCATTTTTGCAAGTAGAGCAGCGAGCAGTTCCGGAACACCCTCACCCGTGCGCGCAGATACAGGGAAATACTCCGCTGCTTCCAAAACCGAAGTTGCCTGGAGCTGCGAAATCATTTGCTCTCGTGTCGCACGGTCCGACTTATTCACGATGACAAATGCATTACGCACATCAATGTGGTCGGCCACCCACTGATCACCACGACCAAATGGCTTGCATGCATCAATGAGAAGGCACACGACATCAACATCATTCACGCTGTCGAGTGCGGTTGCATTTACACGCTCACCGAGCGCAGTGACTGGCTTGTGAATTCCTGGAGTGTCAACAAAAACAATCTGAGCATCTTCGCCGTGATACACGCCCCGAATGCGCGTGCGAGTTGTCTGCGGCTTATTCGAGACAATGGAAATCTTCTGACCACAGATCGCGTTCAACAATGTCGACTTACCAACATTGGGTCGACCAACAAAGGTCACAAATCCGCTCCGCACAACTCACAGGGTAGTTGCAAATGACTCCAGTGCCTTGCATGAGATGCAACACTTACGGAATGGCAAACAGTGCGTTCTCCCAACTCGACTTTCGCAAGTGGTTCGACCGCATGCAACCACAGACAGTTGCGATTGCGACTTGGTTGCTCTACATCGATGGTGCATATGCACTTGTTGATTACTTCCAAATCAGCAGGACATTCGGATGGTGCCGCTCCACCGGTGGACTTATTTCAATCCTCGCCATCATTTGCGCTTTGGCTTATCCCGCGGCCGGTTTCCTGATGGCGAACGGCAAGAAACTTGGTTGGATCGTCGGCCTCGTTGCAGCCTTTTCGCCATTCACACTTCGGTTTCTCTCACGCTTCGTGACATCTCAGTGGGCTCCGATGTCCGTCATCCCCACTGGAGACATCATCAACCTCATGTTTGAGGTTGCGCTTCCGGCGCTTCTCCTCCACTCCATGAGTCGCAATTACGTCAAAACCTGGCTTCGTTAACCTCTCGGCGCTGCGCGCTGTGCAACACTGAAGGCATGGCACGTCACATCGAAAACCTCGCAGCACTCAAGGCCCTCGTCGGCGAACACATCGGGTATTCCGAATATCTTGAAATCGACCAGGCTCGAGTTCAACTGTTTGCTGATGCAACTGGTGACCAGCAGTGGATCCACACCGACCCAGAGCGCGCAAAGGCTCAGTCACCGTTCGGTGGCCCCATTGCTCACGGGTATCTCACCTTGTCTCTCGGACCTGTCTTGCTTCCTCAGATTTTCTCTGTGGGCGGCATCGCAATGGGCGTGAACTACGGCGCGAACAAAGTTCGTTTCATGTCACCAGTCCCCGTTGGCTCCAAGCTTCGTGCAGGCGTCAAGGTTCTCGCAGTCGATGACATCAACGGTGGTGCACAAGTCACTCTTGAAACAACTTTTGAAGTTGAAGGTGCACCAAAGCCTTCTTGCATCGCAGAAGTCATCTTCCGCTACTACGCAGCCTAAGTATTTAGCCCTGCGGGGCTGAATACATCAGCGGAAGTTCGGAATGACCTTCTTGGCGAACAATTCAATGGTCTCAGTGTTCGGGTAATCGGGGCACCATGGGATGAACCCCGTGCACCCGGCGTCGAGATACTTCTGAATCTTCTCGCTGACCTGTTCTGGTGTACCGACCAAAGCCTTCTCGCGCCATTCTTCTGGCGAGAGACCCCATGCGTTACGCGGGGTGACATCGAGAAGATCTTTCTCGCTCTCACGGATAAACACTTCGCTTGAAATGGTTTTGCGAATTGTCGATTCATCACGCCCCACTGCTTTGCAGTGCTCTTGCAAAATGACGCGCTTGCGAGTGAACTCCTCAAGGGAACTACCGAAGTTCGAGACGTCAGCATGTTGCGCGACCACGCGCAGAGTGAGTTGCTCACCGCCACCGCCTATCCACACCGGAGGGGTTGGTTGCTGTAGAGGCTTTGGATCACATTGTGCGCGAGACATCTTGTAGTACTTGCCGTCATATGTGGTTTCAGCCTGAGTCCACATTGACTTCACGATCTCAATTGTCTCTTTCAACATGCCGATGCGATCAGAAGGCTTGGGAAATTCAAATCCGTAACCCTTGAATTCGTTCTCATACCAACCGGCACCTATGCCCCAATCAAGTCGACCACCAGAGATGACATCGAGAGTCGAAGTGATTTTCGCCAGCAGACCAGGATTGCGATAGCCGTTACAACCCACCATTTGGCCAAGACGGATTCGAGATGTTCGTTGCGAAATTGCTGCCATCGTTGTCCAGCACTCGAACACCGCTTCTTGAGAAGGCTTCGGAACGTTGTGGAAGTGGTCGTAGACCCACACCGAATCAAAACCAAGCTCCTCGGCAAGGACCGTGATCTCGACTGACTTATTCCATTTCGCCTCGGCACCTTCAATGCCAGCGAGCTCCATCTTCCAGCCCTGCGGGATGAATACTCCAAAGATTGGTGAGTGGGGGTTGTTCGACATCGTCCCTCCTTCGTTGCGAAGGTTATCGTTTATAGATGTCCGAGTTTCCTCCAGCAGTTATAGGTATCGCAGAAATTTTGGAGGCCATCGCCGCGACGCGCCCCGACCAGGAGTGTCTCATTTATCGCGACAAGCGATTCACCTGGAATGACATCAATCTGCGCACCCGCCAACTTGCCAACTACCTCGCATCACAGGGACTGGGATGCCACACAGAGCGCGATCAATTAGATGGCTGGAGAACAGGCCAGGATCACCTCGCCATCTATCTCCATAATGGCAATGAGTACCTGGAAAGCATGTTGGGCTCCTGGAAGGCACGTGTTGCACCTTTCAATGTCAACTACCGATATGTCGCCGAGGAATTGCAGTATCTTCTCACCGACTCCAATGCCGCCGCATGCGTTGTGCACTCACGTTTTGCTCCGCTGCTTGCTGAGGTTCGACCTCAATTGCCAAACCTGCGGGTGATCATCCAAGTGCCAGACAACAGTGGCAACGAACTTCTTGAAGGCGCTGTTTGGTACGAAGATGCGCTCGCTCAATCGTCCACGGACAAGCCTGCTGGCGGATACAACGGTGACGATCTCTACATCTTGTACACCGGTGGAACCACAGGAATGCCGAAAGGAGTTCTGTGGCGCAATGCCGATGCCGTCGTCGAATGTTTCGGCGGTTCAAAGACTGCACGCACTATTGAGGAATTTGTGTCCGAAGCTGCTGGCACCCTGCGTGCCCTCACCAGCCCACCATTTATGCACGGAGCGAGCCACTGGATTGCGATGCGTACGTGGCTCTCAGGCGGAACTGTCATCGTGCAGTCACAAACCGATCGGCTTGATGCAGATGACATATGGGGAACAGTCGAGAAAGAAAAGGCAACGTTCCTGCTCATTGTGGGCGATGCATTTGGCCGACCGCTGATCGATGGTCTTGTGAACAACACACGCGACCTCAAATCTCTGGCGTCCATTCTTTCGGGCGGAGCGGCCTTGTCATCGAATCTCAAAGATGAGTTCCTTCAACATTTGCCATGGATCATGATGGTGGACGGACTTGGTTCGTCAGAGGCCGGTGGACAGTTGTCGCAAGTCAGTGCTGGTAGTTCATCTGGCACAGGCACATTCCCGCTTGCTCCACAGAATCACATTCTCTCCGAGGATCTCACCAGCGTTCTTGAACCAGGCCATGAAGAATTGGGCTGGCTCGCTAAGAGCGGACGCCTTGCTCTTGGCTATCTCAACGATGAGGCAAAGACAAAACGCACGTATCCCGTTGTGCAGGGTGTTCGCTATGTCGTTCCGGGAGACAGAGCGCGCCTCACCGCAGATCTCATTATTGAACTGCATGGTCGCGACTCGGTCACCATCAACTCTGGTGGTGAAAAGATTTTTGCCGAAGAAGTTGAAGCCGCCGTTAAGTTCCATCCCGATGTGTATGACTGCGTCGTGACTGGCCGACCAAGCGAACGTTGGGGCAATGAAGTGGTCGCAGTTGTCCGCCTCAAAGATGGTTGTGCACAAAATGTTGCATCACTGCTCGCCGAGGCAGAGAATCACATTGCTCGATACAAGCTTCCAAAGGAAATTGTGTTCGTTGACAGCATCGTGCGCTCACCTGCTGGCAAGGCTGACTATCGCTGGGCAAAGCAAGTCGCTATCGACGCCCAGAAATAGTCGAAGCTTTACAGCGGCAGGTCACCGGTTGCTTTACGGGTGGTGCCGTTGTCCGTATATGCCTTGATGGTGTTCTCCGCGATACGCATCTGGTGAATTTCATCTGCACCATCGGCGAATCGAGCCCAACGAGCGTTCTGCATCATGTTGGCTAACGGCGTGTCCGTGGAATAGCCCAACGCACCATGCACTTGAATAGCTCGGTCGATAATCCGGTTGAGGCTGTTCGCAACAAAATGCTTCGCCATTGAAACCTCGGTACGGAAATCCTCTCCCTTGTCAATCTTGTACGCGGCATGAAGGATCATCAGCTTGCACTGGTACAGCTCCATCGCACTGTCAGCAATCATCCACTGAACGCCCTGCTTTTCGGCGAGAAGTGAACCATGCGAATAACGATTCAGCGAACGGTCGACCATCATGTCGAGAGCTGTTTCGGCCTGCGCAACCCAGCGCATGCAGTGAGCGAGTCGTGCAGGTCCGAGACGGTACTGACCAAGACGATGTCCATTGCCGCGTCCGCCGAGAATCTGAGAGTCATGGACACGCAAGTCTTCAATCACGATCTCTGAGTGGCCGGTGGAACCGTGCATTGTTTCCACTTCGCGAACATCGTTCCAACCCTTTGTTGGCAAGTCGATGATGAATGCGGTGTTTGCACCACGAGAGCCCGGCGGTACATCCATCTCCGTACGTGCAATGAGAATTGCAAACTTTGCACGACGTGCGCCGGAGATGAACCACTTGTGACCATTGATGACCCATTCATCTCCATCTTTAATGGCATGAGTGCGAATCAGCGTGGGGTCTGATCCGGCCACTTCTGGCTCTGTCATAGCAAAGCAGGATGATGAAGTTCCCTTCAAGAGTGGCTTGAGGTACTTCTCTTTCTGCTCATCTGTGGCCCAATGATGCAACGTGTGCATGTTGCCTTCATCCGGCGCATTGCAGTTGAACACCCACGGTCCAACACGGGTCTTGGCGGCTTCAGCCTGGACCATGGCTAATGCCACGTGTCCAAGCCCCATGCCACCCACTTCCTTTGGCATGTGAGGCAACCACAATCCAGCCTCGACGGCTTTATGGCGCAACTCAATGAGGTCCTTCACATATGCCGAATGCATTTCAGGAGCCATGTTGTCGCGATGGCCATATGGCTCCATCGCTGGCTTAATCACATTGTCGACAAAATCACGCACCTTTTGGCGCACGGCTTCATGTTCTGGAGCAAGTGTGAAATCGATCATCTGGCGTCCCCCTTGTTGACACTTGGATATGACCATTCTTGTGCCCCGTGACCAATGACAGCGAGTCAAGTTGCCGTACTCAGCACTGGCAACGCTTAGCCTTGGCTATGTGAACTCCCCTGACAACCATGGCAAGCCCACTTGGGACACTGCTGAGCTTCCTCAGGGAGAGGATAAGGCCCGCATGGTCCGCAATATGTTCGATGCAATTGCACCTAGGTATGACCTTGTCAATCGAGTGATGACGTTCCGCCTCGACACCCGCTGGCGCCGTCGGGCCGTGCGTGACCTGCGACTTCCAGCCGGTTCTCGCGTTCTCGACCTCGCTGCCGGCACGGGCGACTTGTGCATCGATCTACGCAAAGCGGGATTGCAACCAATCGCAATGGACTTGTCCTATGGCATGTTGGCCAACGACCGCAGTGGTGCACCGCGCGCGCAAGCAGACATTCTTCGCCTCCCTGTCCCCGACCATTCTGTTGATGGAATCATTTGCGGATTTGCACTGAGGAACCTGGTCGATCTCAACGCATTCTTCCTTGAATGCTCTCGCGTCATTCGACCTGGTGGTCGTATCGCATTGTTGGACGTGGGAATTCCTCACAATCCAATTATTCGATTCGGCAACAACATCTACTTCGGAAAGATTGTTCCGAAGATTGGTGCACTGCTCAGCGATGGCCCTGCCTACAGATACTTGCCCAAGAGCATCGTGTATCTCCCCGACCGAAATGTCATGGAGAAGATGCTGCAAGATTCCGGATTCGCTGACGCAAAACATCACCAACTTTCTGGCGGATTGACTCAGCTAATGGTGGGAACTCGAAATCCATGATCCACCGCACCGTTCTTGTCGAGACACCTTTCGATCTCAACAATGTGTGTGGCGGTTCAGGTTTCCTCTTTGTCCGAGATGGCATTGGTTTTGCCGGGCAAGGCATTGCATTCTCTTCTGATGAAGTCGGCATGCGACAGATGCTTTCATCCATGCAGCACAGCAGACATATGTCGTCTCACGACCTATCAGACATCAGCCCTATTGCATTCGGAACAATTCCATTCCTTCCACAACAGCCGGCAGAATTTGTAGTCGCCAAGGCAACATTTGCGAAGCGCGAAGATGGCACTCATACCGTCACACTTGTTGGTGAGTCGGCAGCAGAAGTCAGCGACGAAGCTGTCGCACAAGCGATCAGTAGTGCCGCCACTGCCCGACCTCCACGTCCGTCCAGCAATTCATTCAGAGTCGGAGCCCGTACACCAGTCGGCCGATATCTCGATGCAGTCACACTTGCTCGTGATGCCGTGCGTGGCGGTTTACTCAAGAAGGCGGTCATCGCTCGAGACATTGAAGTGCACGCTGATGAACCAATCGATGTACATAGCGTTCTGCTTCGCCTGCGTGCCTCCTTCGGCAGCAGCTATCGCTTCTGTATCGGCAACATGATTGGCGCCACACCTGAACTACTCGTCGAAGTGAATGGTCGAGAGATTCGCAGTCGCCCCCTTGCTGGGACCACTCCTCGCACCGGAGACCCCGAGACCGACAAGCAATTGGCCGAAGAACTCGTCGCCAGTACAAAGAATCAGATTGAACATCGCGTCGTTGTTGACATGGTGCATGACACTTTGTTGCCGTTCTGTTCGTATCTCGACTGGGAGGCAGAACCTTCCATTGTCACCGTTGCCAATGTGCAACACCTTGGGACATTCATCGAAGGTGCACTGACGGAGCCAACTGCTCACGTCATGACACTTGTGAAAGAACTATGCCCAACACCAGCCTTGGGCGGCTTCCCATCTGCTGATGCAATTGATTTCATCACAACAAATGAACCGATGGAACGAGGAAACTACGGCGGTGCCGTGGGCTGGATGGACAACAATGGCAATGGAACATTTGCAGTGACCATTCGATGCGCTGAGCTTTCCGATGACCGTCGAACTGCACGTCTTTTTGCCGGTGGTGGAATTGTCGCAGAGAGCAATCCGTATGCCGAACTGGCCGAAACTCAAGCAAAGTTTCAAGCCATGCTGTCGGCGATTGTCAGGCCGTAGCCAGCTCCACTGCCGCTACTACAGCGGAGTTCAAAGCGTCATGCTGAGGAACGTTCATTGAACGATCAAAAGGCACTTCAATTAACACTGTTCCTTGCGAACTGAGCGCATCGCGCAGAGCATCTGCTTGCGTTACTCGCTTGAAAGGCACTCCATGCGCTGTCGCCAGATGCTCAAAGGAAACACCATGAGGCGTTCCGTACAACAATTCAAAGGTTGACATATCAACCTGGGTTGCTTGAGGCAGGAACGAGAAGATGCTTCCGCCATCATTGTTCGTCACAACAATTTTGAGATTGACATTGCGCTGCATCAATGCCCAAAGACCATTGGTGTCATGAAGACAAGCAACATCACCAATCAACAATGTCGTTTCGACACCTGATCCAATCGCAATACCAATTGCTGTGCTGATGACACCATCAATACCGTTTGTTCCACGGTTTGAATACACCTGAGCTTGTGGCGTCACCGAACCAAACCATTCGACGTCACGAATCGGCATTGACGACGACACAACAAGATTGCATCCTTCTGCGATTGAGTCCGTCACGACACGTGCGTTCGATGGTTCAGACCAGTTCTTCGACGTCCATTCGGAAATCGCTTTTTGCGATGCGATCTCTGCATCTGTCCAGTCAGCCAACCAACCGGAAATTGGCGTTGCCACCATCGATGCTGTCATCGATGCAATCTGCGAGATGTCACCAACAAGCGTCAACGAAGAAGAGTGATCTGGGTCAATCACCATTTCGGTTTCTTGCACCTGCACGACTTTTGCCCCCGAGCGAATCAGCCACTGGGCTGTCACTTTGGAGGCAGCAGGTTCCCCGACACGCAAGACGACCTCTGGGAAATGTGAATCGGCAAATCGTGTAGAGCGCAATACAGGATCAAATGAAACAAGGACATTGTCATCACAGATACGCAGGTCACTTCGGGGGTCCGCGAATACTGGCCAACCCAATGCTTTCGCAAGAGTCAACACTTCAGGAGTTGCACCGCGTCCCGCCAGGACGACACCCTGTTTTCCTGCAATGGCATTGAACAGAAGAAGCACATCATCTTCGGAGACAGACTCAGCACGAACTACATGCGGAGTTGCATTGGCGGTACGAACAGGCAGTTCCCACTCAGAACCCAAGAGCGGTTCCCGGAATGGCAAATTGAGGTGAACGGGACCGGGACGAGCGCCGAGAGAGATACCAAATGATCGTGCCGCCAAAGAACGCCACGACGATGCTGCGTCGGTTGAGGGAACGCCTGGGTCATGAAACCAACGCACAGCAGAACCGAAGAGATTGGTTTGATCAATCGTTTGCGGTGCACCAACATCACGCAACTCTGGAGGACGGTCTGCGGTGCAGATGATCATTGGCACATTGCTCTGATGAGCTTCCACCACGGCGCCGTGGAAATGTGCGGCGGCAGTTCCCGATGTGCATAACAGAACGGCTGGCGACTTTGTTGCTAGACCAATACCGACTGCAGCAAATGAAGCACTGCGCTCGTCATGGAAAAGATGGACATGAAGCTCTGGACGCCGAGCCAGAGCGACCGCCAACGGGGTGGACCGGCTGCCAGGGGCCACCACTGCGTGGCGAACGCCTGAATGAATCCATTCATCCACCAAAGTGGCACAGAATGTCGATGCGGTATCGCCAATAGAACTCATGTCACCTATCGTTGCACTTGTGCGCGTAGAAATTTGGTCCGACGTTGTGTGCCCATGGTGCTTTATAGGAAAGCGCCGTTTTGACAATGCCGTCACCCAACTACGAGAGAAGGGCGTCACAGAGCCTATTGAGATTGTGTACAAGGCGTACCAATTGGACCCAACAGCGCCCGTGGGCTCCCCCACACCTGTTGTGGATGCATATGCCAAGAAGTTCGGTGGCCGCGAACGAGCCGAACAAATTCTGCAACATGTCACCTCGGTGGCCGCTGGAGACAGCATCACCTTCAATATGGATATCGCTCTTCGTGCCAACACCATTCTGTGTCATCGCGCTCTGCACTGGGTTCTTGAAAATCATGGCGCAGAAGCTCAAGCAACTTTCAAGGAAAATCTTCTCTCTGCATATTTCACCGAGGGCCTCGATGTAGGTGACATTGAAATTGTTGTTGCTCGAGCTGCCTCTCTAGGGCACGACGCATCAGCGCTCACCGAATGGTTAAACGCTGGCGGCGGCATCGAAGCGGTACAAGCCGACATCGAAGGTGCTTATGCGCGAGAGGTCACTGGAGTGCCCGCCTTCTTCATCGACGACAAATACTTCATTCCCGGTGCTCAAGAAACCGACGTCTTCGTCAAGGTTCTGGAACGAATTCTTTCCCAGTGAAGCTCGCGCGCATCACGTCAGGAACTGGAAAGTCAATTTCCTTCCTTCACGGCTTTACGCAGACAAAGGAATCCTGGGCGCCCGTTGTTGAGCAACTCCCACTCGGACATCAATACACGATCATTGATGCACCAGGACATGGCCAGTCACTTGATGGCAAGAGAAATTTGGTGGAAGCCGCCAACGATGTTGCCGAGACCATGAGCCAGGGAATCCTCGTTGGATATTCCATGGGTGCTCGCATTGCGCTGCATACGGCGTTACAACATCCCGAAACAGTGTCTGCACTTGTTCTCATCAGCGGAACTGCCGGCATCGACGACGACAACGAACGGAAGCAACGTCGCGATTCTGATGAAGCATTGTCGAACAGAATCAGCGAAGTCGGTGTTCCTGCTTTCATCACCGAATGGCTGAGCAATCCGATGTTCAGTGGACTTTCGTCAGCGCTCGCTGATGTTCCTTCGCGATGCCAGAACACAGCCGCAGGATTGGGAGACTCTCTGCGCTTTGCCGGCACTGGAACACAAACTCCCCTCTGGAACGTTCTCCACACTCTCGCAATGCCGGTATTGCTTATTGCAGGCGCAAATGATCAGAAATTCGTTGATCTCGCACGCCGAATGAAGTCGTTGATACCACAGAGTGAACTACATGTCATTGACGACGTCGGACACACGTGCCATCTGGAAAACATCACAAGGTTTACTGCCATCTTCCAAGATTGGCTTTCACGCATTTAGTGCAATGAGGATTCCAGTTGTGAAGGTGACAGCCAAAATCATTTGAGCGCGACCTACTGCGCCAAGTACAGGAATGAGATCGCGACCTTTTGCACCACGAGCAATGTCGTTCAGTGCCGGCCGTGTTGCAATCACACCGACTAAACCGAACAGCGCATAAAGCTGTGTCTGCAGACCCACCACGATGATCCCGACGGCAGCAACAACAACCAACAGCGCGAAGAACTGACGCGTTCTTGCATCGCCCAACTTGACGGCAAGTGTGCGCTTGTTTGCTTCAGTGTCACCAGGGATATCTCGCAGGTTATTCACCACCAACAACGCACAGGCATAACAACCGACAACAACACTGGCTATCCAACCTGTTGAGGTGAAGTGCTCGCTCACCACATACTGCGTACCGACGGTGGCAACCAGGCCGAAGAACACAAAGACGAAGACTTCGCCTAGACCTGCATAACCGTATGGTCGCGGTCCGCCGGTGTAGGTCCACGCTGCAACAATTGCTGCAACACCAACAGCGATGAGCCAGAATGTTGTGACCAGCGCAAGGACTAATCCAGCGACAGCTGCAACTCCAAACGCCAAAAAGGCTGCTCGCTTTACCGACGAAGCACTTGCGACTCCAGAACCGACGAGACGAAGGGGCCCCACTCGCACTGCATCAGTGCCTTTGATGCCATCGGAATAGTCATTGGCGTAATTCACGCCGACCTGCAAGGCAAGACTGACGACCAGAGTCAAAGAAACTCTCCACCACACTGGCGAATCTGACGAGGCACATGCAGCACCGACCAAGACTGGGACCACAGCCGCGGGAAGCGTGCGGGGACGAGCCCCCAATACCCACTTCTTCCATCCCAAATTTGTCGGTGGCATCGCGTTATTCATTGGTCAAGTGTCGCACCTCCCATAGCCTGAAACGGTGAACGAACTCATCTGCCTGGATATGCCGTGTGGCCCGGAGATGGTCGACCGTATTCGTCGGGCCTGGGATGTTGGCGATGCTGTCTTTCCCCTCGATCAACGACTCCCCGCCCCAGCACGCCGAGTCGTTCTCAACGCTGTCGGTCCGACACGCATTGCGACAAGCACAGAGGAGGCTCGGTACGACGGGAGTCCCATCGAATCGGGCGATGCAGTCGTCGTGGCAACCAGCGGAACCACCGGAAACCCAAAGGCGGTGGTTCTGACTCACGATGCGGTTAACGCGAGCGCAATCGCCACGAGTTCTCGGCTCAATATCACTAGCGATGACATCTGGCTCGCCTGCCTTCCTCCTTCGCACGTCGGCGGGTTCAGCGTCCTCATGCGAAGCATTGTCACTGGAACCCCCGTCATCGCTGTCCCCTCTTTCACTGTTGAGGCCTATAACAGCGCTGCACGAAATGGAGCCACCTTGGTTTCGCTCGTCGGCACCGCATTACAACGAGTGGACGCATCCAAATTTCGCACCATCGTTCTTGGTGGTTCGAAGCCCCCTGCGAATAGACCCTCAAACAGTGTCACCACCTATGGCATGACAGAGACAGGAAGCGGAGTCGTCTACGACGGAGTCCCACTTGATGGCGTTGAGATTGAAATACGTGACTCAATCATTTATCTACGCGCACCAATGCTGCTGCGTGGATATAGAGATGAAACATCGCCTGTTGATGTCGATGGATGGCTCCGTACCGGTGATATCGGCACCTTCACCAATGGAGTGTTATCGGTCGAAGGTCGAGAAGGAGACCTCATCATTTCGGGCGGCGAAAATGTGTGGCCCGAAGCTGTCGAAGAGGCCATTCGAAAAACAACGAATGTCAAAGATGTTTGTGTCGCAGGCGTGAAGGATGCAGAGTGGGGCCAAGTTGTCACTGCTTGGATTGTGACCGACGCATCGCTCAGTCTTGAAGAAATTCGAGAGTCTGTGAAATCAGTTCTGCCAACGCATTGCGCACCAAAGCAGGTGTATTTCGTTCAAGAGATTCCCCGCACTGCCCTAGGTAAACCGAAGCGCAGCGAACTGATCGCATCAATCAGTTAATCCAGTGGAACAATTGGCGACACACGAACTGTCGTGATGCGGCGTCCTTCGATTTCTTCTGCTTCCAGTTTCCACCCATCAACATCTATGGATTCACCAACTGTTGGAACGTGTTCAAACGCACCGAACATAAAGCCACCAACAGTGTCGAATTCTTCGTCATCGAGCGCAACTTTGAAATGATCATTGAAATCAGAAATGGATAATCCTGCATCTACTAAAGAGATTCCATTGGGTAGTTGTCGAATCATCGCTGTTTCATCGTCGTGCTCATCGATAATTTCACCGACAAGTTCTTCAAGACAATCTTCCAACGTCACAAGCCCAGCGATACTTCCGTATTCGTCCGCAACGATTGCCATGTGGAAATGATCCCGCTGCATTTCCCGCATCAACTTGGAAACAGGTTTTGATTCGGGAATCACCACTGCAGGACGCACGAGAGAGTCAACGAGTTCTGCACCGCCACCGGCACGGCTTCGAATCATGAGGTCTTTTGCGTATGCGACGCCGAGCACGTCCTGATTGCCCTCTTCGTCTTCGTGCATCACCGGCAAACGACTGACTCCGTGTTCAAATGCTTCGTCGAGTGCAGCATCGACAGTTGTCCCAGCATCAACATGAATGACATCTGGACGAGGGCGCATGATCTCACGCACGACTGTGTCTCCGAACTCGATGATCGACTCAATGAGCTCCCGTTCTTCATGCTCAATAATTTCTTCTTCAGCGGCAGCTTCCACAATGCCGAGAAACTCTTGCTCTCCAATGAAAGGACCCTGCTCGAGACCCTTTCCTTTGACGACGACATTGGTGAGTCCAATCAGCGCCTGAGACATCTTGCGAAGAGGCCAGAATTTTGAAAGACCGGAAATGAGGGGTGCAGTAGAGAGCGCCGCACGGTCCGAATGAATCACTGCATACGTTTTAGGAACTGCCTCTGCGAATACGAAGAACACAACGACGTTCAGCAGCACACCAATCACAACACCTGCAGCGCCGAACAACCTGCCTGCAACAACACCCGTCAATGTCGCTTGCACTGTTTGACAAACATTCACCGACAACAACAGTGGATTCACCCAACGCTCTGGGTTCTTCACCAAAGTGAGAAGAGATTTGCCGCCCTTGACCCCTGAATCGGCAAGCGCTTGCGCCTTGGGCTTCGACATTCGAGACAGGCCCATCTCGGCAATGGAGAAGACCACCAAAAACAGGAGAAGCACACCGATTGCGATCAGCATCCACCAGTCAGCCGACGTGGGGCTATTTGCAATCATTCGTCATGTCCTTGTCGAAATCCTTCGGGCGCAGGTCCTCGCCAATGATGTTCAGAAAGCACGGCAACTTCGATTGCACGCATCTGCGTGAGAGCGTCTTCGGTGTCATGGTCAAAACCAAGTACGTGAAGGCATCCATGAACCACCAGAAGCGCCAGTTCGTCGTCAACGGTTCCAGCATGTGTCGGCGCTTGCTTCGCTGCAATTGAAGGACATACCAGTACATCGCCTAGCAAAGTCGGCATGTCATCATGATCTGGGTGCGGCCTTGATGGACCGCGTGTGAGAGCACCAGGGCCTTGCATCTCTGCGACCTCCACTCCATCAAGCGGAAAGGCAAGGACATCAGTGGGGCCGACTTTACCCATGTGCTCGGAATTCAAGTCGGCAATTGTTGTCTCATCAACAAAGAACAAGGAGAGTTCACACGCTCCACGAACTCCCTGAGATTGCAAAGTTGCAATCGCCAAGAGACGCCAGCGCTCAAGATCAATTTCCATTGCATCTTGTTCATCTGAACAAAAAACTTCGGGCACTCCGTCACCACCCGCACGTTTGGGCACATCAATCTTTGGATGATTTTCACCCACGATGAGAACCTCTGCGTGAGCGTGACTCTTCAGACGATGATGTGTGCTTCTCATATGCTGCGACAATGTCTGCAACTATCCGATGGCGGACTACATCGGAACCATCAAGGCGCACAAACTCAAGCGAATCGATCTCGCCCAACTTCTTCTCCAGTCCGACCAATCCACTGCGACCATCGGGAACGTCAATCTGAGAAATGTCACCAGTGACAACAACCTTGGAACCAAAACCAATTCTGGTGAGAAACATCTTCATCTGTTCTGGAGTTGTGTTCTGCGCTTCGTCAAGAATGATGAATGAATTATTCAAAGTACGTCCACGCATGAATGCAAGTGGAGCCACTTCGATCGTTTGACGTTCAATTAATTTCTGAGCAGCTTCAGCATCGACCATGTCATACAGAGCGTCATACAGCGGACGCAGATACGGGTCAATCTTTGCCATGAGGTCACCAGGCAGGAATCCCAATCGTTCACCCGCTTCCACTGCGGGACGAGTCAGGATGATGCGCTGGACCTGCCGTGCGTGCAATGCCTGAACAGCCATCGCGACAGCCAGCCAACTCTTACCCGTACCTGCTGGACCGATGCCGAACGTAATGGTGTTATTGCGAATCGCATCGACGTAACGCTTTTGACCCGCCGTCTTCGGGCGAACCATGCGTCCACGAGAACCTTTGAGAATGTCATCGGTCAGGATTGTGCTGGGGCGCTGTTCGGCACGAACCATCACAATGCTTCTGTCCATCACGGATTGGTCAAGCTTCTCGCCACGTTGCAGGAGAAGAACCATTTCTTCGAAAAGCTTCCCCACCTGATGCGCACGTGGACCGGCGCAATTGATTTCATTCCCACGAACTACCACCGACACATCGGGGAAGGCCTCTTCCACCCGACGCAACAATTCGTCGCGTTGACCAAGTAGTTCTGCCATGAGATGGGATCCGGGAACTACGACCGTGATGGTGGGCGCAACAGTTGTCATTTCTCATGAGCCTACCGAGGGTGCCTCAGGGGTGAGGATTCCACCGTCAGACAAACAACCCGTAGTACCTTCATATTCGTTCGTATCGGGCAGTCGCACTATGCCGAAATGAGGTTCTCGTGGCGCGTAGGGCATTAGCAGCCTTAGCTTGGGTCGCCGCAGTTGCCGGCATCGCACTTGCATGCCTTCATGGCCTGAGTAGCCACAGTGTGGACTCCCCCTTTGCCATCTCTGCCATCCTCCTGGCAATTGTGGGCATCCTGGCAGGAATCACAGTCCATCGACCACCCCTCAGCCTCATTGCTACTTCGACCACCACGATTGTTCTTGTAGCAACGTCCTTCAAATCGTTTATCGATCAAAACAGCACAACTTGGACGGAATCACTGTTTCTTTCCTCGCAACTAGTTCTCGTCGCTGGCCTCGTGGTCTTCGTCCGCCGCCGACTCGGCCCACGAGCATCGAATGTTCTTGCTGATGGGCTCATCGTTGGTCTTGGCGCTTGGGTTCTCATCTGGGTCGTTCTCGTACAACCAGCAATTCAAGAATCCAGCGGATCTGCAATCACTATTCTCAGAGCCTCAACGTTGGGGGCAGCAGTGGTGGTGTTGTTCTTGCTTGCCACTCTGCTGTTTTCCGAATCAGCACCATCACCCTCAGTGGGCTTCTTCGGCTTGGCTGTCTTCCTTGGGCTTATTGGCATTGTTTTGCGGGCAATGTCATTCCGTCATGATTTTGCGATTTCAACCACCACGTATACGACGCCGTTCATCGTGACCTGCGGTTTTGCAGCTGCAGGTTTTATACATCCCACGGTTCGCCACATCTTTACGACGGGTACTAGTCGCACCTCACCTCCGCTCATGACGAGACTTGTCACGACAACTGCGTCTCTCATCGCACCGATTGTGGTTCTTGCGGTCACCGATCCATTCGACACACAAGACCGCGTCGTTCGAACTGCCTCTGTTTCCGTCCTCGCAATCGTCGTGATGATTCGAGTGATTCAGTCGGTTCGCGCAAATGCACGCACTCAGGAACATCTCATCAAGAGTGCACTCACTGACTCACTCACCGGTCTGCCCAACCGAATCTTGATGCTTGAATACATCGAAAGTGCGGTACAACAGGCTTGGCGCACGTCACGACAACCCTCCGTTCTCTTCATCGATGTTGACCGATTCAAAAACATCAATGATTCTCTCGGTCATTCCATTGGCGACAATGTGCTCACCATGGTGGCGTCACGATTAATTGCCGCAGTTCCCGCTCATGCAACGGTTGCCCGAATTGCTGGCGATGAGTTTGTTGTGCTCGATGCAACAACGGAAAGCCCTACACAATCTGTGCTTCTCGCAGAAACTGTCTTGGATGCATTCCGCGAACCGGTACACACCCCTGAGGGCGACATGTTCGTGACAGCGAGCATTGGCGTTGCTTACTCGCCCAAAGGAGTCGATCTTTCCGCGGACGACCTGATGCGCCATGCCGATACTGCCATGTACCGGGCCAAAGCCGCAGGGCGAAACTGCATTGCGCTTTTCGATGATTCAATGCTGGAAAAAGTGTCAAAGCGCCTTGACGTTGAAACAGCCTTGTATCGCGCCCTGGAACGCAAAGAGTTACATCTCGTTCATCAACCAATCATCGATATTGATCTCGGCATCGTGGTTGGCTTTGAAGCCCTCATGCGATGGGATCGGGGCGACGGCTCGATCGTTCCTCCGTCAGACTTCATTCCCATCGCCGAGGAAACAGGAACAATCGTTCCTCTTGGTTCGTGGGCGCTTAATGACGCACTCTCACAACTACGTCATTGGATCGACACCGATGTTGTTTCTCCCATCACCACCATCAGCGTCAATGTGTCCCCACGCCAACTTCATGATCCGCAATTCGTCTCCATTGTCAGCGAAGCCTTGGCGTCTTCTGGTATTCCGGCTGAACAACTCTGGCTCGAAGTGACCGAGTCCGTGATGATTACCGAGGCAACGCAGGCGTTATCCGCACTACGCCGCCTTAATTCTCTTGGTGTGCGAATTGCTATTGACGACTTTGGAACCGGATATAGCTCGCTTTCGCTCTTACAGAAGTTTCCAATTCAGTGCGTCAAAATTGACCGAGCATTTGTTCAGCACCTCTCCACTGAGGAAAGCACACGCAATTTGGTGCGCACGATTATCGCAATGGCCAATGCAATGGGTGCAGACATCGTTGCTGAAGGAATTGAGAACAAAGACCAACTCAACGCCCTGGCATCCATGCACTGCAATAAAGCGCAGGGATACTTCATCAGTCGGCCAATTGCCGTTGCAGATGTCCCCGCAGTGGTTCGCCAACTGCAAGATCTAGATGCGTGGCGAGCACGCACCACTTTTTAATTGCGAAACTATTTAGCTGAGACTGCTTTGGTGACCACACCATTTGCATCACGAATAAACAGTTCCACCGAATGTGAACCCTTCGTGAGCAACGTGTAATCAAGAATTGCGGTGTAGGAAACCAAACCACGAGCCCCAGACAATTCACCAATCACACCAGCCGCAATTCCATCCACCGCAATGATGCCTTCGGTGCCCTCGTCAAACGAACCATTAATTCGAACCAGTCCAGTCAACAACGAAGGCACTCGTGCACCGCGTTCATCAGAGACATTGGAGAACATGGCCTTTTGATTCATTGTCCATGCAGTCACTATTGAGTTCAATTCGGAAGATGCAATGGGTCGTCCAATCAATTCAGCCGAAAGACCAACAGCTGCGACGCGACGAGCGGGCCCAATGTTGGAGACAACCGTGGCATAGTGCGCCGCGCGCTCAACTGCCTTCTCAAAACCATCCTTCAATACCGATGTTTCACCCGTTGCAGAGACAACACGGCGAACACGATTACTTGGGCAGGACGACGCAATAGATGAGCCTGCAAACTTCCACGATGTCTTGGTGCCTGTCACCTCGATGATTGTCGGTAACAAATCAAGATTTGTCATCGCACAATCACTCACAACACCAGATTTCTGTCCTGGATATTTAATGAATGTCGGAACTCGATAGATGTCGTTCACTGCATCTTGTTCTGTGAAATCTGTATGACGTTGAGGCAGTGTCGGAATAAATGAAATTCCATGATCTGCTGTTACAACCACCATTGTCTTGTCCCACCGGCCCGCAGCCTTTAAGTCAGCGACCACTTTCGCCATTGCCCGATCCGCAGCACCTACTTGGTAGAGGAACGTTTGATACGTATCTCTAATGCCGTCTTCGCTCTCCGGGTTGGACGTTGAGATTGAATTCGACAAAGGTGCAACACGGTGGTCTGGCGTGATGCGCCACGGCGCATGCGGTAACAGAGCGTGAACTACCTGTACACGCGATCCCTTGTCATCCGTCAACGACTTCACGCCCTCGTTCAGTGAATCCACTTGCGATAGCGCACCAACATCGAATTGCTCTTTGAACTTGTTTGCTACAGCCCCAAAACCGCCCCAAGTTCCTTCAATCGATGGAATATGACTACGCAAGATTGGAGGCAACACACGTTGCCCATAGACGTAACTCGCGTCGCGCAAAAACTTTTTGAAGCGGCCAAATTCGAAAGCGGCATTTGCAGTAGAAGTGTTCTTGCAAACATTCTTCGGACACAAACTTGTTACAGGTTCAATACCACCCACAGTCGTCTTTCCTGCAAAGAGTGTGAAGATGTTCTTCGGGTATTCAGCAAGAAATGGCCCACCTGATTGCTTTGGAATCGACGACGACAAGATTGCCGGTACTGCTTGATGAGTAAAGTTCGATTCAGCCACATTGTTGCGGTACCACGTGGAACCATTCGCAAGTTCTGCAAATCCTGGGAATCGCTCTGCATTAATTTTTCCATCTGCACCCAACAACGAATACAACGGGAACTCATCAAACACCACCTGCAAAACAGTGACATCCTTCTTTGCGATCACAGCATCAGATGCTGGCCCGTTCGACTCGAAGAGAATGGGTTGCAACTGCAACACCACGCTTGCCGTAACGGCAATGGATAACACCGACAACCAACGGGACCACTCACGGATTGCCTTCTTACGGTCATAAGCAATCGGAAGCACTGCTGCGAAGAAAAAGCCAAGACCAAAAGCACCAAGATTTCCGCTGACATGAACCCAACGTGCTACGGCGATGCCTAAGAGGAATGAAAGGAACGCAATCAGCCATAACCGAGTCGCTTCATTGACCTTTGGACCGAAGAAACGAGTGGCGCGGTCTAGAGCTGTTGCCAAAAGCGCCGGTATCAAAACAACAATCAGAACAAAGAACGCAACTTCCAGCGAGGACAATTTGGCAGCCGAGAAAACTGTGGGGTTCTTGCCATACAAATCAAGAATTGGTTGAGCAATCGACATGGTCGACAGGGCCAAATAAGTGAGAAAGTGTCTGCGCATCACCCTTTTACCTTGCCACAATGGAGAGATGAATTCCCCGATGCGCCACGCCGTCAGAAGGAAATTCGCCGTCGTCTCAACTGTTGCAGTTCTCCTTGCCGCCGCTTCAGCGCCAACAGCATTGGCGAGTACACCTGCCGTCGGCGCTAATGGACAAGGAACACTTCTCATCGTCGGCGACAGCCTCACATTTGGCGCCAACTATTTCGGCAAACTCGCGGTCAAAGCACAAAGCACAAATATTTGGACCAAAGTTGTTCTCGATGCCAAGAACGGTCGAAAAGCCACTGTGGGCGCAAAGATAATTTCCGATCGTCTCACTCAATCAACGACTGCGATTGTTGTTGCTCTCGGAACAAACGACATGATTTCCAAAACGGAATCCTGGTATCCCGATTACGCCATCGACACCGTCATGGAACAGGCAGGAGCTCTCCCAGTTCTCTGGGTCAATCTCGAGTTCTCCCCCACGGGTCGAGCCGACTGGCGGTCACGTGGGGTTCGGTTTAACCGCGCATTGAAAGCCGCTGCTTCGCGCTACCCCAATCTCGTTGTAGCCGATTGGAACAAGTTCTTCACTCCGAAAGGCCAGAGTCGATTCGTTGCAGATGGCGTTCACCTTTCTGTCACTGGCTATAAAACGCGAACTGCATTTTTTGTCAATCAGATGAAAGCTTTCGGACAAACTGTTGTTGCTGCAACAAGCACAACTACTTCGACAACTTCAACGACAACCATTCCGACGACATCCAGTTCAACAACATCCACACCTTCAGGTTCGTCAACATCCACACCTTCAACAACTGTCGCCTCCACAACTCCGTAGGACTCTCGCAGCACTACGGTGGAGGTCATGCTTGCCGTCACAGCCCAACAAGGAATTATCTCTGTCGTTGAAAAGGACGTTCCATCTGGAACTGGGGAACTCATCCGTGTGACCTCCAGCGGAATCTGCGGCAGTGATCTACACATGATTGAGGCAGGTCTCTCGGGCGTCGTTCTCGGACACGAATTTGGCGGCATCACAAGCGATGGTCGTCTTGTTGCAATTCGTCCCACCGGCGAATGTGGAACTTGTGCTCCATGCACATCAGGTCGTTCGCAGACGTGTAGCGCAGCTGGTCGTTCACTCCACGGCATGTCACGTGATGGTGGACTCGCTGAGTTCGTCCTGGCTGATGCCAATCAACTTTTCGAAATCCCTCAGGGAGTTGACCCCACCTCGGTTGCGCTCGTTGAGCCATTGGCAGTTGTGATGCATGGCATCAATCGAGCCAACGTCGCATCTGGAAGCAGAGCAGTCATCATCGGAGCCGGCTCCATCGGCCTGCTGACAGCGGCGGCTTTGGTTGACCGTGGAATTGAAGTCGACATTGTCACTCGCCACCCCCACCAATCTCTAGCGGCAGAGGCACTTCAGGCCCACCCAATCTCCGAACCTGGTCGCGATTACGACGTTTCCTTTGACGCCGTCTGTTCACAACAATCCTTTGATACTTGCGTCAACGCCACCCGTCCCTGTGGCACCCTTCTCGAATTCGGCATGTTCTGGAGCCCCGTGACCCTGAACAACATGCTCATGATGAAGGAAATCACTGTTGTGCCATCCATTTTCTATGGCCATACCCATGACCACCACGATTTTGAAGAGGCAATTGATCTCCTCGCCAGAACACCTCTTCTTATAGACACTGTGGTCAGCCATCGTTATGGCCTGGCAGACGCACCGGAAGCTTTCCGAGTCGCAAGTGACCGTCAGGCCGGTGCCATCAAGGTGCACGTTTTCACCGAACCATAAATCCGATCTTTGACGCGGGCCAATCCAAATGACACCTCAGTCATTTGCTGAGGACAACCTATTTTCTTGCCGAGTTGCCTATGTCGCTCGACACACCCCCTGCTATCGTGTCCTCAGTCACACCACGGTGGTGTGCTTATTTGGGGGTAACTCAATGACACAACGTCAGACCACACGGTCACGCGTGATGCGTCGCGTAGGGGCAGCAATCGCGGCCACTATTGCGGTGTCCACCGTGGCCTCGACAGGTAGCCATGCGGCTTCCACGTCGGCCATCAAAACAGGCGGAGAAATCAAGGTCGGAATTTTCGACACCTTCCCCGGCTACTGCATGGCTAACAACCCAGCGAACTCTTCGCTCATGGCTACTCGTACCATGTACGAAACACTCGTTGAAAAGACAAAGGGCAACGACTTCGTTGGAATTCTTGCCAAGAGCTGGACAAGTTCTGCTGACCTCAAAACATGGACCTTCTTCCTTCGTGAAGGCGTCAAGTTCCATGACGGCACAGACTTCAATGCAGCAGCAGTGAAGACCCAGCTTGATTACTCTCGCGGTGCTGCTTTTGCAGCTGGTTACCCATCACAGGCAGCCAACCTCTTGTACACCCTTGGTACCTCAATCAGCTTTGACGCGAACATTTTGAATGTTGCTGCTCCAAGCACCTACCAAGTAGTCATCACGCTTGACCGCGCACAGAACGACTTCCCCGGAACGCTGTACGCGTCCGGTCGCGGCTTCATGCGTGCACCAGCTCAGGTCACCAACAAGAACACTTGCTCGACCACACCAATCGGTACTGGTCCATTCAAGTTCCAATCTGGTGTTGTTCCTGGCAACGACCTCGTTGTTGTTAAGAACGAGAACTACTGGCGCAAGGATCCAAACACTGGAGCACAGTTGCCATACCTCGACAAGATCACCTTCACAAACGTGAAGGAAGGATCTCAGCGTGCAGCTGCCGTCCGCAAGGGCACACTCGACGCAGGTATGTTCACTTCCGGTTCAGAAGGCACCTTCATTAAGGACCTTCGCCAGCGCAAGAGCAAGGTCAACGAATACCGTTCACCAGCTGAGTACTACCCATCTATCTGGATGAACCAGACAAAGGTTGGATCACCATTCTCGAACAAGGATGCTCGTCTCGCTGTCTCTAAGTGCATCGACCGTAAGAACTTCGTCAAGGTTCGTTCAAAGGGCGAAGCAGAAGTTGCCGACTCACTTGTTGGTCCAAGCAACATCATGTACACCAAGACTGGTTTCTCTAAGTTCAATGAGACAGAGGCAATTGCTCATGTTGCGGCGTACAAGGCTGCAACCGGTGCAACATCACTGACGTTCAGCTTCCCAACCGATACATCGACAGCATCGATTTCCAACGGAAAGTTCTTGCAGACACAGTGGGCTAAGTGCGGTATCACAGCCAACCTCGTAACAGAAGAGTCAGCGGCCATCATTTCGAAGGCTTTTAACTCTTCCGCTACTGGTGGTGCACAGATGGGCTATGACGCATTGTCAATCCTTCTCTTCGAAGGAACCGACGTTGCATTCAACCTTCCGTTCATCGTGACCGACACATTCAAGAACAACCCAATCAAGCCATTCTTTGCGAAGTTGGGAACACTCTTGAACCTGAACCACCACACCGATACTGCAGTGGACACATTGTTGTACGACGGTGAGGCAGCTCAGTCAAAAGTCACCGCTGCGGCTAAGTACAAGGCAGCACTTGCCTACTTGCAGACCAACGGTTTCATGACAGCTGTTCAGCGTCAGTACTACACACTGTTCACCACGAAGAAGCTTGGCGGCATCGGCAAGTTGCAGATCGAAAAGGGCAAGACACAGCGTGTTGTTACCAACTGGGGAATTGACTGGACCGGCGTTTACAAGACTAAGTAAACGTTAGGTAGTCAACTTCAATTCTGAAGTTCACCCGAAAGGGGCGGTGTCCAAGTTGGGCACCGCCCCTTTCGCTGTATTAGTGTTCATACAAAGCCACGGGGGGTTTCTTACTATGAACATTGCGCGTCAATTCCTTCGACGCTTGGTTCCAATGATTGCCATTGTTGTGATTGCGACTTTCTTGCTTTCGCTTCTCATGCGACTCTTGCCGGGTGATCCTGCTGCAATCATGGTGCCAAACAGCCCACAAGAAGTTCGTGATCAAATAGCTCATGAAACTGGTCTTGATCGTGGTCTTTTGGGCTACTACTGGAAGTGGTTGTCAGGGGTGCTCACCGGCCACTTCGGTAAGTACTACCTCAATGGCGGTTCTCGAGAAATTTCTACAGTGATTAAGGACACTCTTCCCATCACACTTCTTCTTATTCTGTACGCACAAATCGTTGCACTTGTGATTGCTATTCCGCTTGGACTTGTGTCGGCGTACAAAGAAGGAAAGCGCTTCGACAAGATTGCAAGCGCTGTTTTGTTCACCACAGTGTCATTCCCAGGTTTTGCGCTTGCACTGATTTTCTCTCTTATCTTTGCGGTCAAACTCGGATGGGTTGATCCCATTGGTTACGTCCATCCGACGGAAAACTTTGGCGAACACATCAAGCTCATGATTCTTCCGGTCATGAGTCTTGCGCTTGGTCTTGCATCGGGCTATACGCGACTTCTTCGTACTGATGTGATCGCAACATTGAAGGATGACTACGTCACCATGGCTGCATCCAAGGGCATCTCAAATCGACGTGTTTTGTGGCGTCATGTCTTCCGCCCTTCAAGCACCACATTGCTGACTTCGGCAGCGCTCAACATGGGTGGCCTCATCGGTGGCACCATCGTGATTGAAACCATCTTCGTTATCCCCGGTATTGGCTTCGAGATTTTCTACTCAATTGGTGCTCGTCAAATTGTTGCAATGCAGACCTTGATCGCTCTCATTGCAATTGGCTATGTGTTCTTCAACACGATGGTCGACCTGCTCACTCAAATTACTGACCCACGAACAAGGGAACGCCGTGCCTGAGAATTCAACTCCAGTAATCGAAACACCAGCTGAAGAGCCACAGGTGAAAAAGAAGAGAAAATCGATTGGCTTCTATTTGGCTTCCGTTTGGATCTTTTTTGTGTTGTTCCTTGCAACATTCGGTCCGTGGCTTCCAGGACCAGCGTGGGATGAATCGTTCTACGACAGCCTTGGTGTGAGCCCTTTCCACCACAGCCACATACTTGGAACCACCATGGATGGCTACGACATGTGGGCCGGCTTACAACATGGTGCACGCATCTCGATCTTTGTCTCACTGATTGCTGTGCTCATTGGCGGAAGCATCGGAAGTTTCGTCGGAATTACCGCCGCGTACTTCCGTGGCAAGTACGACCTCATTGTCACCATGATTTTTAACATCATGTTGTCCATCCCCAACTTGGTCTTGTCCCTTGCTTTGCTTTCAGTGCTCGCCTATTCAGACGAAGCTCACCCAGCATCTCTTGCACGTCGAGTGGTTGTTTTGATTATCTCGCTCATCATCGTGATTATTCCGATTTTGGGTCGCATTGCTCGTGGTTCTGCCCTTCAGTGGGGAAGCCGTGAATTCGTGCTCGCCTCGAAGTCAATGGGGTCGAAGAACTTCTTCATCATTCGCAAGCACATCCTGCCGAACGTTGCTCCTGCAATCTTGGCTATCGGATTCCTTGCCGTTGGTTCGGTCATTATCGTGGAAGGCTCTCTTGCCCTTCTCGGTATCGGTATTCCCGGCGGTGCAAGTTGGGGTTCGATGCTCGCAAATGGTCGCGGAAATATCGAGTTCTCACCACATGAGGTGTACTTGCCCGCACTGTTCATTGCATTCACAGTTATCGCATTCAACTGGTTCGGCGATTATGTCCGAGTCCAGCTCGACAAGAGGGAGTCAAAGATATGAGCAACTTTGCAACTGTTGCTGAACGTCCTTTGCCATTTGCCCAAGACGCCGAACCTGGCGTTTATCTGGCAGATCCATCACGACGTCTCAAGGCATACCTTCTCGAAGAGGCCGTCTTCTTGGTGCTGTTTGTCGTTGTTGGATTCTTTTCCGACATGAAAATAGCTCTTGTAACCGCCTCGGTTATTTGGCTTGGACTGCAAGTACTCGCTCTCACAAAGAAGTCAGGAACATCATTCGCTAAGAAGCGTATGCACATGCGCGTTGTCGATGCGAAGACATTCTCACCGCTCAGCTTTGGCGCAATGATTATCCGTCGCGGCATGCTGGCCTACCTTGTCGGAACAGCTGGGCTCGTCGTGTCGGCAATAGCTCCCAATTGGATTCTTCATAAAGTTGGTGTTGACAACACATTGCTAACAGTGGCGCTGACGATTGCTGCTGTTTACGCATATGCGTCTGTTCCAATGCGCAACAACCGCAACCGCAACGTATGGGACCTTGTGTCAGGCACCCAGGTCATCTTTGACAAGTTCGACACCATCACCACTCCCATCGTGGAGTCGAAACTGTCTCTTGAGTCCGATTTGCTCACCATTGATGATTTGAATGTTTCGTTCAGCACTCCTCGCGGTGACCTAAAGGCTGTACGTAACGTTTCTATTCGTTTACCAAAGGGTGAGAGCCTTGGCGTTGTAGGTGAATCCGGTTCCGGCAAGACCGTGCTGTCGCGCGCGACGATGGGACTTCTCCCCTCCACAGCCAACCGTACGGGCACCATCAAGTACCGCGGTGAAGTCATCTCTGAGCTTCCCGCCGAAGAGGTGCGCAACCTCTGGGGTACCGGCATGGCCATGATTTTCCAGGATCCGATGACTGCCCTCAACCCAGTGCGCCGCATTGGTGACCAACTCACAGAGAGTCTCACTGAGCGTATTGGAATGGACAAGCGCGCCGCGACAGAACGTGCCATTGCCCTTCTGAAGCGAGTTCGTATTCCAGACCCTGAAGGCATGCTCAAGAAGTTCCCGTACCAGCTCTCGGGTGGCATGCGCCAGCGCATCATGATTGCTATCGCTGTTTCCTGCAACCCAGAAATGTTGTTTGCAGACGAACCAACAACCGCACTTGACGTGACCGTGCAGGCTCAGGTTCTTGAACTGTTGACTGAACTCCGCAAGGAATTCAACATGTCGATGATCCTCGTAACTCATGACCTTGGAGTTGTAGCTGGCCACACCGACCGTATTGCGGTGATGTATGCCGGAGACATGGTGGAATACGCACCGACACGTTCGCTCTTCGCCAATATGAAGATGCCGTACACCGAGGCGCTTCTTAAATCGATTCCTCGTCTTGAGACACCGACCGGTACGCGCCTTCCCGTTGTTGAGGGTCGTCTCCCCGACCCCACGAAGGATGAGCCTGGTTGTGCATTCGCGAACCGTTGCGAGTATGCACAGGACAAGTGCCGTGCAGAAAAGCCGCCATTGAAAGATGACGGCGACAACCACTTCTATCGTTGTTGGTTCCCACTCGGAGGAGGCAAGTAATGGCTGGTAGCGGAAAGGCCCACATGCGGCCAGAAGGCGACCTTGTACTCGAGGTCAATGACCTCACCGTTGAGTTCAAGCTTTCAAAGAATCAAATTGTGAAGGCTGTGTCTGGAGTCAGCTTCGACCTCATCCGTGGGGAGACTCTGGCCATCGTGGGTGAATCCGGTTGTGGCAAGTCCACTCTCGGTAAGGCAATTCTTCAATTGCCAAAGCCAACGAGTGGCTCGGTCAACTTCCTTTCGAAAGAACTCACTTCGTTGAGCAAGAAGGAACTGCGCGACATGCGTCCTGCGATGCAAATGATCTTCCAGGATCCCGTGAGCTCTCTCGACCCACGACTTCCTGTGAGTGAAGTTCTTGCAGAGCCTTTGCGTGTGTGGAAGCGCGGCAACGAAGTAGAGATCAACGCGAAGATCGATGAGCTGCTTCTCGCAGCAAACCTCGATCCAGCAGTTGTTCGCGATCGTCGCTCCTATGAGTTCTCTGGTGGCCAATGTCAACGAATCAGCATTGCTCGCTCACTCGCGCTTGATCCCACCATGATCATTTGTGACGAACCAGTGTCCGCGCTTGACGTCAGTGTGCAGGCCCAGATCCTCAACCTCCTCCAGGACATGAAGGACCGTTACGGCCTGACCCTCATTTTCATCTCTCACGATCTCGCGGTGGTGAAGGCAGTGAGTACACGAGTCATGGTGATGTACCTGGGCAAGGTGTGCGAAGTTGCACCTCCAGAAGAGCTGTACCAGAACACCAAGCACCACTACACCAAGGCGCTAGTTGGCTCCGTACCCATCCCCGACCCAGATCGCCCCATCTCGGGCAACCTGATTCAGGGTGAGCCACCGTCACCGCTCAATCCACCTTCCGGATGCCGCTTCCGCACCCGTTGTCCTCAGGCATCAGATTTATGTGCGCAAGAAGAGCCACAACTTCGAGAAGTATCGCTGGGCCACTTCGTAGCCTGTCATCATCCAGTCGGAGAGTAATTCTGTGCGGGCTTGAACCGCTAGAACCTACAAACGAAGGTCTACGGTAGGCGTATGCCTCGTAAGCCCCCATTCGAATATAAGTGGGTCGTTGCCGTCATTTTCGTCTTCGGCTTGTTCATGGAAATCATGGACACCACAATCGTCAACGTTGCCATTCCTACCCTTGCCAAAGACTTTCATGTCAAAGGTGCAGGCATCGAATGGGTGGTTCTTGGCTACCTACTCTCCATCGCGGTCTGGATTCCATCCTCTGGATGGATTGGTGACCGCATTGGAACGAAAAAGACATTCCTCTTTGCACTTTTCATGTTCACACTTTCATCCATCCTGTGCGGTCAGGCGCACAGCATCGGTGAACTCATTACCTTCCGTATTCTTCAGGGCGTCGGTGGAGGCATGCTGACGCCTGTTGGCACCGCCATGCTGTACCGCGCTTTCCCTCCTGAAGAACGCGCGCGTGCGTCGACAGTCCTCATCATCCCCACCGTCGTCGCACCAGCTCTCGGACCCATCATCGGTGGACTTTTAATTGACAACTTGTCATGGCGTTGGATTTTCTACGTCAATGTTCCCATCGGTATAGCCGGATTTATTTTCGGAGCCTTGTACTTGCAAGAAGGAAAAGAACCCACGGCCGGTTCCTTCGACATCGCAGGATTCCTTCTCGCCGCTTCAGGACTTGCCTCACTCCTCTATTCCCTGTCCCAGGGCCCGGACAAGGGTTGGCTTTCTACCGAGGTGCTCGCAACGGGAATCGGCGGTGCACTTCTTTTGTGCATCATGGTTTTTGTTGAATTGCGTGTCGAACAGCCCATGCTCACGCTGCGTCTGTACAAAGATCGCATGTTCCGCAACTCCAACATGGTGAATACGTTCTCTTATGCGAGTTTTGCGGCGTTCCTCTTTTTGCTTCCACAGTTTCTGCAGACATTGCTTGGATACTCAGCCTTGAAATCAGGGCTCACAACCTTCCCGCAGGCTGTCGGTGTAATCGTCACAAGCCAATTTGTCGGCAAGTTTTACCACACGGTCGGACCACGTCGTCTTGTCACGTTTGGCCTCGTCATGGTCAGTCTTTCCAATGTTCCTTTCGTTCTTCTCGGGCTCGATATCAGCCAATGGGATATTCGCGGACTCATGTTGATTCGAGGCGTTGCAATGGCCTTCGCTTTTGTTCCACTTCAAGCAGCAACATACGCAAACATTGATAAGCCGGACACTGGTCGTGCGTCGGCAATTTTCTCAACACAACGACAAGCTTCTGCCGCACTGGGTGTTGCCATCTTGTCCACAATTTTTGTCTCGAGAAAGAACTCACTAGGCGCCACACCTTCACGTGAAGGAATTCTTGGGGCCTTCCATCTTGCATTTGCAGGAAGCATCGTTCTTTCATTCCTTGGAGCCCTGTGGGCCTGGTTCAACATTGTTGACAAGGACGCAGCACCGACGATGAACCCTCGTCCAAAGAAATCGGTGAATGCCTAACCAGCAATCATTTCCCTTCGGTGGAGAGATTCTCTTCGGTGATGGGTCCGCAATCTTGTATCCCGAGTTTCTCGAATCATCTCGCGCTGATGAAATTTTGGACGAGATCATCAGTACCAACAACTGGGAACAACAAACTCTTTTGATGTACGGAAAGATGGTCGAGGAACCTCGACTCTCCACATGGCATTCAGATGGGCAGTCGTATACCTATTCCGGCAAACCTCGCCATGCTCAGCCGTGGACTGACACATTGAGCATGCTGCGAGAACAGTGTGAGCAGCACACTGACAACACATTTAACGGCGTCCTGGTGAACTACTACCGCAATGGCGATGACCACCTCGGCTGGCATTCCGACGATGAATTGGTCAATGGACCAGAACCCCTGATTGCGTCGATCTCCCTCGGCGCGGAGCGACGGTTCGACATGCGCCATCGCGAAACAGGAGACCTAGCGACCACCATGCTGAGTCATGGTTCCCTATTAGTGATGTCTGGCCTCAGCCAGCGGAGCTGGGAGCATCGAGTTCCCAAGATGTCGAGCTTGATTGGGCCGCGAGTCAATCTCACCTTTCGGCGACTTGTGACAGAGTAACGAGCGCTTTGATCATGAGACTAAGGTCACATCATGGCTGAAATGACCGTTCCCACCCAAGTATCAGAACTCACCGCAGAATGGCTCACAGAGGCTCTCCGTTCGTCTGGAGCCCTCTCTGCTGGCACGGTTCTGGAAGTGCAGTCACAGATCATCGGCGAAGGCGTGGGCATGGTGGGCCAATTGGCTCGGCTCACGATCACCTACTCGACGGATGCCAACGAATTGCCACGCCACATGATTGCCAAGCTTCCGTCTCCGTATGAAGCCAATCGAGCTCAGATGCAGATGTTCCGCTACTACACCCGAGAAGCGCTCTTCTATCGCGAAGTTGCACCGCAGGCGGGTGTTCGCACTCCTCTGTGTTACTGGAGCGCCATTGATTTTGAGAACAACCTCTCGGCACTTCTCCTTGAAGACCTCGGGCACCTAGAGGTGTCCGACCAGATTGCCGGCATGACCCCCGAACATGCAGAACGAGCCATCACTGCAGTCGCAAGGATGCACGCCAAATGGTGGGCATCACCTGATCTCGATGCTTTGGAATGGATGGACTATGGAAATGGGCCCGTCACGATGCAGGCTGTTCCTCTTTTTGATTACGCATGGCCAGTGTTCCTGGGCAATGGATTCGAAAAACTTCTCAGCGCAGAACAAATTGCCATGGGAACTGCAGTGAAGGAAAAATTCGGTCGATTATTAGAGGACTTTGGTGGTGACCCACGAACAATCTGCCACACCGATTTCCGGTCCGAGAATATGTTCTTCGGAGATCCAGGTTCAGAAGGAGATGTCGTCATTCTCGACTGGCAACTCACTACCCGTTCTGGTGGACCGTATGACGTTGCGTATCTTCTTGCGCAGTCCCTCACCATCGATGACCGCCGCACACATGAGGAACGACTACTCGCCCTGTATCACCAGTGCTTGGTCGATGGTGGCGTCGCAATTACTTTCGACGAGGTTCGCGATGCGTATCGCATCGCCCTCATGGTGTGCCTCATCATTCCGGTGAGCGTCGGAGGAATGCTGGATATGGCGAACGAACGAGGCCGTCAACTTGCTGAGACCATCACCGAACGCACCTTCGCAGCTGCGATGGATCAGAATTGTCTCGCTCTACTGATCGAGCGCTACGGCAACTGAGATCAGTTGACCTGACGCTCAAAACCTTCCCAATAGGGCGCACGCAAAATGAACTTTTGCAGCTTGCCAGTTGCCGTGCGTGCGAGTTCACTACGGAATTCCACCACCTTTGGGCACTTATACGCAGCAAGCTTGGTACGCACATACGCGATGAGTTCGGCCTCGGTCAAACTGGAACCAGGAGTCTTCACGACGAGTGCGAGAACCTTCTCTCCCCATTTCTCATCAGGAATCCCAATCACCGCAACTTCAGCCACATCAGTGTGAGAGAAGACCGCATCCTCTACTTCAATCGATGAAACATTCTCTCCACCGGAAACAATGACGTCTTTCTTTCGGTCCGCAATCGTGAGGTAATGGTTATCACCCAAGTACCCACCATCTCCCGTATGAAACCAACCATCAACAATCGCCTTGCCTGTCTCTTCAGGCTGATTCCAGTAGCCACTCATCACCGTGTTGCCACGTGCCAGCACTTCGCCGTGTGGGTCAATCTCCACTTCAACACCAAGAGCTGGCGATCCAGCAGCACCCAACTTGGCAGCACGCTCTGCAATGGGGAGCTCACTCCATTCCTTACGGGTGCGGTTCATTGTCAACAGTGGCGAGGTCTCTGTCAGTCCATAAATCTGGACGAATTCCCAACCGAGCTCTGTCTCAATACGTTCAATCGTCTTGGTTGGGGGCGGCGCACCAGCAACAACCATACGTACTTCTCCCCGACGAGTGGACTCATTGGTCTCCCCTGCCGAATCAAGAATCATATTTGCAACGGCCGGTGCACCACACAACATGGTGACGCCGTGCTGATTAATGCGATGCAATATCTCTGCACCATCCACTTTGCGCAAAATGACATGCGTTCCACCCATTGCAGTGACGGCGTACACCATGCCCCAACCATTCACGTGAAACTGAGGCAGCGTGTGGAGATACACATCACTTTCGTTGACGTTCATCTGCCAACCGAACACCGCAGAGTTCACCCACAGACTGCGATGCGTCAATTGCACGCCCTTGGGGCGTGCAGTGGTACCACTGGTGTAATTGATGGTCGCGGTGGCGTCCTCATCGGCCACCCAAGCAACCGGCTGCGTGTCGTATTTGTAGAGAACCGCGTCTGACTGAGCGCCAATGATGAACTTGTGCTTCGCCTGAACATCAGCAAGTGCCTCTTCTAGTTCTGGATCAATAATCAGAACCTCAGCACCGCAGTGCTCGATGATGTATTTCACTTCTTCTGCTACCAAACGAAAATTGATTGGTACGAGAACGCGACCGAATCCACTCACTCCGAAGAATGCAGTGACCAAACGCGCCGAGTTCTGCGAGACCATCGCGACACGCGCACCCTGGGGCACACCAAGGGCGTCAAGGCCAGCAGCTTGCGCACGAGCACGACGTGCCATCTCAGCATATGTAATCGAACCCCAGGACTCTCCCGGCTGGTCAGGCTCATCAACAATGGCAATTCTGTCTCCGTACACCTGCTCTGCACGACGGAGATGGTCAACAATGGTCAGCGCTACCTTCATGTCTTAACCGTAGGCGTTGGACGCCGAACATCTAGACACGGAAATGCAAAAGGGACGGTGACCCGAAGGTCACCGTCCCTTCCGTAGAAGTTGTTCTTCTAGGGCTTAGCCCTTCCAAACTCCGGTGTAGTCAAGACCCTTGGTCTCAACAACGTCAGCTGTCTGGCCGCCTGGCATCTTCAACTTGCCAATGCCGTACAGCTTTGCCTTGTTGTTCACGAAGACTTGGAAGCCACCATGGACCGAAGGAATTGCGTAACCCTGTTCCTGGAGATACTGAGTAGCGGCCTGCCACTTAGTCTTGGCCAGTTGCGGATTTGTTTCAGCCTGAGCGGCATAAATCAGATCATCAACATGGGTATCAGTGTGGTTGCCCAGTGCGATGACTCGGTTGTATCCAATTCCGTATGGAGTTGCTGCGATTGGGTTTGTCGTTCCAGTCATGAAAGCCTTGCTCACCATGAAAGGAATGACGTAACCAGGAGTTCCACCTTCAGCAGGTGTGCCTTCAGCGAAGTCAAAGTCATTTCCGCCACCCTTATAGATCTTGGAAACCAACAGAGCAGACTCAGCGTAATAAGGAGTGTTGAAAAGAATTCCAGCCTTCTCCATTGACTGCTGAATGAACTTCACGTTGTTCTGAGACTGTGAACTTGTATCTGCATACAAGGTGATCTTCATCGGTGCAGCTGCACCAAGATCAACATTGCACTTTGCAAGGTAATCCTTGGCCTTTGTCAAGTCGAACGTCGGTGCACCTTTTGTGGTGAACATGATGTGATTCTTGCCCACGATGGAACCGGAATAGTCGCCAGTGCCCTTCAGTCGGACCTTGTTATACGACTTCCAGTCCATGGAGTACGCAGCAGCAAGACGGCAGTTCTGGTACTTAAATGGAGAACCAGTCTTGTTCACGTTAGGCATCCACTGACCCCAAGCGGTCTTGGTCGATGCGTATCCAGTCACAAGAGACTTGTGTGTCCGCAAACCGTTTGTAAACGTTGCATCGCCCTGGGTGAAGAAACCAACTTCAGCTGTTCCTCTGCGGATTGCTGCTGCACGCTGTGATGCCTCTTTCACAGCCACGAAAGTGATCTGATCGAGATATGGCAACTGACGGCCCTTGCCGTCCTTGCGCCAGTAGTTCGGGTTACGAACCACAATTTGCTCATCAGGCGTGAATGACTTCAGCATGAATGGACCAGTACCGATTGGGTTTGTGGAACAGACAGCTTTAGCAGCCGTAGTGTTCGCAATCTGAGCTGGTGCACGCATGACGTAGCGACCAGCGCGGTACATGAGACCAAGGAAGTCGTTGTCGGCACGTTCAAGAGTGACCTTGACGTTCAGAGCATCTACAACATCAACTGAAAGGATGTTGGAGTTCACACCAATACCTGTCGAAGGGTGTGAAGTAATAGCGCCACGACCAATGTCAATGTTCTGCTTCACAGCCGTTGCATCAAATGCTTCGCCATTTGAGAACTTGATGTTTGGACGGAGCTTGATGTTCCACACCTTGTTATCGGTTGTTGTGAATGACTCTGCGAGATAGCCAACGTACTTACCTTTATTGGTGCGCTCAACCAAGCTCTCGTAAATCGAACGAGATGCACCAAGAGGTCCACCTGGCAACGAGTTCTGGAAGCAATGTCCAGCAATCGAGCCGTCAATCATGACTGTGATGGATCCACCGGAACGTGGTGTCTTAGCGCTAGCGGGCCGTACGGATGCGTGTGAGCCACTAGCGGCCAACGTTGAACCGACGAGTGCAACTGCAACAGCCGCCCCCATTCGCTTGACCATTCGCGAACGAATGGACTTCCTCTGTTGTTTCATTCAAATACCCCCATGAATGACGCACACAATTTGTGTGACTACAGTCACCCTAGACGAACGAACACCGCACAAATCAAGCCAAACAGCCAAATTTCTGTCCTAAACAATTTGCTGATAGCAATCAAGTGCTCCCCTCGAATACACCTCACTCAGTCTCACGCGACCTAGCCCTACTAGTTTCGAGCCCATCACGCCTTTGGAGGTTCCATGAGTCAGACCCCACGCCCCGTCGCAATTATTAACGATGGCAGTTTCTACGTTGGGCCACCCTTGGCGCGCGCCCTTGCCCGCTCTGGCTATGACCTAGTCATCGGCGACCCAGCAGAAGGCTTAGCCAATGAACTGCAAGACCTCGGAGCCGCCGTTGTCAGTGTCTCCAAGGTCCGAGACATCAGCAGGCCAGAGAACGCCGAGAAATTGGCCGCGCATGCATTGGACTCATTCGGCCGCATCGATTCAGCAGTGATGTTTTCGGGGCTCATCGTGACCGGGTCGATCCTCAAGTCGAGTCGCGAGGATCTCGACAAGGTGTACAACGGATGCGTTGTAGCGCCCTACGAATTCCTCAAGGCGATACTTCCCACAATGGTGAGTCAGAAATCTGGACAGATGCTTCTGATCACGAGTGCATCAGCGGCACGTCCGACGCCTGGCGCACCCTTGTATTCCTCCATGCGATCAGCTGCCACCATGCTCGCCAAGAACTCCGCAATGGAGATGACCAAACACAACGTTCAAGTCAATGCAGTGGGAACTAACTTTATGGATTTCCCAGAGTTCCGCCGAGCATCCGGTGCCGACGACCCAGAGACGCGCAAGAAAATCGAATCTCAAGTTCCACTCGGACGCTTGGGCACTGTCGATGAATTCGCACATTTCTGCATGCCGTACCTCGACGGTCAAAGCACTTTCGCAACAGGCCAGTTCGTTTCCTTCTCTGGCGGCTGGTCGTAAGCCAAGACCATTACGAGAGCTCTACTGATGCTCTCCATCGCTTGCGAGCTTCAGTCACAATCTCAGCGTCACCCATCGCGGGAATATTGATGTGCCCCGTCACTGCAATTTTAATCAACAGTGATTTGTGATGTTCTTTTGCATGATGTTCAAATCGCTCAGCAGCGTTTGCTTTGCCAGTGCCATGCCCCATCAATACAACTGTTGAAACATTCGCAAGGGCATTGGCAATGTCGTCGAAATAATCAATCTCGCCAATTTCACTCGCGTGACCGTGATGCGCTTGCGCTTTCCGCACATGCACATGTTCTGGTTCCACGCGCTCAATGCGCAATACGGGCTGATGCGAGTCGTCATTGAGAAGCCACATACGTGCTTCATCATGAGTAATCGCAGCAACGACTGCTCGGTCTTTCAATTTTTCAAGATCAAGATAGTTCATGAAAGAAACTTACGAACCGATAGCGATGACAAAAGTCCGAATGAACAAGTTGGTATGAATTCTCGGACCTGAAGTCTGAGTCCAAAATTACCGTGACCTTTATGGCGCCATTCAGCGACATAAAGGAGATCATTATGAGAACTGTCCACACCCGAATTGGCACAGTCAAGAAGATTGCACTTCTGACTGCGGCCTCGTTGGGAACGGTCGTTGGATTCGCAGGCGCAACGCATGCATCACCCAACGCCACACCAGCAACCAAATATGGCGGCGCCATCAACGTAGGAATCTTTGACACGCTTCCGGGGTTCTGCGTGGGAAACAACCCTGCAAACTCAGCATTGATGGCTACACGAACCATCTATGAAACGCTCTTTGAAAGAACAAAGGGCGGCGACATGGCTGGAGTTCTTGCTCGCAGTGCGACTCCTTCTGTCGATCACAAAACCTGGACTGTCACGCTCCGCGAAGGTGTGACCTTCCATGATGGATCAAAGTTCGACGCCGCTGCCGTCGTTGCAAACTTCAATGCAATAACTGGCCGCACTGCGTTGGGTGCGTACATCGCAAATGGCCTTTCGGGGCTGGCATCGAAGTCGTACACCATTGGAACCGGCACTGCGTTTACAGCCAATATCAAATCATTCTCCGTCAAGTCCGAATTTGTCGTGGAGTTTGTTCTTGATCGTGCTCAATACGATTTCAAATCAACCCTGTATGCATCCGGGCGTTTCTTCATGCGTTCGCCTGCGCAACTTGCAGACGCAAATACTTGTGCTCAGAATCCGATTGGAACTGGTCCATTCAAGATTTCTTCGTGGACTGCCGACCAGCTCGTTGTCACTCGCAATGCCGACTACTGGCGCCACGACCCAAAGACGAATGCCCGTCTCCCCTATTTGGACAAGATCACGTTCGTGAATGTAAAGGAATCGTCACAAAGAGCCGCGGCCGTTCGTCGAGCGACCCTGGACGCTGGGTTCTTCTCTGCAGCAACCGATGCAACTTTCATCAAGGATCTACGAACACGTCGGTCACTCGTACGAGAGTTCAAGTCACCCGCTGAGTACTACCCGTCGCTCTGGCTCAACCAAGGCAAACCACGATCACCGTTTGAACATCTCTCAGCTCGCAAAGCCGTATTGAGTTGTCTCGACCGTTCCAACTTTGTCAAGGTTCGCACGCGAAACGAGACAAAGGCAGCAACTTCCATCGTTGGCCCCACGAGCTTGATGTACTCAACAAAGAACTTCCCTAAGTTCAACATTTCTAAAGCGAAGCAATTCGTGAAGGACTACATCGTTGAAACTGGTGAACCAACTCTAACGTTCACTTTCCCTGCAGACACAAGCACGTCTTCTCAGTCAAATGCCCGATTCTTGAAAGCAACGTGGGCAAAGTGCAACATTTCTGCCAACTATGTGGTTGAAGAGACAGCAAACATCATCTCGAAGGCTTTCAATCCTTCGGCAAAACTGAACCAAGGCGAGTACTACAACGCATACGACGCAATCTTCATCACTCTTCTCGAGGGTCAAGATGCAGCGTTCAATATTCCATTCCTGGTCACCAATGCATATTCGGCAACGAGCACCAATCCGGTTCGTGGACTCTTCAAAACATCATTGGGGCCAGTACTTGGACTGAATCATCACAATGACACAGCGATTGATCAGTTTTTCTACGACGGTCAAGCAGCAGCAAATGCAGGTGCTGCAAAGAGCAAATTCCGTGCCGGCACTGCCTACCTTCAGAAGAATGCCATTATGGGCGCTGTCAACACCTTCTATTACTCACTCTTCACAACCAAGAAGATGGCGGGAATCGGAACATTGACATTGCCCAATGGAAACACTCAACGCACAGTCACTAACTGGGGAATTGACTGGACGGGCGTCTACAAGACCAAGTAATCAGGAATAGAAATCCCGCAAGTCCTTCTTCAAGACTTTTCCAGCGGCATTACGAGGAAGGTCCTCATCGTGCCAGAAAATCTTGCTAGGAACTTTGAAAGCGGACAATCGCGAGCCCAAGTGGCGCAGAACTTCATCTGCACTACTTGGGCCGTGTCCGTCTGCAGCGACAATGACAGCGGCAACTTCTTCGCCCAACTTCTCGTGCGGAAGTCCAATCACTGCACAATCCTTCACGGCATCTACTTCAAACAATGCAGTTTCCACTTCGACGCAATAGACGTTCTCGCCACCACGCAACACCATGTCTTTGATGCGATCCACGACGTAGATGTATCCGTCCTCATCAATCAGACCCGCGTCACCCGTATGGAACCATCCATTCGTAAACGCCTTCGCCGTTTCTTCTGGTTTATTCCAGTAGCCACGAACGTTGTTCGGCCCGTAGACCCAAATCTCACCAATCGAACCTTGCGGCAACGAATTGCCATCTTCATCCGCAATGCGAATCTCTGTTCCGACGTACGGCAGACCAACGCTGTCTTTCTTTGCAAAATAGGCAGCACCGCTGTTACCAATGATGGCTGCAGTGGTCTCGGTTAGTCCGTAGCCATTAGCTGCGCCCACCTTGCCTGCGAAATCTTTTTCAATACGAGCTACTGAGTCTGGAGCAACGGGAGCTCCGCCTTGCGATATCGCTGTCAAGCTTGAAAGGTCGTACTTATCGCGATCGGGATGTTCCAACAGTGATCGCACGACAGTCGGCACACCACCGAAGGAAGCCACCTTGTACTTCTCAATTAAGCGCAACGCATCTGCGGCATCCCACTTGAATTGGGACACAATGGCTCCGCCATTGTTGGTGTGCGATGTCATTCCACAGAGACCTGCAATATGGAAATACGGGAACGTGGTGAAAGCAATCGCTTGTGGTTTTGGTGCGTCAGATGCAGCCGGAGCAATGCCAACCATTTTTGCCCCCACTGCGACAGCAAAGAGACCATTCCAAATATTGGTGATGTAGTTGCGATGACTACCAGCAGCACCCTTTGGGAATCCAGTTGTTCCCGATGTGTACAAAATCGTTGCATCATCATCAGTGTCAATTGCTGCTGCCGGAAGCTGTGCCGAAGTATTCGATGCAATATCTGTCCAAGCAAAAGTTCCTGGACGTGCATCGCCACGAACAACAAGAACAGAATGAACTCCGCGCTCGCTCAACATTTCATCCGACATTCGATCGAGGCGTTCTCCATCAACAATTGCTGCAGTGGCACCAGAGTCGATGAAGGCGTATTTCAGTTCTTCGGCAATCCACCACGCATTCAGGCTGACAGTGACTGCTCCGATGCACTGGATCGCCCAGTGTGCAAATGCCCACTCTGGATAGTTACGCATTCCCACTGCCACGCGGTCGCCCTTCTTAACGCCACGCTCAACTAGCCACGCTGCCACTGCAGTGATTTGTTGATGTGCCTGTCCATACGTGATGGTGACGTCGTCGTAATGGAAGTACGGAGTGTCGCCGCGTTCGGCAGCAGCTAGCCACACATCGCGTAATGACCTCGGAGCGTTCTTGTACACCCGCAACGGATTCCCATGGACAGCAACAGTTTCTAACTCGAACACCATTCCGGGAGCAGTGAGTTCAGCAATTGCCTCATCGCGCGTCATCATGCGCCGACCGTATCAGTGACGACCGTCACTCCATTGCATTGGAGTCATTCAAATGGAGGCGACGCCGAGAATCGAACTCGGATAAACGGCTTTGCAGGCCGCTGCGTAAACCATTCCGCCACGTCGCCAGAAGCAGTGCGAACACTGCGACACATCAACTCTACAGGGGTTCCGAAAGGACTCCCCTGACGCGATTAGCCCTTGCGGACAGCGTGGAAGATTGTGCGAGTTCCACCTGCAAGAAGCATCTTTGCCTTGATGTCAAAGCGCTCGGAGAGCAGGCGTTCAAAGTTCTCAAGATTGAAGTCATCATGGATGCCATCACGCTTGTTCTGTAGGAGCTTGCGCACCATTGGATCGTCCGCGTGAGGCATTTCAATAATGAGCTCTGGTGAGAGATCACGGAACATGTCGAGCTGCGAAGCGATGGGCACATTGAAAGTGATTGCCATGTGGTGAATCACTGCCAGAGCCATCACGATGTCTGGATTGCCACGGTGGAATACACCAGGACGCTCCAAGCCACGCCAACCGACTCCACCACCGGAATCGGTGAGGTCGACATACAGCGGAAGAATCTTGTTGTTCTTCTCAGTCTTCAATGTGTTGTACAGACGATCAATGACCAATGGGTCAGCGTCCATTGCAACGACATAGTCAGAATGAGCAGAAGCAATACGACTAAAGATGCCGTCGTTACAACCGATGTCCCACACTTGCTTGCGTGGCGCCGAAGCAACAGCATCACGAACAAACTTCTGCTTCTCATCCAAGCTGGATTCGAGATAGTGACCGCGCTCGGAATAGTTAGACCAGGTTGACTTCTTGTCACCAAGGTTCAACTTCTGAACAATCTTTTCTAGCTTGCGCATGGTGGCATCAAGTACCTGGGCGTTCATGCCGGCCTTTGCAGAAGCCTTCTTCACATCGGTATCAGAGTCTGCGAAACGGCTTGAAGCAGCTGCGTGCAACACCACGTGGGTGAAACGACCCTTACGAGGATGACGAAGACTTGCTGGCAACAACTTGCGCATGGTTTCAGGAGTAATACCGTTCACCGAACCGCGAAGGTACGGCTGGTACTGCACTCCGAGGTATCCCTGCATCATGAGTGGGTACAAGAACAATTCGCAGAATTGCTTGTAACCGTACCAAGGATCGCCCTTACGACGCTTTTCAAATGAGCCTGCATCGATGAATTGAGGACGCGAACCAATGAACTGCACGTTGTAGGGCGTTGCATCTTTCAGACCAATTCCATCAGCCAAGGTCTCGCGTGTGAGTTTCAACTGCAACAACGCAGCATCCTTCAACATGGAGAATGTCCACTCATACGGATAGGAAATGAACGGCACCATCGGATGCGTCATCGCCGATGTCCATGGTGCGGAGAGCCCCACTGCTGATGGTTCAACGATGGTGGAATCAATCAATTCACCCGAAGCAAGTGCACTTTGGATGGACTTCTTGTTCCAAACGGCCTGAATGTCTTTTGCACCCTCAGCGGTGAATGCGCGAACGACGCGCCCTTCACCAATGAACACCCTGCTCAAGAGGTCACGAAAAGAGCCTGGATCTTGTGAAATATCCGACATGGATCAGTCGTGTGATGATTCTGATTCGTCGTCGTCCGAAGACTCAAACGCAGGCACTGGCTTTCCAGTGACCTTGGAGCGAAGACGAGCCATACCCATCTTGACGGCAACTGCGAGGCCTGCGAATCCACCCGCGACGGCGGTGACAATCATGCTGCCGGTACCGGCATCTAAGTAAGAGAACATGGCAGTCAGGCTACCCCACTGCCCACTCTTGAGACCGAGACCCTAAATACCCCTCTTGAGGTCGGATTTAGTCGTTAGCATCGTTTCGTGGCCCAAAACCCAGATACAACAGCCATTACAGCAGGTCGCGGGGACTATTCGTCCCTGTCCCCGGCCTTGTGGCCATCCACTGTGTGGGAGACAGGAAGTCTCGAAGAAGCCACAAAGCGCGCCACCGGAACGCGGTCCACAGAGTTCTACTCACGTTTCGCGAACCCCACCGTCACCCAGTTCGAGACTGCAATCGCCGAACTTGAAGGTGCAGAGGCAGCCCTTGCATTTGGTTCAGGAATGGGTGCCGTTGCCTCCCTTGTCCTCTCCCTGTGTGGTCAGGGCTCGCACATCGTCGCCCAGAACAACCTCTATGGAGCAACACTTTCTTTCCTCCTGGGGCCGTGTGCACGATTCGGGATCGAAACCACACTGGTCGATCCAACTGTCCCCGGCTCGTTTGCCGCCGCGGTTATCCCTGGTCGCACCATGTTGGTCATCGCCGAGACTCCTTCGAATCCAAAACTCGCAATTACAAATCTTGCTGAACTCGGCGCCATCAAGGGACCTTTCAAGGTTGTTGATTCCACTCTTGCAACTCCCATGGGACAACGTCCGCTTGATTTCGGTGTCGACGTAGTTTTGCATTCGGCTACCAAAGGAATTGGCGGCCACAATGACGCATTGCTAGGTGTCATCGCCGGTGAACGCGACCTCATCAGTGAAGTGTGGTCGTACTCCGTAATGCACGGAGCTTCTGCATCGCCGTACGACGCGCTGAATGCATTGCGAGGCATCCGTACGATGGCTGTTCGTACAGAACGCCAAAACAAGACTGCGCTCACGCTTGCACGAGCACTCGAATCTCACCCATCAGTGATCGCAGTGCATCATCCATTTTTGGAATCTCATCCGCAACATGACCTTGCGCGATCACAGATGCGATACGGCGGCACAGTTCTTGCTGCGGAGATCAAAGGCGGCTTCGACGAATGCAAAGAATTTGTTGAGAAGTTGCAATTGGTTCACATCGCCACATCATTCGGTGGCCCAGAAACACTTGTGTGCCATCCGGCAACAAGCACCCAAGCGGGTCTTTCAAAAGATTCACTCGACGCAATGGGCGTCACACAAGGTCTCTTGCGATTCTCGATTGGCCTTGAGAACGCCGACGATCTCGTCGCCGACATCACCAACGCGCTGTAGTCCTACAACTTCTTAGGCGGACGCGGAATGAATCCGCTAGTGCGTGCGACATATTCGTCATAACCTTCGCGACGCTTCTTCAATGAACGCTCCAACATCGGCACGCCCGAGACCTTCAACAAGAAGAATGTCATCACAACGGGTCCGATAAATCCAATGACGCCCGATCCAGTTTCGGCACCAACAATGCCAATACCCCACCACAACAATGCATCACCGAAGTAATTGGGATGACGAGTCAAACTCCACAAGCCTTTGTCCATCACCTTTGTTGCGTTTGCTGGGTCTTTCTTGAATCGAGCGAGTTGAAAGTCGCCGACAGCTTCAAATGAGAGACCGACAATCCACAGCATGATGCCCATGACGGCAATCGGACCAACACCCGGAGACGCATCGGCGTTTCCGAACATGACCGGCAATGAAACCGTCCACATCAAAACGCCCTGCAGACCAAAGACCGTCACCAAGCTGATGAGCCCGAACTTGCTGCCCTTCTTCTTACGCATTGCTTTGTAGCGCCAGTCTTCACCGTGACCGATGTTGCGCTTTGCCAAATACAACGCAAGACGCATACCCCACAGACCGACCATCACCGCAAGAAGAATTTGACGACCACTGTCGCCATCGACTGTTGCTGCAAGCACCCATGAAGTGATGGCGAAACCGGCGCCCCACACGATGTCGACAATTGATGCGTTCTTGACGATGAGACTGATTATCCATGTCGTCACCATCACTGCTGCGATTGTTGCTGCAGCAATCAGCATTGCGTTACCCATGATGTACTCCTCGCGAGAGATTCTGTTGTGAGATTAATTGCGCGACAGCTGCGTCCATTGCAATCCACTGCTCGTCGAGCCATGCAACAAATGCTTCGCCGCTGGCCACGGTCGAACGTTGGTGCTCTGTCACTTTGACTTGCACTCGTACAGCACTCTTCGCCAGATGTTTCACGATGCCACGGAAACTATCCATCCCGTCGAAGCCGGCATGCCACATGGTGATGACTTTTGCATTAGGAACTGCGGCGAGAAGTGCTGCAACACCGGCTGTCTTCGGAGCCATGAGATAGCGAAGCCCCTCAAGTCGCTGAGCACGGTCGGGAGACTTCACACGCAGACGCTCGAGAATGCGAACTCGCTTCGTGTCATTTGCGCGAGTTCCTTCGGGGAAGATCACCGCGATGTCACTCACGCCGAGACCAGTTGCCATCTGTTCAATGCCTTGAAGTTCTGAAGCAACATTCACAGACTGACGATTGAGGAAATAGTTCGGAAGACGATGACCGACAACATCAAGACACGGATCGAGTTTGAGTTCTTTCTTCAGTACGTACCGAGGACGCAAATGGGCCCGTGCAGCGAACACCCAAGCACTCATGACAGAGTCGGCCAGGCTTGCATGGCGACACAATGCAATAAACGGACCCTCGCCAAGATGTTCAACACCCTCGACATCGATGCGCAATCCCACCGTGAGCGAGAGTGCTCCGACGACTCCGCGAGTCCACAATTTTTGAAGGGCGTAGTTCGCCCTTTGGTTCTTTGCCAATCCAGTCAGCCACAACACACCGACAGCCAGAATTCCCAGCGTTTCAAGCCAGGACCACAGAAGACCAAACGATGCAAAGCGGATGAGGGGGATTCTCCACTTGGCTCGAACTAGGTCCGCAACGAACATCAGCGGCAGCCACATGGGCAGGGAAATCAAGAGTCCGATAGCCATCGCCACCACACCAAGAACCATGACCGGGCGCCGAACCCATGTTCTTTCCATGCAGGAACCGTACTCCCCTTGCCTCAGTCCACAGGGATGCAGAATAGAAGGAGGGACATGCCTTTTACATTTTGTAAACTTCCCGAGTGACTGACATTGCCTCATCTGGAACCCGCGTCTCATTCAAGGTCAATGGTCGGGACGTCTCCGTCTCCGTGGACCATCCCCATCTTCTCTCGGCTCTTCGCGAGGAATTAGACATCACGTCCCCGAAGGACGGCTGCTCCCCTTCGGGCCAATGTGGCTGCTGCACCATCATGATTGATGGCAAGGCCCAAGTCAGCTGCCAGTACCCCGTCGCAAAAGCTGAAGGCAAAGAGATCACCACTCTCGAAGGCGTCGATGAAGAAGAACGCACCCGCTACTCCGACGCTTTCTCCGCATGTGGCGGATTGCAATGTGGTTTCTGCATCCCAGGCATCGTGATGCGAGCAAAGTCGCAAGTTGACAAGAAAGGCGCCGATCTCAAGCGTGAAGATATGGCGCGTCACCTCGGAGCACATCTCTGTCGTTGCACGGGTTACGTCAAAGTACTTGATGCCATTGAGACCGTCGCTAAGGGAACTGCCGTTGATGTCTCAATGCCTGGTGGAGTTGGATCGCGCGGTATCAAGTACGAAGCAGCAGAACTTGCGTTGGGTGACCGCGGCTATGTCGACGACATTCGCGTTCCCGGCATGTTGCATGGAGCGCTGCATCTCACTAAGCACGTTCGCGCCGACATCATCTCAATCGATACCTCCCAGGCAAAGGCTGCGCCAGGCGTTGTCGCTGTCTACACGCGCCAAGATGTTCCAGGCACCAACAAAGTAGGCATCATTTACAAAGACTGGCCCGTCTTTATTGGTGTCGGAGAACGCACTTCGTATGCTGGCGATGTTCTCGCCATCGTTGTTGCGAACAGCCGTCGCGAGGCACGAGCTGCTGCTGCTCTCATCAATGTCGAGTACGCGCCACTGCGACCCATAGTTGATGCAAAGTCCGCCATCACAGATTCCGAGATTGCAGTAGCCGGCACTGACAGCAACGTTTTGTCACGTAGCGAATATGCACGAGGTGATGTTGAATCTCAACTTGCAGCCAGCGCATTTGTAGTGAACGAAACTTTCAATACGCAGCGCATTGAACATGCATTCCTCGAACCTGAATCAACACTCGCAGTTCCCAACAAAGACAGCGGGACTATGCACGTGTACTCAGGTGGACAAGGCGTGTGGGACGACCGCGATCAAATCTGTGCACTACTTGATATCCCCACCGAGAAAGTCACCGTTGAACTGGTTTCAAACGGCGGCGGGTTCGGCGGCAAGGAAGACATGTCCAACCAGGGCCAGACTGCCCTCGCAGCATGGCTATTGCAACGCCCCGTGAAGTGCACACTTTCTCGTGAAGAAAGTTTGTTGATGCACGCGAAGCGTCACCCCATCGAGATGGAATACACGGTGGGCTGCGATGCAAACGGCAAGATCACTGCAGTGCGTGCTCGCATGGTTGGTGACTCCGGCTCTTATGCATCAGTTGGCATGAAGGTTCTTGAGCGTGCAGCCGGACATGCAACCGGTCCGTATCACACACCTGCAGTTGATGTTTGCTCCGTCGCAGTACGCACCAACAACCCCGTGTGTGGAGCGTTCCGCGGCTTTGGTGCGAACCAGGCGCAGTTCGCAATGGAAGGCTGCCTTGATCGACTTGCAGAAAAGGTCGGCATCTCCAGTTGGGAAATACGTAAGCGCAACGTGATTCATCCTGGCGAAGTCTGGGGACCTGGTCAGATCATGGACGATGGTTGCCTTGGCGCCGAGACTTGCCTCGACACCATCAAGGATGAATACGACGCCGCTGTTGCTGCTGGAAAAGCAGTGGGCCTGGGTCTTGGATTAAAAAACTCCGGTCTTGGTAATGGCTTTCGAGAAGTTTCGAAGGCAGCAATTCATTTCCGTGCAGATGGCATTATTGAAGTGCGTCACGGCTGGACCGAAATGGGCCAAGGCGTACACACCGTTGCCCTGCAAGTTGCAGTAGAAGAACTCGGCATCGATGCTTCAAGCATTCGCGTCATCGTCGACACAACACGTCAACTTGGATTTGGCCAAACAACAGGAAGTCGTGGAACTCTGATGGCAGCAGCCTCCGTGAAGGCAGCTTGTGCGGAAGCAAATAAAGGTGGACGTCAACAAGGCGTTGATTACATCGGAGAATATGTCGTTGACTGGACACAGCACTTGGGTGAACCCGGCGTGGAGAATCCAACGATTCACTCTGCTTTTGGCTACGCCGCCCAACTCGTTGTGATGGATCCAACCACGCAAGAGATCGAGAAGGTTGTCGCAGTACATGACGTTGGTCGTGCAGTGAACCCGACACTGTGTGAAGGCCAAATTGAAGGTGCTGTTCACATGGGTCTTGGTTATGCACTCAGCGAAGATTTCCCTAGTGATGAAACCGGCTTCCCCACCAACATGACATTGCGTTCACTTGGCATCTTGCGCGCCAAGGACGTACCCAATATCGAAGTCATATTGGTGGAGTGCCCACAGCCAAAGAGCCCATACGGAATTAAAGGTGTCGGAGAAATTGGTCTTGTGCCAACAGCGCCTGCAGTTGCAGCTGCTCTGCACAACGCAGATGGACAGTGGCGCACTCGCCTACCAATGAAGCCAAAGAACGACAGTTCAAACGATTAAGAATTAACTGGAACAAGGAGACACCATGTCAAGCCCCGCCGCTATTTACCTTCAGGATGCACACCCCATCAGAGAAGGAATGGAGTACACCAAGTACGCAGAAGAAAAAGGTTTTGAAGCCGTCTGGCAAGCAGACAGCCGCCTTGTGCGCGATGCCATTGTTCCTATGTCCGCATTCGCTGCAGTGACTGACAACATCAAAATTGGATCTGGCGTTGTTGACTGCTGGACACGCAACCCTGCTCGTCTTGCTGCCACCTTCTCCACTCTTGATGACCTTGCTCCTGGTCGAGTGATTCTTGGCATTGGTGCCTGGTGGGACCCATTGGCTGCAAAGGTCGGTGTGTCACGTGCAAAGCCATTGCGTGCCATGCGTGAAATCATCACCGCAGTTCGTGGACTCCTCGCAAACGAAACAGTCACGATGGATGGCGAATTCGTTCACCTCGATGGCGTTGAACTCGACTACGTATACCAAGAGCGTCGCCCCAAGCATGTTCCTATCTACCTCGGGGCCACCGGCATGCAGATGATGGAACTCGCAGGCGAAATTGCCGATGGCGTCGTCCTCAACTATCTCGTGTCACCCGATTACAACAAGACCGCTATCGAGGCTCTCGCGAAGGGCGCAGACAAAGCTGGTCGCAAGTGGGAAGAAATTGATCGCCCACAGTTGGTGGTGTGCAGCGTTCACGAAGATCGCAAGACCGCTCTTGATATGGCTCGCCTCATGGTCACTCAGTACCTCGGTCAGCAACCACACATCATGAAGGCATCAGGAGTACCACAGTCACTTCTCGACAAGGTGGGCGAAGTTCTCACGTGGCCAGCAACACACGAACAAGTTGTCGCAGCTTCCAAATTGGTGCCCGACGAAATTGTTCAGATGCTGACTGCTTCAGGAACTCCAGACGATGCACGTGCCAAAGTCCGTGAATACATGAAGGACGGCGCAACGTGCCCAATCTTGTACCCACTGGGCGATGTGAAGGCAATGATCGACGCGTTCTCAGGCTGGACTGCTTAACCCTTCCCCTCTGAGGAATACGCTGAGGCAGTGAGCCTGCAACAGCCATTAACCACCAAGTTGGCCGGCTTTGGCGCGTCCATTTTCGCCGAGATGACTGCGCTTGCAGTTGAAACTGGCTCCATCAATCTTGGTCAAGGGTTTCCGGATTACAACGGACCCGTAGAGGTCTTGAACACTGCACAATCAGAGATCGCATCGGGCAACAACCAGTATCCACCTGGGGTTGGTCAATCAAATCTCCGCGCTGCGATTGCAGAACATCAGAAGCGATTCTGGGGTTTGACCTATGACCCCGACAGTGAAGTGCTCGTCACCATGGGTGCCACTGAGGCATTAGCGGGCGCATTACTTGGCATTCTCAATGACGGCGACGAGGTCATTGTCTTTGAGCCACTCTTCGATACGTATGCAGGTTGTGTTGCACTGGCAGGCGGAACTCTCTCGCCAGTGACATTGCGTCCACAATCAAGCGGTCGTTACGGATTTGACCCAACTGAATTGCGGGCAGCCGTTACCTCGCGGACCCGCATCATTTTGCTGAACTCACCGCATAATCCGACAGGCATGGTGTTCAACGCTGAAGAGTTGCAGCAAGTTGCTGACGTAGCGATTGAGCATGACCTCATCGTCATTTCTGATGAGGTGTACGAACATCTTGTCTTCGACAATTTGACTCACACACCAATCGCTTCACTGCCCGGAATGCGCGAGCGAACCATCACCATTTCCTCAGGTGGAAAGTCGTTCAACACCACCGGTTGGAAAATTGGCTGGGCATGCGCACCAGCATCACTTCTTCATGCCACTCGCATGGCAAAGCAGTTGTTCACATTCGCAGGCGGAACACCATTTCAATCCGCCATCGCAGCGGGCCTACGACTCCCCGATACCTACTTTGTAAACCTTGCTGCAGATCTGCAGTCCAAACGTGACATTTTGATGGATGCCTTAATGGCCGCTGATCTTCAACCGATTCGACCCGAAGGTACGTACTTCATTACTGCTGACATTCGTCATCGATGGCCACACAGAGACGCATTGGACTTTTGTCGGGCTTTGCCCTCAGCATGCGGCGTCGTCGCCATTCCCGGTTCTGTGTTGTACGACCCACGGCATGCACACGAAGGCACTCATCTTGTGAGATTTGCCTTCTGTAAGCAAATTGAAACTATGCAATCCGCCTCTGAGAAATTGAGGAATTGGAAATGAAAGTTGCTGTTATTCAACATGACATTGTTTGGGCCAATCGTGACGCAAACTTTGCATCACTCTCACCACGCATTGCCGAAGCCGCTGCCAATGACGCAGAACTAATTGTTCTCTCAGAGATGTTCTCCACGGGGTTTGTCGTAGATCGCGAAGACATTGGTGAACCCACGGGTGGATCGTCCTCGCAGTTTCTCGCACATATGGCACAAGAGCACAATGTCATCATCTGCGGAAGTTGCCCGGAGACACAGCCAGATGATCCGCGCCCTTTCAACTCACTAGTTGTCGCACATCCTGATGGCTCTTTTGATCGGTATTCCAAAATCCATCCATTCACTTACGGCGGCGAGGACAAACACTTCCGCGCTGGTTCCGACTTCACCACAGTTCTGGTGAAGGGCGTTCGTGTATCTCTCTTCGTTTGTTACGACCTTCGTTTTGCTGATGAATTCTGGGCGCTTGCAGATGACACCGATGCCTATGTCATTCCTGCCAACTGGCCGGAATCCCGACGAGAGCATTGGATTGCCCTACTGACCGCACGTGCAATCGAGAATCAGGCGTATGTCATCGGATGCAATCGCATCGGCGAAGGCGGCAATCTCGCTTATTCCGGCGACAGCCGCATCATCGACCCACTGGGCGTGGTGTTGGCTGATGCAGGTCGTAAATCAACGATCATCTACGCAGACGTTGATCCGCTGCATGTCTCGGCAGTTCGCCAGAAATTCCCATTCCTTCAAGACCGTCGATAAAGCCGTAATCTTGTGAGGTGAATCAGAGCAAGCGCAATCCTCTTCTCGGAAAACTTGCATCTGCAGGTGGAATCCTCATCGGAATTGCAGGAATCGCATTTGTTGTTCGCACCATTGTTGCCAAGCGTCATGAGGTGTCTGACGCTTTCTCGCACTTGAATGGCCTCACTCTGATTGCAAGCCTTGCCCTTGGCTTATCCGCCATGACCCTCATCGGATATCTCTGGACACGCATGCTGGTCACTCGCGGACATCAAGCTCCACCGCGCTCTGCCATGTCCTGGTACTTCGCTGGTCAATTGGGCAAATACGTTCCCGGCGGCATCTGGCCAATTGTCGGGCGCGCAGAGCTTGCCACTCGTGGTGGAGTGCCCCGCACAGATGCATACGCCGCCACGGGCCTGTCCATGGTCACCACGTATCTTGCAGCCTCCCTCACCATCTGCATTGGGTCACTGCTCTCTTGGTCCTACCCCATCGCTGGATTACTAGGACTGCTCGGCCTCGGTACTGGCTTTCTTGCCTTCAGTAACTCATTCTTGCGAACAAAGGTGCTTGCCCTTCTCAATCGTGTTAGCCCTCGTGCCTCAGCACTCACAGAACCACGACGCCTTCTCACTTTGACACTGATGCATCTTCCTGCATGGATACTCATGTCGCTCTCCACATCAGTCACCGCATCGGCCTTTGGCGCACACATTCGAATCACCCACATGCTCTTCATCACATCAGCGTCTTGGCTGGCGGGCTTCATCGTCGTCGGAGTGCCCGGAGGCATTGGCGTTCGTGAATCAGTCTTTACCGCGCTCGCAGGTTCTGCACTGACTCCCGCAGTCGCAGTCTCGCTCGCACTTGCCAGCCGCGTGGTGTTTATTGCTGTCGATCTCGTCGGAGCATTGGTCGCCAACATCGTGGCGAAATCAGTTCGGTCAGTGAAATCCTGAGAATCTGTCGCGCGAGATTTCCTTGCGCTGCCCACTCAAACTCTTCACACGAAGAATTCGCACCATAAACCAGCGGACGTATCGCATGATGTAGCCCCGCAATTCCAGAGTTGCTTTGCGTATCTTCATGTATTTGTACCGACGTGACGCCATCAGCGACTGCTTGCGAACCAACTCCCGGTGAAACTTCGTGACCTGACGACGAGGCTTCAAAGTTCCGAAGCCTTCATTGGGTCCATGAAGTTCTGGAGTGTGGAGCCCAATCTCGCGAAGGTATTGCGCATACGCATACGCGAATTCACCAAAGACCACACGCTCTGTTTGCGACTCGCGGATCTCATCTTCTCCGACTTGAATGGAGACGCAGCTACCGCTGTCAACCAGCGACTGCAGAGACTTCTCAGCAAACTCTGTACGGCACACAACAAGACTGATGCCAGTCTTGGTAAACACCGTGCTGGGCAACCACGCATCACCGACCACCAAATCCGCCAAGAAATTGGAGTGATTAATGCACACATGACAGCGCGATGTATTGAAGTGGCGATCAAAGGCCACTTGATAGCCAAAATCAACACGGCGACTTGCGGTGAAGGTCTCGCCATCGCGCGTTTTGACAGTGAGCTTTCCTACTGGCCCACCGCCTCGATACGAGATGTCCGAGATCTCTTCTGGGTTGTATCCGAGGTACTCACCCATCGCATTGATGCTGTGGTGGGAATACTGCCAACCACAGAGCAAACCAATCGTGATGACAATTTTCTCGCGAAGTTCTGGCACCTGCTGTTTCACCCAGGCATAGAGACCTTCAAGTTGGCAAGGAATTGCCACAATCGCCAGACGACCAGGAGTATCTCGCAACAATTGCAGAGCTGGAGTCTGTTTCAGATTGTGATAGATCGAACCGGGCAGCGTGTCCACATCATCGGGCGATGTCACCAAACGCGCTGCGAACTCGATGCCATCAACGTGGTCCAACGCAATCACTCCGTCAATGTGATTGTCGGCAAGAAGATGACGTAACAGTTCCTTGATGAGGCCACCAGAACTTGCCTTCATATTTCGGCCGTTATTCGTGCTTTGCGAAAGATGCACAGAGCGAACAACACCGAATGGGCCTATTTCAGAACCGGGGAACAAATAGTTCTGCAAACCTTCGTAATCAACTGCTACTGCAGGACACACGCTTGCTGCAGTTGAGGAACCCGCGGTTTCTGGTTCATAGATCAGTCGCTGTGGGTTCAGAGAGACCTTGACAGATGAATCGGCCATCTCGCATGCACCACAACCGATGCACATGCCCGAAGAAATAACACCAGAGAGATCAGTCGTGACGTTCATGAACGTGCAGCCTTCGCAATAATGCTGAAGTTCAGCCCCGACCTTTCCTTCACGGCAGGAAGTGCTGCAGTTATCTGCGCAGTAATCATCGAACCGTTCGTAATGCATTGCATCACCTTGCCAACAATCTCTTCGGTGTTGGACAACGTTGAGGAGTCCATTCCGTAATCAACCAGACCGAAGTCATCAAGCACTTCTCTGTACTTGTGACTCCACCCGACAACAACAGTTGGCGTACATGTTGACAATCCGGAGATCATTGCGTGAAACCGGGAGGTAACGAGAACTTCGCCTTGAGCAATCAGATGACGCAATTCTCCTGCAGACAAATCTTCATCTATCCCGACCACCATCGCATCGTCAGTTAAACGGGAAGCAACTTGTTGACATACGGGCCCGTCGTTCATTCGTCCTTCTGGATGTCCTACTCGATACGAGTGCGGCGCAATCACAACACCGAGCCCAGTGCGAGCACGAATACCGCGTACTAGTTCTGCAACTGCGGCAACATAATCCCCGCCGGTCGACTCAAACAGACCTCGAACAACTGAACTTGGCATCACAACCACAAACTTGTTTCCCAAGCCTTCAAGAGAAGTAACCACCGATGGCGGCAATGAGCCCGCTTCTTCTAACGAGAAAGCAAGATCTGCCACATTCGTCACGTTCGACAGATTCAGCGAATCAAGATGTTCACGAGTCCTTGCGCCGCGAGCACACACTGCAGCAAGTCGTGGAAGAACCATTTTTGCAAGCAGACGATTCGGCTGAGTCTTAAATGGGCCCAATGCCTGCGCAGCCTTCACCGTGGGAACTCCCAACAGCAATGACAAGCCCGTCATCAAACTGTTGTAAATAGTGATGGGAATTCCACGGCCATCAACGAATGAGATTCCTGCAACATCAACGACTACCGATGAGTTCAGAATTGAGCGGCACGCCCTCGCACGCACCCAGCCCAACGGCAGATGAAGCGAACGAGCAATCAATGCACAGAACGCAATGGGAATTTCCACCAACGCCAAACGAAGTGGTTGCAGGCCAACGACACGTGCATTACTTCCAGTGGGAACCTTTGGAGCATCTGCTTCTGGATACGTCGTCAAGATGTCAAAGGAGCATTCCCCCATAGTGGAAGGAAGACATGCAATAACTGTTTCCAGCATCGCAGCAGCACCTTTATTCGCGGAGAGCGCCGCACCAACAATGGCAACCGAACGTGGCGAAGAATCCACGGCAGGAATCAAGCTGGTGGAACCGAAGTTGGGGACTTTGTCGCTCGCACAACCAGGTCAGCCAACAATCCGACAGTGATGACTTGCAACGCAGCAAAGAACACCAACAACGTGTTTGCAGCTAAACGGAAATCACGACCAGCCCAGTCGAAACCGAGCTTGACAAAACCAAGGCCAAGAAGAGTCAGTCCAATAGGAAGGAACACCTTCAGTGGGTTATAGGAAAGCGTCATTCTGATCACTTGGAGGATGTATCGGCGCGTGTCCTTCAACCAGTGAAACTTCGAACGGCCGGCACGTGGAAAATATTCAATCGGAAAGAAACCGATGGAGTATCCGTTGCCCAAGAACGACATCGTCAACGTAGTGACACAAGAGAAGCCCTTCGGGAGTTCATGCACATATTGCATTGCAACATCACGACGGAATGCACGTAATCCAGAGTTGAGATCTTTGATGTCAGTTTCAGACAAGTAACTTGCCAATTTGCGGATGATCCACTTTGCTGGCGTGCGAAGCAACTTATGAGTTCCCTCTTCAGTCTGGCGCCAACCAACAACATGGTCTACGCCATCCATGGAATCAACAAGTTCTGGAATCAAGTTATTGGGGTACGTCATGTCAACGTCTGTCCATACAACAACACGACCTCGTGCAGCCGTGGTACCCGTACGACGAGCAGCACCACTTCCAGAGTTGCGACGATGAGTGATCAGTGTGATTCCAGGAATCTGAGCAAGCTCCTTTTCTGAGCCGTCATTACTGCCATCATCCACAACGATTAATTCAAATGAATACTTCGAAGCTTCAAGAGCTTCGCGAATGCGCTCAATCTCGGCACGAAGGTGACCCTTCTCGTTATAGATCGGGAGGACAACGCTCACATCGCACTGGTCGGGGGTGTACTCGGTCATATCAATTCCTGGCTTCTTCGATCAGCAGTGGGCAGTTCCAGCCCGTTGCCACAGTACTCGCCCGACTGCATCCTCATTAGCGACGATGGCCCATTGCCCATCCGATGGAGGCTTATTGGGCAAACCATAGACACACGAGAAGATCTTGGGAATACGAGCGGATGGGCCGGAGATATTGAAGCGCACCACCCGAATCGGGTGGAGTTTGTAGCGCATGTAGTAATACGACCTGTCATTTCGGACTTCGATATCAAAACCAACGCGCGCTGTTCCGGAGTCTTTGACCAGCTGGACTGTCTGGTTTGTTTGGTCAAGACGACCGGTACGGGACATCACGCTTTCCTGACCCGAATACACGGAGCCAACTGCAAGAGCTACCACCAAAGCGAGAATGGCCACAGAAGTATTTCGCAGAGAAATTGCCCACAACACAAGAGCAAAAATCATGAACAGCAGACCGAATGAAATGAGACCCGGGTGAACTACATAGTGAGCGATATCGATACCTACGATGTTTGGATAGACGATATTTCCTTGCTGGGCCCTGTCTCTCACTCCGTCACCCATGTCGATTACGACATAAAGAATGGAAATTGCAATGATGCTCACTCCGCCGAACAGCCATGATCTGCGAGCCAATTTTGCTCCGCGTTCAAGTCCAATACACGAGATCATTAAAAGTGCTGGCACCAACATTTCGACATAACGGCCATAAATAAGATGATCGCCTCTATCGCCGTACAGCAGCTGCAATCCCCCCGTAAAAATAATTGCAAAAGCACCTATGAGCACCACAAGAAACGTCATTCGTTCGGGATCGTTGCCAATCGTTTGCCTGCCACCGTCCGATCGGATGCGGGAAACAATAAAGAACAAGGCCACCGCAAAAAGACCACATGAACTGGCGATGAGATACCAACTCTGCCCCACCATTGTGCGAATCAACGCTGGCCAGACACCTGGGTTGAACAATCGTCCAAGAAGACGGCTCTCCTGATTAAACGATTTCTCGTAGACAGTAGTTTTCACAAATCGATTCAAAAGATGCGAAAGTTCATATCCAAATGAAGTTGTTACGACCGCTATCAAGGAGACCACAAATGTGATTTCCTTGCGCAACCACCACCAAATAAACAACAAGCACACAATGGGCAACAGCAACATAAAACGCCCGTGCAACGCAGGCATCAGCCCGGTGAACAATCCCAACCCAATCACAATGTGCGGCATTTTTTGCTTGGTTGCGCGTAGAACACAACCAACAAAAACTAAAAAGGCAAGCCGGGACGCAGTCTCGGCCCACGAAAACATCGCCGACACGATGGTGCCTGGAACAACAAAAACAAGAGCCGAAATTAGACGAGCCATGTTTTGTGAAACATTGAATTCGCGCCGCGCCAGTCGACCGGCATACCACGAGACTGCGACCGCAAGAACAACATTGGTTAAGAGCGCGAAGCGATAAGAACCGCTCATTGACCCTGTCAACAGCGCTCCAAGGCCTGTCACAATTCCATAACCCGCCGGATAAAAACTTCCTGCCGTTGGAAGCGCCGCTTCAGAATGTCCGATCAACACTTGACCATTAGTCAAAAAGCCCCATTCATCTGGATTGATTGTCGGGCCAGAGAGCCGCAATGCAACACTCAGCATGAAAGCACCACATAAAGCGGCAACTACTAGAGCAAGTCGGGATTGCGCATTACTAACGACTGAACTTGCATCGGTATGAAGCCGAGAATCAAGACGACGCAACCTTTTGAAATCCACGCATAGACCCTAGTTTCAGCTCCCGGCCGAAACGGGTAGCCCTATTCGGCTTGATGACGGCGAACAGCATCGACGTAATCAGACCATTCGTTGTCAAGAACGTCCAAAAAGGACCGCGTCCAGGTTTCATAGAGCGGCCATTCGTCACCGATCCAGTGATGAGCCTCTGTGTGAGACTTGCCCTCTCGAAGCATGTACCACGCCTTCAACACGAATGTGGTGCGACTGCGACCGCCATGACAATGCACAACGACTTGACGACCTTCAGCCAGAAAAGCGTCAATTGCTTCGACAGCTTCTCGCAAAACGAAGAACAGCTCTGGATTACGGTCGCCTTCGCTATCGCGCATGTATACACCCCGTCGATACGGATGATGAATAAACCGATCATCTGTGATGCACAGGGAGACGACAGCGAAGTCGTTCGGCACTAATCGAGCTCCGTCAAGGTTGGACGCCCACACACCAAGTTCATGTACCTTCCCAGGCTGTACAGGTGGTTCAACCCAACTTCGTGGAGCATTACCCAAATTGAGCAACCGACGCGCAGTATCGATGAGATCTTGACAGCGGTACTGCACCTTGCGGCCATCAGGCATCACGACATGACCGTGCACGTACGTGGTCCAACGCACTGGGATGCTTTGCAAGCCATAGAAAGCACCAGCCATCGAACCTGCAATTGCAGCAACCGTGTCGGTATCGCCACCCAGATTGATGGCGGCAACAATCGCATCGTGAAAAGACGTTGTTGCGCGTACTGCCCAAATTGCTTGTGCCACTGCAGTCCAGATTGTTCCGTTCGGTGGGCCCTGATGCGTCAACGGATCGAACGACGGAGAACAGATTTCGACGAATTGTTCCAAGACAACAGATGCAAGTGATGTGCCTGCCAAGAATTCAAAAGCCGCAGCCACTGAAGTCTCGAAATCACCCGTGACGATTGTGTGGCGGATGATCTCGGCCACGATTGCTGCACCAGCGCTTGCTGCCGGGTCGAAATGCGTAATGGACGCCTGCGCAACAGCAATCTCGTATGTCTTCTCGCGGCCGGCAAGTACACCGACAACACCAACAGGAACAATGCGCACTACTGCACCATTGCTAGCGGTGCGACCGCTCAGCATCTTGTGCGCCTTCTCAGCCGCCCCTACATACGATTCGAAACGAAGCGCTGTGCCAATCGTGACTCCAACGTCCACTGCAGAAGAAGACCACGAACGGAAATGCGACCACACGACGTCGGGGTCAAACCCTTGACCTGCTTCCAACGCCTCAGCCAACGCCAACGCCATCTGTGTGTCGTCAGTGAATTCACCCGGTGCCCAACCAAACGAACCACCACCAATCATCTCCCCGATGCCGCCCAACACTTCTGTGGGAAATGTCTCTGCATAAAGGCCTGCACGCTTGAACTCGAAGGGAGCTCCGACGGCATCAGCCACTGCAGTACCAACAATGGCGCCGTATGCACGCACCATCTGTGGATGTGAAAGGTCTCGTGGTGAAATTGATGTGGTGTGGTCTCGTGTCATTGGATCTCCCTCTACAGCGTGCGCCGTTGGTTTCTTGTAGATATGTCCTTAATGTAGCACATGGGGTGTGTCACCCTTCCTAATAAGGGACAACACGACTCATAATGTGGCAGACTGTCGAGATGAGTGTTACGAAACGCACTGTGCAAATGAACTTCTTCGTCTACGTGGACACAGTGGTCTTCACCATTAATCCAGACCGATCAGTAGACCCTCGGGACCGCCTCGAAGTACTTGTCATGCAGCGTCCAGAACGACCTGACAAATCGCACTGGGCCTTGCCTGGCGGATTAGTGGGCGAAAAGGAACCGCTCGAAAAGACAGCAATTCGCAAAGTCTTTGAAGAGACAGGTATCGAACTTTCCGAGAAGGACCTCTACCAAGTGGGAGCATTTGGAGACCCCGGGAGAGACAACCGATATCGAGCAATTGCAATTGCGTATGTTGCCCTTGTCCCCCGCCCTGGCGCAACAAAAATTCTCAAGAACTCCGACAAGGCCGAATTCATTCCGTTCCGTCGGTTGGTAAGCAAGAAGCTTTTGGAGTTTGATCACGCCAAAATTATTGAATCGGCACGAAAGACTGCTGAAAACATGTTGGAAGACACGCCAGTCGCATTGAACTTCTGCGAATCAAAGTTCACCATCAGTGATCTTCGCGGCATTTACGAAGCATTTCTTCAGTACGAAGTGGACCCTGCGAACTTCCGTCGCAAAGTAGATGCGGTGCAAGGGTTCGTTATTCCTAGCGATGAGTACTCCAGCTCGAATTCCACACCCGGCCGTCCAGCCATGATGTATCGCGCTGGAAGATTGAAATCTCTTCCCACTCCCATCCGCTTCCGTCGCACGGATAACAAATAGATCTAAAAGTATTTTTTACCTAAATATGTGTGGTTGACACACCCCTGCCCTACATTAAGGACATATCGACACAAACCCGTGTCCCGTCCGAAAGGCAGCCCATGACCACACAACCGCTGAAGCCCACTCACGTGGCACTCCTCCTCGACCGCTCCGGCTCGATGGCACCTCTTGTCTCCGATGTCATCGGTGGCGTCAACCAGTTCCTGACCGAACAACGCTCTCAGGGCAATGATGTTCGCGTCAGCATCGTGCAGTTCGACTCCAACGACCCGCAGGAAGTCAAAGTGTGGGGAGCACCTATCGCAGAGATCACCGACCTCTCTTCACAGGATTTCCAGCCACGAGGTGGAACTCCCCTTCTCGATGCCACTGGCCTTCTCATTGGTCGCGTCAAGGTTGATGCACAATCTCGTGTCGCCGCCGGACTCGCAGCGGAAGACATTGTTTTTGTCACTGTCACCGATGGTGAAGAGAATCAATCTCGCGAATTCACACTTGCTCAAGTGAAAGCACTTGTTGAGGCCCAAACAGCAGCTGGCTGGACATTCGTGTTCTTGTCCGCAGGTCTCAACGCATATGGAGATGCAGCAGCAATGGGATTCGATGTCTCAAACTCTCAGGCGTGGGACCGCCGTGGCGACAACACACGAATGGCGTTTGAGAGCGTCTCTAAGGGCATGACAAACATGCGGGAAAAGAAGCGTCGTGGAATGCAGGTAGGAAATGTTGATTTCTTCGAGACCGGCAAGGATGCCGAAGACAACATCTAAGCCGCAGCTATGGGCGTGGCTTGCTGGGATCGGGCTCCTTCGGGAGTCCGAGAACACGCTCACCAACAATGTTGCGCTGCACCTGTGCAGTACCGCCCCAAATGGTGGAGGAACGGTGCTGGAAGAACATTGATGTCCAACGGTCGGCAACGTACTTGCCATCCTTGTCATCAATAATCAGCATTGCCTCAGCACCACGTGCGTTCATCATGCGCTCAGAGAACTTCTGTGCGTACTCTGACCAAAACATCTTGTTAATGGATGCTGCAGGGCCTGGTTCTTTGCGAGCAAGTACTTCAGACAGAAGTTTGAGTCCCTGGAATCGCATGATCTCAACATGGCTGAATGCCCATGCAAGTTGCTGACGAGTGACTGGGTCACTGGTCTTTCCAGACTTCTTCAGAAGTTCAACTGCTTCCCAGAACTGCTTGGTGTATTCGACGTGCTGAGTCGTTGCATGCCCACCTCGCTCGTTGCCCAGCGTTGTCATGGTGACGCGCCAGCCGTTATTCATGCCGCCGATGATGTTGGAGACCGGTGCACGTGACTCGGTGAGGAAAGTTTCAGTGAAATGCGAAGCACCATGAGGCTGCATGATGGGGCGAAGTTCGACTCCGTTGGACTCGCCATCTTCTTTGAACATTGGCAACAAGACATACGAGATACCTGCATGCTTTGGCGCATCGGCATCTGTGCGGCACAAGCAGAACATCATGTTTGCTTCAGTGGCACCAGAGGTCCAGACCTTCTGACCACTAATGACTACTTCTTCTCCGTCGATCACACCACGGGTCTTCAACGCTGCAAGGTCGGAACCAGCATCGGGCTCTGAGAAACCTTGGCAGTAACGCTCGGTGCCATCGATAATGCGGGGCAAGAAACGCTTCTTCTGTTCATCGGTGCCCCACACGATGATGGATGGGCCTACAAGCCATTCACCCATGCCACGAGTAAGACGAGGGACATTTGCACGCGCAAATTCTTCGTTCATAACAGCGACTTCGATGCCAGTGAGACCACGACCGCCGTATTCTTTCGGCCAGGACACACACATGTATCCGGCTTCCGTCAACTTGTCAGCCCATTCACGAGCACCTTTGACTTGTCCGCGCTGCAATGCATCAGCAGAAACACCGACCAGTTCTTTCGGAGTATTCGCCGCAATCCATGCGCGCACCTCTTCACGGAATGCTTCAGCTGCTGGACCGAGATCTAGTTCTAACGCCATGAGTCCCCCTCAATCGTGTTATCCCCAGTATTTCAGTTACTTCAGTCCCGACAAGAACTGAAGAATCGCCGCATTCACCGGCTCTGAATGAGTCATATTGGCGGCATGCGGGCCACCTTCGATGGGGACCAATGTGGTGGGTCCAGCAATGCCGTCACGAAGAACTTCAGCCTTTTCCATCGGGATGGAAGCGTCAGCCGTGCCATGAACAATGAGTGCCGAACACGAGATTTCACCCAAACGTGACGTGATGTCGTCACGATGCATCAAGCAATTGAAAGCCTTAGTGAATTGGTCAGGCACCATGGCGCCCCACTTGTTGAACCACTCTGTCCAATCTCCCGGCCCGAGAATGAGGCTCGCGACAATGTCCTGCACAGCGACAGCACCGTGCTCCACCCATGCAGCATGAAGACCGTTGTAGGGCTCAACTGCTTCGGGGGCTTCCGTGCCTGCTTGGGTGTCAAGAAGGATGAGTGCACGAACACGTTCGGGCGCGGTGAGAGCAACTCGCAAACTCAAGAAGCCACCTTGCGACATTCCACCAATGACAGCTGACTCAATACCGAGATGATCCATTAACGCCAGAACATCGTTTGCCGAATCCCAATAGGTGAAGTCTGCGGTGGCGACAGTGCCACCAAAGCCACGCTCGTCCCATGTGATGACGCGGTAGTCATTCTTCAATGCCGCGACTTGTGCATCGAACATGGAGTGGTCCATTAAGAAGCCATGACTCAAAATGACAACTGGGCCCGTGCCACCTGTGTCTTCGAATGCGAGTGTGATTCCGTTGACTTGAGCTGTTTGCATATCAGCACCATAGTGCGCGTCAACGAGGCCCTAGAACGTGGACTATCCCCACTCTTGACGCATCATTGGGACCACCGTCTCGACATATTCAGCGAGAAGTTCCTGGTCCCATGGTGGACGAATTGCGATGTTCACAAGTTGCGCACCAGCCTCAATAAAAGGTGCAATCTGTTCCATCGCATCCTGCGGTCGACCAAGGAGTGATCCTGAGATGATGCGTCCCGATGCCGCACCCCACTGGGCTTCCAACTGCTTCTTCACAACTGAAACATCATCGCGACTAAATCCATACGACAAGTTGATACTTCGCTCGACTGCTGATGGTTCACGACCAGCTGTGACGCACCAATCATCGAGGATGCCATTGAGTTCCTTGTACTGAGATGGGCTCGCATACGCAGCATTCCAACCATCTGCATACGCGCCCGCCATGCGCAACGTTTGCTTTGGGCCTAACCCACCAATCCACAACGGCATTGATCCACGTGGTCCTGGAACCATCGATGCATCTTTCAATTCCACACTGGGTGACGACTGAGTGACCCGCTCGCCAGCACGCCATTTGTTCACAGCCTGCATCTGACCCTCCAGCACTTTGAATCGGTCGCCTTGGGAAGGAAAATCAAATCCGAATGCTTCTGCTTCTTGCTCATGCCATCCGCTGCCCATGCCAAGTTCAAAACGACCACCACTCAAATGGTCGACTGAGATGGCACCCTTCATCAACAGACCAATGTTTCGGTACTGAGAGCAGAACACCAAACAACCGAGACGAGCTTGTGTTGTGTCGACCGCCAATGCACCCAACATGCTGAAGGCCTCAAAGTGTGGTTGCGTGCCACCGGCAGGAGGTGCTTCGTACAAGTGATCCCACAGACTGATCCAGTCCATACCTGCACTGTCCAACCATTTCCAGAGCACACGAAGTTCTTCCACTGTTGCGTTCTGTGCACCGACGTGTGCACCAAATTGAACAGACATACCTACTCCAAACGGTTGGGCGAATCAGGACCTTTGCATCCAATTAATAGTCCGAACCTTGTGAAAAGGTAGCAACAGTGCGATGGGTTCCCATAGCCAAAGGAGTCCAAATGAACGTTCTCGTCTGTAACGACCATGCAGAGCCGCTTGATTCATTAATTGCAGTGCTCGAAAACGACACAGCTGTTGCGTCAATCAATGTTGCAAACACCGGCCGTCAAGTACTCGACACCCTGCATTCGCAGCCAGTTGATATTTCCATTTCTTCTGGCACTGGGCTTGATTTCAATCGCATGCTGCAACGGCACATCGACCCCGTTGTCGCAAACAACCTGACGCGAGTCGTAGCCACCACAACTCCTTCTGCTCCCTTGCTCGTCAAGGCTCACCAATATGGCTTCAACAATGTTCTTCCATTGACAGATGAGACGAGCAATTTCGTTCCCACATTGCAGCGCACTCTCAAGGGTGAAGAATCTCTCGCGAATCACCCCACGGTGAAAGCGTTGCACCTCACTCCTGGCGCACTCGCTCACAATATTTCTTTCGAGGACAGCAACGATCAACACGTCATCGAACTCGTGGGCGTCGGCCTACCCGATCTCGAAATCGCTGAAGCACTCAATCTCACGATTCAAACGGTGCGCAATCGTGTTGCTCATCTCATTCGTATCAATCACTTATCGAACAGAACTCAGTTGGCTCTTCTCCAGAACTCCAACTGGCAAATTCCTGATTTCGCCTGATTGCTTCCGATGAATCCCCCGCAATACCTGCTTCTCTCCGAGGCGACCTCGGTCAGCGACTTCGTTGACGACCCCGTCTTTACCGACGTCACGAAAGATGGAGAGGTGTACACCACCTATCGAATCGTTCGTTTCACCCATGAGGTGAAGGGACACCATGACGATTGGACCCACCTCGCCAATGTGTCGCTCGAATTTGACGTCGGAATCGGCGTTGCCTATCTGCGTGTGCGTAATCGCATCATCGAGGATTCCCGCATCAAACCCGTATCCGATACATCGGGGTCATAAGAAGTCTGGGAAAAGAAAAAGGCGCCCCGAAGGGCGCCTTTTGGAGCGGATGACGAGATTCGAACTCGCGACCCTCACCTTGGCAAGGTGATGCTCTACCAACTGAGCCACATCCGCATGTGTGCCCACCATCCTAGCGAGGCAGGCGATATCTGCAACGGTGGTTAGATCTCATACTCAAGTGAAGCCTCAGCGGGCATTCTTTGGTCACGCACCAGGAAGCCAAGTGAGACAAGGACCACCACCGCCCCACAGGACTGTAGGAAGGTCAATTTCTGGTCCAGGATGAGCCACGCCAACCCCGTCGAGATCACGGGGCTCATGAGCCCCAAAAGAGACAACAAGGTGACATCGACATGGCTCTGAGACCACGTCATCAAGCCGTGCCCGACTATTCCTGGCCCCGCAGCCATGGCCACAATGCGACCCCAGTCGGCTTGCGTCATCGCACCGAGGTCGTTGCTGACAACCATTCCGTACGGGACAACAACAATTGCGCTCCACGTGAAGACTGCAGCAAGGAAAGACCACGAGTGAATTCCAGCCAACCGACGCTTCTTTGACAGCACGAAATACGAGGTCCAAATCGAGACATTCGCAACGGCGAGAAGGTCACCACTGACATGTGCTCCACTCGTCGAAGCAGCTGCAAGTACAACAATCAGCACACCAACCAGCGCACATGCCGAATAGAGAAATTGTCGTGGACGTAGTTTCTCTCCAAACATCTTTGGCGCGATGAACACCACCAGCACCGGCTGAATCGTTGTGATCAAGGTGGCATTTGCAATCGAGGTCATCTTGACCGAGGCAAAGCCTGTAATCATTGACGAGGCAAAGAGAATTCCCGGGAATGCAGCTCGCTTCAATAGATCCAGCGAGAGACCACCGCCCGTGAGATACGCCATCATGATCATGAGGGGCGCCCCCACCACCATGCGATAGAAAACAATCGCCGATGGGTCAACCGACATGGTCTTATTGAAGAGTGGTCCGATTCCCCAGGCAAACACTGCCGTCATTGCAGCGATGATGTGGATGTCATCGCGTTCACGAAAAGTCTGTCGCGCTGACGCGAACGAAGAAGTCACTTCGCAGGCGGATTGAGATCGACACGCAGTGTCAGAATGCCATCTTCAATGGAGGCCACAGCGTCACCGATGATTGCGAAATCTCGGAAGTCTGTTTCTGCATTTGCAATGAAGAGTTGACGCTCTTCTCCTGCAACTGGCGGAAGAGGACGCTTACGAACTGCGGCTGCACGATCTTTAAATCGTGCAATCATTTCATTGGGGTCGAAAGCAGCCATTAGTAATTCTCCTGGTTGTTGTTCAGTAACGGGTCAATGATGATGCTGGGTTGCTCGATGACTTCTACTGCGTCATCAGCATGATTAAACGGATCGCGATATGGACGTTCAGGTTCACTCAGAGGTTCACGGACAAGAACCGAAGGCGCTGCATGATGCACGACGGGTTCAGCGCCGGATGGACGCACCATGTTCAATAGCGCGAGTCGACGAGTCTCATCAGCACGAGCAAATTTCCTATCGGCCATTACTTCGAGCGGAGCCAACACTTCTGGGTCCTCAATCGCAGATTTCCAGAACGACAAGGTGACGAACAGCAGCACGATGCCAATCACAATCAGACCAGCGCCAATGAAGTTGATACTCATGCTGGATGCGATCACGGCCACGGAGTTCATCCTTCACAGTCTCTCACGCTGCGAGCCCACAATGAGGGCTACTGAGTGGCCTGCAAGAACTGGGCAATGTGATGCCCAACAGGCACCGTTTCGATGAGGAAGCCGTCATGGCCTTCATCGCTGTGGATTGTCTCGTGACGATTACGAGGATCATTGTTCTTCAGATATTGCTGGATGATTTCCTGCTGATAGGCCGGATACAGAATGTCTGAATCAATGCTGATGGACAGAGTCGGCGCCTTAATGCGCGCCATTGCCAACGCTGTGGAGCCACGCCCACGACCGACATCATGAAGGTCCATGGCCTTGCCGATGTACAAATAACTGTTCGCATCGAAGCGCCGCACTAGTCGGTCACCGTGATGCTCGAGGTAGCCCTCAACATCAAAACGAGAGAACAAATCGATGCCATCAGAATGGAAGTTCTTACCTGCAAGACGACGACCAAACTTCTCGTTAAAACGAGTGTCGGTACGGAATGTCACTTGCGCGATCATGCGTGCAACAGACAAACCATTCCATGGTCCGCCATCGGGACCAGCTTCGTAGTAGTCGCCGTTGTTATATGCAGGGTCCATCAACAGAGCACGTCGCCCAATAGAACCCCACGCAATTTGTTGTGCGCTTGCTTCAACACTTGTTGCGATGGCCACCAAGGCACGAACTCGATCCGGGAAAAGAATTGCCCACTCTAAAGCCTGCATTCCGCCCATTGACCCGCCGATAACGGCTAGCCACGCATTCACACCTAACGCATCGGCTAGATGCCCCTGTGCGCGCACCATGTCACGAATCGTGACAACAGGAAAACGCAAGCCATAAGGCTTTCCATCATCGGGATGTGGTGACGCTGGACCCGTTGATCCCTGACATCCTCCAAGAACGTTGGAACACACGACGAAATACTTGTTGGTGTCGATTGCATCACCAGGACCAATCAGTCCGTCCCACCATCCATTGTCTGAATAGCCCCTGCCACCTTTACCTGCAGCATGACTGTCCCCTGTCCATGCATGGCACACCAAAATGGCGTTTGAAGCATCTTCATTCAGCGTTCCCCACGTCTCATACGCAATGGTGACGTTGCGAAGAGAACCACCGCCTTCCAAAGAAAATGGGCGGTCTGTTGCGAAGGTATGGAATCGGCGGTCACCAGCAGGTTGATCCGCAGTCCATCCACCGGAGGCCGGATATGGCAGATTGCTGTGTCGATTGACGTCCATGAGGCTCTCCTTCCGATGTATTGCGATAGTCGCTGTAGGAAGGATGAGGCCTGTTGCCCCGCGATGCGGGACCACATCCCTCGTCTTTCGACGAGGAGGCACCGTGCGGTTTTACCCCGGTTGCCGGACCATCTGGTCTCTCCTAATGCTGAATCACAGGTTAGCGGTTTGAAGCGAAGCCGTCACGGAAATTATTCAGCCACCCCAAGAGTGTCCATGGCGTGTTTCTTCAAGCGCTTGTAGTCAACCTTGCCGTTCGGAGCTCGCCCGATGGTGGAAACCACCACGACATTGCGAGGAGCTTTGTATGCGGCGAGTCGACTCTTGACGTGATCGCTCAGTGTTGTCAGGTCTGGCTCATGTCCTGGCTCAGCCTCTACAACGGCGCAGATGGTCTCACCGAATCGCTTGTCAGGGATTCCCACTGCCACTGCATCGCGCACCGACACATGAGTCTTCACGCATTCTTCGACTTCCTCTGGGAAGACCTTCTCGCCACCAGTATTTATACAGACCGACCCGCGACCCAAGAGATGAAGTGTGCCGTCAGCATTCACTTCTGCCCAGTCTCCCGGCACTGTCCAACGACGTTCTTCAAAAATGCGGAAGGTCTGTGCAGACTTCACTTCATCCTTGTAATACCCCATCGGAATAGCGCCGCCAACAGCAACGAGACCACGCTCGCCTGAACCAGCTTCCACGCGTTTGCCTTCCTCAGTAAAAACAACACAATTGGGACCAAGCGCAAATTGTGCTGTCTTAGCTGGAGCACCTTTGGCTGATACCGAAGCACCCATGCCCACCGCTTCAGATGAACCAAAACTGTCGGTGATCACCATTTGCGGAATGTGTTCAAGAAGTCCTTCTTTATTTTCTTGGCTCCACATCACACCGGATGAACCCATTTGCACCATCGAAGAAAGATTCCACTTACCAGGGTGTGCGTCGAGAACTTCAAGTAACGGTCCGGCAAATGCTTGTCCAACGATGACGACAGTATTGACCGAATCCTTCTCAACCGTGTCCCACAGTTTTGACGGATCAAAATTTCGGTTTGGCATGGTGAGAATGCAGCCCCCCATTGCCAATGTGATGAAGGCAGAGAATTGTCCAGTGCCGTGCATCAACGGACATGCGATCAGGGTGACAATTCCGGTTTCGCCCGGCTTGATGCGCGCTATGAGTTCCTCAACTGAGTCCCCAGGCGGAGTTTGCGTCACACCGTTGCCTCCACGACCCAGCACTGTCAAGAGGTCGTCCTGACGCCACATCACACCCTTTGGCATACCGGTGGTACCACCCGTGTACAAGAACAACATGTCGTCACCAGACAATGGTGCAACAGGAACAACATCAGGAAGCTGTTGCGACACAACTGCTTCATAATCAAGCGCCCACGAAGGAAGTGTCTGACCCGATTCGTCAGCGACCATGTACCAACGCTTCACCAATGGCAAACGATTTCTCACTTGCTCAATGAGGTCGACGAACACCGCGTGAAAGACAACCGCTTCGGCATCAGAGTTGTCAAACAGGTACAAAATTTCTTCAGGACCATAGCGATAGTTCGTATTCACCGGAACGAAACCACCAAGCCATGCAGCGAATGTTCCTTCGAGATATTCAGGAGAGTTATAGAGATACAACGCAACTTTTGACTGATGTTGCAAACCGGCTTGCACCATGTCCGTTGCCAATGCGTTGGAACGCTGATGGAACTGACCCCATGAGTACGTGATGTCACCAAAGATTTGTGCTGGACGATTCGGATCTGCCTTAGCGATTCCGGTCCACAACTGTGCGTAGTTCCACATGATCCATTTACCCCCTTGGCATTGCCCCCAACGCCATAGAAGAACCGTAGCAACCGTTCCCTGGCTTGGCATTGACGCAGCAGGTTGGCAACCCCACTTTTCAGGGATACTTTGACGATGTTCCAGCGGGCGGAGTTGGAGCCATCTCCCTTTTAGAAGGTGGAGAGGGCGTTGTTTTCGATGCTTTGAAGCAAATGGCGTGTTGCCATTACTTCGAACATCTTGTCTCCACGTTCGGTTCTTCCGACAATCTGAGATGCCACGATCGCCATGATGACTCCGGAGATTGCTTCGCGTCGATAGTGGGACTTCACCCATTCATGATCAATGTTGTGGCCATATGACTCGAGTCCGGCAATGTATTGATCAACAAGCTGCCATTCGAATTGGCGACGCGCCTCGGGCAACAATCCTGCGCCAATGAAATACGCGAGATCTGAGACCCCATTTCCATGGCCCGGTGTTTGCCAATCAACGACTGCACACGGAACTCCGTCGGGTGTCGTCGCAAATAAAAGATTGTCCAGGCGATAGTCACCATGGGTAATCGTGAATGGCGCGTCCTTCGCTGCGATGTACTGCGGAATCTTTGAAGCCATCGTCGCAATGAAGTCAAGGCCCTCCTGGCCAACATCGCGCAGAATCGCATCTGTGTATGTCGCAAGAAACCCCGGCAACACCATCGCAATGAGGCCCGACAAACGTTCTGCATCGGCCGCATCTCTGCGTTGCAGCCAGTCGACATCGCCCAATGTTGGGTCTCCCCAACGAGGGCCCTGCATCTTGACCAGCTGGTCTACGGCAAGAGTTGCATGTTCAATTCCACAGGCATCAATTTGGTCACCCTGTTCTGACGGAGACATATCCTCCAACACAATGGCGATATCCCCATTTTCCTCATGCCAATCGGCGAACCAACTGCGCGGAGAACGCACATCAATTGTTTCCACCAACTCGTTGTAAAACTTCACTTCACGCTCATAGTTGCGCAGACTGATTCCTGTGGCGCGACTTATGGGGTCTGGCGACGCCATCTTGACCACCACAGATGCCGGAACTGAAGGGTCTTCGCTCTGCAGTGCAAAACGCAAATTCATACCCACTTGACCTTCGCCGATTCTTTTCGGCGGACCTGCAGTCACCTCGGTATGAAAGACCTCGCGCCAGAACTCAGCGTCAATGTTTTGTTCGGTGTATTCCCTATGCCCCACGGAATCAACGGTAGCCCCCGAGAACCGTCCGATAGCGTTCGTAACTGATGCGTCGTCTTTTCTCCCCCCGATGGGTTCTCGTACACCTAGGTGTCGCTCTCCTTGTCTTTGTCATGATCAATTTGGGCTTCTGGCAATTGCGCCGCCTCGATGAAAAGAAGACATTCAATGCCAGTGTCACCTCACACATCGCCGCACCCGTACTGGATTACACCAAGCGCATCCCCACTTCTCCGACCGCTGAATGGTCACGTGTCCAGTTGGCCGGTCATTATGACGAAGCCCACACAGTCACCATCATCAACCGATCGCAGGACGGCTCTGCGGGATACGACATAGCCGTCCCCTTCATCAACAATGACGGTTCGATGATATTGGTCAACAGGGGTTTTGTTCCGTTGTCGGTCGAGCATCCCGCTGCCCCTTCGGGAAATATTCGAATTATCGGATATCTGCGCAAAACCCAATCTCGTAGTGCCGTTGGAGCAATTGATTCAACTTCCTCCACCAATACGGAATTTCAAAGATTTGACCTACCTCTCATTGCCAAGGCAACAGAAATCTCATTGCTAGATACGACATATCTGCAATTGATAAAGGAATCAGTCATCTCGCCATCGCAATGGCCGGCCACCGTTGCCATGCCAGCCTTGGACGAAGGGCCACATTTGTCTTATGCAGTGCAGTGGTTCTTTTTCAGTGCCACTGCACTCACTGCTTGGGTGCTAGTTGTTCGACTCAAATTGCGCGAAACAGTTAGTGACCCTTCTGTTCCAGAGCAAACATCCGTCTGAACTGCTCAACAACATCGGGACTCTTATGCGAAGAGTCCATTGTTCGGTAGACGGTGTCAACGTTGACCGCCAAGCGACCAAACTCACCCCACTTCTCAAAACCATTCAGGGCAATGTCGCGTGCAGCATCCCAGGCATCCATGCCCCCGTTGAAACGTTCCACCGCCTCGCCCTGCACGTACACCAAGTAATCACGAATTGCCATAACACCTGCTTTGTCGGTCAGTGGGCCATGACCAGGAACGATGTGGTCAACGTCGGATGAGCAAATCAAATCACATGCTGCTATCCAGTTATCAAGAGGCCCCACCCACACAACTGGAGTGCCTCCAATAAACAAAATGTCACCGGTGTAGACAGTCTTTGCATCCGGGACAAATACCAATGTGTCGCCCTGAGTGTGCGCAGGACCGACTTCAATAAGATCAACTGCGCGTCCACCCACTTCAAACGAATGGCGCCCAGTAAAGGTCTGTGTTGGCAAGACAGGCTCAATACCGTCAAATTCAAATTCGCCGAAGAAATGACGGAAGAGGTCTCCCACTTCGCCCGGTGCTTTATTCAGCGCAGCAAGCATCGCTGGAGGAACTTCGCTCATCTCGTGAGCTGTTGCAGCGGAAGCGATGATCTCCGAGCCCTTCAATAATTGGTTGCCGTAACAGTGATCGCCATTCGCATGCGTATTGACCACTGTGTTGATTCCAGCATGTCGCGTTGCGTGCGCCATGGCATCCAACATGCGTTGCGTGATCTTGAGGTCAAAGAGAGTATCCACAAGCAAAGATGCACCCTCACCAACGACAAGGCCCGCGTTTGACCAGCCCCACCCACCATCAGGCTGCAAGTAGGCATGCGTGCCCTCTGCAATTTCATGCAATCCGAGTGTGTAACTCATGACAAAGACTCCCCTATGAGGTGCGCAATACGCAACGCTTCCATTGTGACAGGTGCAGCGGGGGTGCACGGCGGAACCGACGGCAAGACCGAGGCATCGGCAACCCAGCAATTTTCTACACCTCTGAGGCGGCCCCATTCATCAACAGCAGTCGCACAGGAAGACGTTGCATGGGAAACAAATTTCACTGACTGTCGCAACCACTGACCCAATTCCTCATCTGAAATTTTCTGCAATAGGGAAATCGGTGCACCCTCAATCGTGACGTCGTCCTTCATTGAAATTTCTGACATTGCCGGACTTGTCAAGATCTCAAGAACATCTCGAACACCACAAATCATGTTCCGAAGATCTCGGTCGTCATGGAGAAGAGAAAAATCAATAACTGGTAACCACTCCCCATCCCAACCGACAGTTCCTCTGCTCGATGGATTCATCAAAGAGACCGAGAGCGAACCTGACTGGTCGCCATGGTGAGAAGACCTTTCATATGCAATGTTCATCATTTGGCCATCTAAAGAAGTCGACCACTCACGAATAACGGAAGTGTCAAACCGTGCTCCATTTGTCGTACGCAGCGGAATATGAGCCGTCACTGTGGGGTGATTCTGCAGTCCTTGTCCGATTCCTGGATTGACCGATGCAAGACCAGATGCCAAAAGAATCCGCGGCGTCGTAATTGCGCCAGCACACATCACGACAACGTCTGTTGTGATTGGCTCATCATTGCAGTCAACACCAATGATGCGTCCGTCACGATGAATTATCTCCGTAGCGCTCCGAGGAAGAATCGTGATGCGCTTTTCCTCTTGCAAATGACGCACTGCTCTTCCCGGATTCCATCGGCCACCGTTCCACCACAAGCGGCTGAATCGCCCTCCGTTCTTTAAGAGAGCATCTCCCACAACACCACAGTCTTCCTGTGTCGCCATCCGCGTTAAGCCCTGAAGATGAGGCGGCTCGTCCCCCGTCAACAGCATCCCGTTGATAGCGCTGCCGCCTCCCAGCATTTTTGCTTGCACATATCCGTTCGCTTGCGAATCAAGCACAGATTCAGATTTCAATGTTTCGAAGAATCGAGGCTCATCGTCGAGATGACTGATGTCGCCTGGTTCCAGTAGCAAAATGTCACAGTCTGTATGAGAGGCCAAATACGAGACAACTGTGCAACCAGATGTTCCCCCGCCAACCACAATGATGGACCGGGAAGAAACCATGTCTACAGACCGTTCAAATGAGCAGCATCGTTATAACGCACTAATCGCCACTTGCTGCCCTGCACATGCACCAACTCAGTCAATGAAGTGTTCTGTGTGTGCAGTTCGAATTTGCCGGTCTGGTGCATGTGAAGCGTTTGGCGCATCACGGCATCGATAACACCGGCATGACAAGCGATAACAATCGTGCCGCCCTCATGTTTCAAGACAGTTCGACGAAGCGTTTCCATCACGCGATCATGAAACTGCGCAATTGTCTCACCGCCGGGATACACAACATCATGTGGGTCCCCGTCCCATCGCGGCATCCCGAAACGCTCGACGAATTCGTCATAGGTCATGCCGTCGCAATCAGGACCTGGATCATGTTCACCCCACCCCGAATCAACTCTGACAGGTAGAGAACCGATGGACGGCGCAATGATGTTTGCAGTCTCTAATGCGCGAGGAAAGTTACTCGCAAAGAGTGCCGACGCTTCAACGTCATGTCCTGCACTCAGTCGATTACGAAGAGCCTCTGCTTGTCGGCGACCCTGGTCAGTTAGCCCCGTACAACTACGGGGTCCACCAACAAACCGTTCAACCGTCGCACGTGATTCACCGTGCCGAATCAGCACAAGTCGTGTCGATGACACCGACGATCAGGCCAATTTCTCGACGAATGCCTCGAGTTGACGCAAATTGCGACACTCAAAAACACCATCGGTATGAACACCGTATTCACCCACAATGGAGTCGCCCGTGTTCCAGTATGAGCGAGGCTCAGGATTCAGCCAGTAGACCTTGCGGGCTTTCTGCTTCATTTCCTTGATGACCCACGCTTGTGATGCGTGATAGTTGTTGCGCGCATCGCCCAGCAAAATCACGCTGGACTTGGGGTTGATTTCCGTGCCCCATTTGTCCCAGAACACTTCGAATGCGTGACCGTAGTCAGAGTGTCCATCAACCCAAATGACGTCGGCTTCAGTGTTGATGCGCTGAATCGCTTCTGACACGTCTTCAGTCTTCTTGAAGTAATCGGTGACCTCATCAATGCCGTCGATGAACACAAACGCGCGAACCTTGGAGAACTGGTTCGACAATGCGTACACCAACATGAGCGTGAAGCGTGCAAAGGCAGCAACTGAACCAGAGATGTCAGCAACAACAATCAATTCAGGCTTCGCGGGACGTGGATATTTGAACTTTGGTTCTGCCGGAACACCGCCGTACGCAAGGCTGTGTCGCACAGTGTTGCGAAAATCGAGAGGGCCTTTGCGACCGTGGCGACGCTTGCGTGCCAACTTCGCAGCCAACTTACGCGTTAACGGCTGCAATGCCTTCTTGAGATTCTGCATCTCATCACGGCTAGCATGCATGAACTCAACATCTTCAGGCAATGGCTTGCGCAATGTTTTTGCCATTGCTTCTGCACCGCGGTCCGCAACAAGTCGACGACGAATTTCTGCTTCGACTTCCTGCTTGAACTGCTCGATGCGATGGTTGTATTCGTCGCGCTCGAGACGCTCTTCCAGTTTGGTGAGCTCTCCGCCCACTTCCTGACGACTGGCTTCCATCATCTTTTCGGACATGCCATCCAGATCAAGATTGCGCAAAGTGCGATACAGGTAATACGTGCCACCGACGGGACGACCTGGCTCCATACCTGCGAAACGCTGGACAGCTTGACGAGCCAGTGCGCGCATCATTGCCTGGTCACCATTCATGAGTGCATTCATCAGAATGTTCATGAGTTCTTCAGGCGTCAACTGGTCCATGCCACCCGCGCCACCGTTACCTTCGCCCTTCATCTGGGCATCTTGCATTTGACGCAAGAAGTCATCGATGCTGCCGTCACCGTCCCCATCAGTAATGCTGTACTCCGGCCCACGAAGGCTGAAATACACCTCAAAAACTGTTTCGAACGAACGCCAGTGTGCGTGGTTCTTAACGAGTGTTGCACCCAGCGCATACTTGAAGGCTTCGCGATCCTCTAAGGGGATATGCGAAATTGCAGTCATTGCATCAAGGTTCTCGGTGAGGCTCACGGGCAAGCCCGCGTTCCTCAACTCAACAATGAACCCAGATAGAAGATCAAGCATGACGAAGATTCAGTCGAACTAGTCGATGGAAAGTTCTTTGGCTGCCTTGGCAATGTCTGTCTGATACTTCAGAAGCACATGCAAGGTTTCCTTCGCCTGCTCAGCATCAATTGTCTCAAGGCCTAACAAGACCAAGGTGCGAGCCCAATCGAGCGTTTCTGAGACAGAAGGTGCCTTCTTCAAATCAAGCTGGCGGATGCTGCGAACGATTCGTGCAATCTGGTCGGCAAGCATCTCGGTGATGCCTTCCACCTTGGTGAGCACAATTTCTTTTTCGCGATCCATCTGCGGATAGTCAACATGCAAGAACAAGCAACGACGCTTGAGAGCCTCTGACAATTCGCGAGTGTTGTTCGAAGTGAGGAACACCATTGGAATCTGCTTTGCAGTGATGGTGCCCAACTCAGGAATTGAGACTTGGTATTCAGAAAGAATTTCAAGCAACAGTGCTTCTGTTTCGACTTCCACACGGTCCACTTCGTCAATCAGAAGAACCACTGGCTCTTCAGCCGTAATCGCCTCAAGCAATGGACGAGTGAGAAGGAATTCATCTCCGAAGATGTCGTCGTGAACATCTGACCAGGAGTCGGAGTTCTTGTCGGCCTGGATGCGAAGTAGCTGCTTCTTGTAGTTCCATTCGTAGAGCGCCTTGGACTCATCGAGACCTTCGTAGCACTGCAAACGAATGAGACGAGCGCCTGTCATCTCCGCGATGCTCTTTGCGAGTTGTGTCTTTCCTGTACCGGCAGGACCTTCGACCAAAATGGGCTTGCCGAGACGGTCGGCAAGGAACGCCACGCCTGCAATGCCATCGTCGGCGAGATAGTTAACAGCCTTGAGGCCGTCACGAACTTGTTGAACTGATTCGAAGCGAGGTGCCATAAGACTTCTAAACCTAGTGGGATGCCCCTTCCCGAGGGGCATTGGGCAAGAAATGACCCTCCACCCCTGCCCCGTGGCTTCTAGCCCCTAATCTCTCCACATGTTCAAAGACACCTTGGTGGTCGCCATCGGTACCGCCATGTCTCGCTTTACAGGTCTCTTGCGTGTCGTGGTCTTCGGAGTCATCATCGGTCAGACCGCCTTGGCGGATGCCTTCGACGGAGCCAACAACTCCCCCAACTCCATTTATGAACTCTTGGTCGGTGGCCTTCTTGCCGCCAGCCTTGTCCCACTCTTTACTCGCTTCGCAGAAGATGAAGATGAAGAGGCGACTCAAGCAGTGATTTCCACCTCTGTTGTTGTCCTCGCATTAGCAACGTTGGTAGCCATTGCATGTGCACCACTGATCTTCCGGGTGTTCTCCCTTCATCCAAGCCACCTCGTCGATGTTGATCAGTTTCGTCGTGCGGGCACAGCGATGACCCGCATCTTCCTCATCCAAATCTTCTTCTATGGGCTGACTGCCATTGGCTCTGCTCTACTCAATTCTCGTCGCAGGTTTGCTGCAGCCGCTTGGGCTCCAGTTCTTTCCAACGTCGTCACCATCACCTTGTTGATGTTGATTCCATTCACGCGCGATGGCACTCCAGAACTTTCCGACGTCATGAACGACCACACATTCTTCTGGCTCTTCACCATGTCTGCCACTGGCGGAATTATCGCCATGGCACTGTTCCTCTTGCCAGCCCTCAAGAAAGCAAATATCTCGTTCACCTTCTCACCAAACTTCCGTCATCCAGCCGTACGCACGATGGTCAAACTCTCGTCCTGGACCTTTGGCTATGTCGTAACAAATCAAATTGCACTCATCATCATTAAGAACCTCGCGTCACCTGGAAGCGGAAACCAAGACGCGTACTCCAAAGCGTTTACGTTCTTCATGCTTCCTCACGGTCTATTGGCAATTTCCATTGCGACAACGTTTGTACCTGAACTAGTACGTCGTGTTCGCGCCGGAGATCTTTACGGCTTTGCAAACTGGACAACTTCTGGCGTCCGTTGGATCAGTATCCTCACGGTGCCCGCTTCCATCGCCATGGTCATTCTCGCGCACCCCATCATCAGCGCACTGTTAGAACACGGCCATTTCAACTCTGCTGCAGCAAGCAACACTGCGCGAGCTCTGGCAGGTTTCTCAGTGGGCTTAACGGGCTTCTCGTTATATATTTTCTGCCTTCGTGGCTTCTATGCACACGAAGACACTCGTACACCGTTTTACGTCAATATGTTCGAGAACATCGTCAATGTCGCCATCGCACTAGTTCTCGTTGATCATTACGGAGTCTTTGGCCTTGGAATCAGCTTTGGCTTGGCATACATGGTCGCATCAGTTGTTCTTCTGTGGCTGCTTCACGTGAAATATCAAGCAGTCAAATGGATGAGCCTTTTTGATATGTCCTGGCGTGTTCTCGGTGCCAGCACCATCATGGGTGGCGTCGTCTGGGTGATTGAAAAAATTCTTGACCCAAAGTCAGGAATGGCCCAAATGGCCGAACTCTTTCTCTGCATCTCTGCCGGATTCATTGTGTACGCCATGGCGTTGTATGCACTGCGAGTACCAGAGATGCAGAACTTGTCGGCATTGCTTCCAAAGCGCACAACCGACGTCGAAACAACGCTGTAAGAAATTTCTACGGTCTAAGCGAGGACGACCAAGTCGTCACGATGGACAACTTCGACGACCGACATATCGCCGAGATCTGCAGTGCGCTGCCCCATGCAGGTTGACGCCTGCGTTGATGACATCGCGGACATTCCGCGAGCAATCACAGTGCCCGCTCCGTCGACCACCTCAACAGTTGCACCCACATCGAAGGTTCCATTCACTGCTGTCACCCCGGCAGGTAGCAATGAAGTGCCGCGAGACACGATTGCATTGCGAGCACCATCGTCGACAACAACAGAGCCTTCAACTTCTGCAGCAAATGCAATCCACAATTTTCGTGCCGACAAATTGCGATCGTGGGGAAGAAAACGAGTGCCCACCTCTGCACCATTAATGGCGTCCATCACAGCATTCTCCGCAGAAGCAGCACCGATAACAGCAGTAACCCCCGACCACGATGCAATACGAGCAGCAGCCAGTTTGGAGGCCATGCCGCCACTACCGCGATCAGTGCCCGCACCCGTCGTTGATACAGCAAGTAGTGGGTCATCGGAAGCGACAACAGGGATGACCGTTGCTTCAGGATTGCTTCGTGGGTCAGCGGTGTACAGACCAGCTGTATCGGTAAGAAGTACCAACATGTCGGCACTCACCAAGTGAGATAACAACGAGGCCAAATGGTCGTTATCGCCATAGCGAATTTCATTATTTGCAATTGCATCGTTTTCGTTGACTACAGGAATGCATCCAAGTTCCAACAAACGAGTCAAAGTGTTTCGTGCATGCAGATATTGCTGACGGTCAACAAAGTCATGAGGCACCAACAGAACTTGCGCAGCAACAAGAGAATGCTTCCCCAATGCCTGGTTGTATGCCGCCATGAGTTGAGGTTGGCCCACTGCTGACAATGCCTGCAACGACAACACATCGCCGGGACGTTCTGAGAGACCGAGACCAGCAATTCCCGAAGCCACGGCACCTGACGTGACGAGCAAAACCTCATGTCCTGCCTCACGAGCTGCTGCAAGTTGTCGTGCGACGGACGAGATCACTTCTAAGCGAATGCGGCCTTCATCATCAGTGAGAGATGACGATCCGACTTTGACGACAACGCGCATTTCTACAGACTTACATCTCTGGCACGAATTCAAAACTGAATTGTGCAATCCACACGACATCGCCTTCCACTACTCCGGCGCGAGTCAACAATTTCGGTACACCCAACTTGGCGAGACGTTCGTCGATGTAGTTGAGAGCTTCTGGCGTGGTGACGTCGTTGAGAGCAACCACGCGCTCTGCGCTGCGGCCATGAACGCGATATTCGTTTTCGCCCAACTGCTCCACCCATGAATGCTCAGGCTCGGGACGCATGATGATGGTGGCTTCTTCCACCGGCTCCGTCTGACGAGCCTCGCCCACGTTCTGGGCCAACAAGTTGACAACATTGCGCACGTTCTCTGACGTGATGGAAGACATCTTGATGTGTTTCCAATCAGCCACATCGACAGGGCTTGCACTGTCTGATTTTGTTCCCACAATGAGAGACGGGCGGGTGAGAAGTTCTGGTCGGTAATTGCCCACTTCATGCTGCAAGATGCGCAACTGCTCTTCAGGTTCGATTCCATCCATCGCCACTAGGTCGATGAGATAACACAGAACTCGAGCACGCTCGATATGGCGTAAGAACTGATGTCCAAGTCCTTTACCCTCACTCGCTCCTTCGATGAGACCAGGAATGTCCGCCATGATGAACTCAGTGGTGTCGTCAATGCGGACTACTCCAAGGTGTGGCTCGAGAGTGGTAAACGGATAGTTCGCAATCTTTGGCTTTGCAGCAGACACAGTGCTGATGAATGTGCTCTTCCCAGCATTAGGGAATCCGACAAGTGCAACATCGGCCATCAACTTGAGCTCAAGTTTTAACCAACGCTCATAGCCCTCTTCGCCCTGCTCAGCAAAGGTCGGAGCACGACGCAAGTTGCTCATGAACTTGTGATTACCACGACCGCCGCGACCACCAGCAGAGGCAAGCCACTTATCGCCATGATTCACAAGGTCTGCAAGAACTTCTCCGGAATACATGTCTTTTGCGACAGTGCCTTCAGGAACGGCAATGTAGAGGTCGTCGCCACGGCGACCGTGAAGGTCCTTGCCCTTACCGTGGACACCATTTCCCGCACGACGGTGCGGATGGTCGCGGAAGGCAAGAAGCGATGCCACGTTGCGATCAGCTACAAGCCACACGTCGCCACCCTTGCCGCCATCGCCGCCATTGGGGCCACCGAAGGCAACTGGTCCCTCACGACGGAAACTGACACAACCTGCACCGCCATCTCCGCCACGGACATTTAGTTGGGCTTCGTCGACAAACACACTCATAGGGCTTCTTCAGGCTACTTGCCTTCGATACACCGCACTTGCGACACACCACTCACCTACTCTGAATAGATGGAAGAAATGCCACAAAGTGAACGAAACGACACGTGGGTCTCCACGATGTCGGGCAATTCCTCCGCTCAGGGCATCACACTTGCTCATGCCGACTCATGGGCGGGCATCGGCACCACAGAAATTGCCGAGCGAGTGATGCGCGAAACCACTGAGGACACCACCATGGCACCGCTTGCCACACGTGCGGTCGGTCCTGGCAACAGAGCCATTCCAGAAGATGAAGATCCATATCGCACGTGTTTCGAGCGCGACCGGGACCGCATTCTGCATGCATCGTCATTTCGTCGCCTTGCAGGCAAAACTCAAGTCTTTGTCTTTCCCGACGATCATCAACGCACACGCCTCACGCACGCCTTAGAAGTTGCACAAGTTGCGGTCTCCATCGCACGCGTTCTTCGTCTCAACATTGCCCTTACTGAAGCTATTGCACTCGGACATGACTGTGGCCACGGGCCTGGCGGTCATGCAAGCGAAGATGCATTATCGCCGTATATCGACGACGGTTACGACCATGCCGTCTGGGGCGCAGATGTTGTTCTCACACCACTCAATCTGTGCAGTGAAACACTCGACGGCATCCGTAATCACAGTTGGTCTCGCCCTGCACCATCAACACCTGAAGCGGAAGTTGTCAGTTGGGCAGACCGCATTGCTTATGTCTGTCACGACTTCGAAGACGCAGTTGATGCCGGTGTCGTCACGCACGCGGATCTTCCCAATCTCGTGCGCAAACGTTGTGGCGTTACCCGACGCGAACAACTCAGCGCTTTCATCACCGGAATGATTGAGGCAACCGCACACACTGGCAGAGTCGGCATGACACCGGATGCAGCAGAAGCCCTCGCCTTATTTCGACGATTCAATTACGACGCTATTTACCACCGCGCAGCATCACGCACTCAAGCCCAGAGTGTGATCGATATGTTGCGCCCACTCGTCGAGCACTACATCGCGTTTCCGCAACTGCTACCAGCCTTCGAACTCTCTCCTTTTGACGCACACAGTAAGACAGCAGCACACGAAGCCGTCACATACGTGGGCGGAATGACCGACCGGTTCGCTTGCAAGCAAGCGGTGCAGTTGCTGCACTTCCCCACACACAAGTTGCCGCAAGGTATCGACACGCTTCTGGCCGCCGAATAACTCCTTTAGTCCGCACGGACATCACTGGTTTCGGAGAATGCAGAAGGCGCACCTCGCGGTGCGCCTTCCTTCGAAATATTCAGTTGTTGTTTTTGTTATTCCGCAGGAACAACGTCGACAATCTTGCGGCCTTTGCGCTCACCGAACTTCACGCTGCCATCAGTAAGAGCGAACAATGTGTCGTCCTTGCCGATGCCCACGTTCTTGCCTGGGTGTGTGCGGGTGCCACGCTGACGAATGATGATGGTGCCAGCGCTGATGACTGTTCCGTCGAACACCTTCACGCCAAGGCGCTGTGCATTTGAGTCGCGGCCGTTTCTTGTTGAGCCGCCGCCCTTTGTCTTTGACATATTGGATCAGCCTTTCGCGATGGATGTGATCTCGACGAGCGAGTACTTCTGACGATGTCCGAAGCGACGGCGCTGGTTGGTGCGGCGCTTATAAGTGAAACCGTCGATCTTTGGACCCTTCTCGGTTCCGATGACGCGACCCTTAACGGATGCGCCCTTCAACTGGTCGGGCGTGGAGAGGATGGTGGTTCCGTCAACGACGAGGATTGGCGTGAGAGAAACCTCAGCGCCATCTTCGACATGGAGAAGCTCGAGCTGGACCTTCTGGCCCTGCGCAACCTTCTCTTGCTTTCCACCTGATGCGATCACTGCGTACATAGCGGGATAACCCTATCTGCGTTTTTCGGGGTCCGACAATGTTCGGACCGTTTGTTTTCAAGGAATCTTGGCCCTTGAGGCCTAGTCGAGAAGGGTGAAATCAACCTTCATGCCACGACCGGAGCATTCTGGGCACTCCCCTGCAAAGGCGGTGATGAGACCCTCACCAATGCGCTTTCGGGTCATTTCCACGAGCCCGAGCTCTGAAATATCAAAAACCTGTGTTCGTGTCTTGTCCCGCGAAAGTGCTTGACGGAAGGATTCCACCACCTTCTTGCGGTTGTCCTTGATCTCCATGTCAATGAAGTCAATAACGATGATTCCGCCAATATCACGCAAGCGCAACTGATGAGCCACCTCTGCAGCAGCTTCCAGATTGTTCTGGAAGACCGTTTGCTCAAGGTTCGACGTACCCACGTTCTTGCCAGTGTTCACGTCGATAACAGTGAGAGCTTCGGTGTGCTCAATGATGAGCGAACCGCCAGAAGGCAACCAGACCTTGCGGTCGAGCGCCTTGTGCAACTGCTCATGTACATGCTGGGTCTCAAACAGTGAAAGAGGCTCCGTACTGCGGTCGAAGTACTCCACGCGATCGGCAAGCTCTGGGTTAAAGGCCTGCACATAACTGCGCACTTCTTCAAACAAGCGATGGTCATCGATAATGACACCACGGTATTCAGCGTTGAATTCTTCACGAATGACGCGTACTGCAAGTTCTGGCTCGCGATACAAAAGTGCAGGACCTTGAGCATTCTTAGAAGCGGCTTCGATTTGTTCCCACTCCTGCAAGAGGCGGGTCATGTCAGCGGTGAGTTCATGTTCGGTGGCATGCTCAGCCGCTGTACGAACAATCACACCGTGATGCGCAGGCTTTACCCGATCAAGGATGTTACGCAAACGGCGGCGCTCAGAATCATCAAGACGCTTTGAGATGCCGTAGGTCTTTGAGTTCGGAATGAGAACAACAAACCGGCCGGGAATAGAGACTTCCTGTGTGAGGCGTGCACCCTTTGCACCGATGGGGTTTTTCGTGACTTGGCACAGAATCATTTGGCGTGAACGAAGAATCTGCTCAATACGAGCGTTGTCCTTGGTCTCCACGTTCTCATCTTCGAACTGCACATCGCTGCGATAGAGCACGGCGTTCTTCGGAGTTGAGATGTCAACGAAGGCAGCTTCCATGCCGGGCAATACGTTCTGCACTCGACCGAGATAGATGTTTCCGTGAATCTGCCCCACATCGTCCGATGGCCGGCTGACGTAATGCTCGATCAGACTGCGGCCTTCCATGACGGCCACCTGAGTGACTCCGTCACGGACCTGCACGCACATTTGATAGCGGCCAACGGGACGACCATTACGCTCACGACCTTTACGGCGCTCGATGATCTCAGCGTCCATTTCGGCTGCATCACGAACTGGACCATTGCCGGAACGGGAACGACCACGACCACCACGACGACGCTTCTTCTTGTTGCCGTCGCCTTGGCCTTGCTTCTGTTCCGAAGCACCAACTGCTGGAGCAGCCGGACGAGTGTCACCAATCTGAGGCTTGCGAGCTGGCTGTGCAGACACAGGACGTGGAGCAGATGCTTGTGCCTCGCCCTGCTCTCCACCTTCACCAGGCTTGCGGCGATTCTTTCCGCCTCTGGAGCCACGACGGCGCTTCTTTGGGCCGTCCTGACTTTCTGGGCGCGGTGAGCGCTCTGCACCAGCAGGACGGTTGTTTTCGGCTGCGGATGCACCGCTGGAACCGTTGGTCTCCATGAAATTTCCTCTCTCACGTCGCGCACGAGGCGCGCCATGTGGGCCTGGCTGCTGCCAAAACTGGCGCGGCCGACCCTTCGGCCTAGACCGACAGGCTACCCGTGAGGACTACCGGAAACGGCGCATATGGACGCTCTGGACCAGGCCAATCATGATGGCGAAGGCCACCGTGTGTGACCCGCCGTACGAAACAAAGGGCAGGGGTACGCCCGAAACAGGGGTAATTCCCATCGTCATCCCGATGTTTTGGAAGGTCTGCCACAAAATCATGGTGAAGACTCCGGCACAGATGAGGTACCCGAGACGGTCTTGGGCGATTCGAGCGATTCGGTACACCCGCCACAGCACCACGACGAAGAGCCCAAGAACCAGCATTGCGCCGATCATGCCGAACTGTTCTCCAATAGCGGAGAATACGAAGTCAGTCGACTGAACTGGGATAAAGGCACCGTTGGTCAGTGGACCCCTGAGATACCCCTTCCCAAAGAATCCTCCGGTTGCCACGGCTCGCTTGGCAAAGCGCACCTGGGTTGTCAGCTGCTGCAGGCTGGCCGAGTCCGAGTTCTGATTTAGGAACCCTGTGATGCGGCGCAACTGATAGTCCTTCACGACACCAGAAATCACGCCTGCTGCCGCTGAGAAAATGGCCAGCGAGGTGATGAGAGAGATGTAGCGAATCTGGGCACCTGCCACCAACAAAACACCCATGGCACATGCGACCAGTACGGACGCCGAACCAAGGTCGGGTTCAATCGCAACAAGAACAACGGGAACCCCAACAATGAAAAGCGACTGAATGAACCGTTCCCAAGAGACAGACTTCGAATCATCTTCAGCCAAGAAGCCCGTGAGGAGCAGCAAAGTTGCCACTTTGGCTAATTCTGAAGGCTGCAGCGCGATAGGACCAACGTCGAAGGACAGTTTCGCGCCACCTTTCACTGCGCCAGTCACCATCACGAGGATCAACAGGACCATTGTGACCGCATAGAAGAGTTCTGCACTTCCCCGCAACTGCACATAGTCCATCCACATCACCACAGCCATCACGATGATGGCGATGATGACGAAGACGATCTGACGTTGTACGAATTGGAATGGATCTGCACCCTTGTTCAGCAATCGAGGACGCGTCGCCGAATAGATGATGAAACTGCTGATGATGGTTAAAGCGCCTACGGCGCCCATTAACACCCAGTCAATGTTTCGAGTGGGGTCTGCAAAACCTCGGCGAATATTGCCAAGGCCAGAGTTGGGTCGACGACTGAAATTTGGTCGGCGGTTAAACGTGGCCATCGACATCAGTCACGCACCGATGATCCACTGCCGACGAGACATAAAGGGTTGGGCAATGATTGTGGTTCTGCCACGTTGTAGCTATTGATATCCAAGGGATCTGCAGCAAGTGCAGGCGACATCTGAATTTTTCCGGCCAACGCCGTGAAAATGCACTTCACTACTGGTGCTGCCGCACGGGAGCCGTATCCACTTTTTTCAAGATATGCCACGGCCGTGTACGGGTACTTCTTAGAAAGGCTGAATGCTGCAAATGCGGATGAGTCGTTCCACGGAAGATTCTTTGCACCTTGTGCTGTACCAGTCTTACCTGCGATCGGAAGCGAGCGCTTTGGATATGAACGGAACAATTTTTCGCCAGTTGTTGAGTGATAAATATCTGAACGCACGCCAGGGCCATTCACCACACGAGTGAGCCCTCGCACAATTGGAGCTAATACTTCTGGTCGGGCTTGAATGTCGCGCGCTACCTCAGGTGCGCTGAAATCCTGAATGATGACACCTTCAGCAAGATTGACTCGACCTGACGTTCCATTCGGAGTTCCTGGTGCCCAGATCGCGCGCACAACACGTGGCTTCATGACTTTTCCACCATTACCGATTGCACCGTATGCGACGGCTAACTGCAATGGAGTTGCAGACAGGAGGCCCTGACCAATTGCGAATTGAACGTTATCGCCAACGTAGTAACCCTTGCCCTCTTCCTTTGCAATTGCACCATTGGCAGCTAAACGCTGCTTCAAAGCCTTATTTGGAATTGTTCCGATGTATTCATACGGCAAATCAATTTCCGTAGGAGAACCAAAACCGAAGAGACGAACCTGTTCTTCCAACACGGGGCGATTCCCGCGCTCCGTAAAGATCTGTTCGCCAATCTTGTAGAAAAACACGTCCGAAGAAATAGCGAGCGCGGACACAACATTGATGCGTCCGTATTTGCACGGTGCACCATTACCGCACACAGCATTTTTAAAAATGCATTTCACGTTGAGCTGACAACGTTCTTCTGGAATGCTGACCAATTTGTACGTACCTCGGTCAACAAGCTTGTAGTCAACACCGCCCGCAAGCTGGCCTGTGTTTAGCGCAGCAAATGCAACAAAAGGTTTAAATGTTGAGCCAAGGTTGTAACGACCAGAGATTGCGCGGTTCACCAAAATCGACATGTCAGGATCGTCGGTCTTCGGGAACAATTGACCGAATTTCTCCGACGAAATACCTGCGTTAAACCAACGGTTATCAAAGTTTGGATAGCTAGCCATGGCCACGATCTCACCCGTGTCGTGATTCATAACAACTGTGGAGCCTGCAGGCGCCTTGTAATAACTGATTTCTGGATAAGCAGGGTCGGGTTGGCCAAATTGCAGAACTATCGGGGCTTCTGTACGTCGACGAAGCAACAACTCATTTTGCAATGCCTGCTCTGCAAATTGCTGTACATCAAGATTGATCGTCAATTGAATATCATTGCCGGGGATTGCTTCTTTCCGTTCGAGTTGACGGAGGAATCGACCGCGAGAGTCGACTTCGTACTTCACATAACCTGGAATCCCGCGAAGAACCGATTCATACGTTTGTTCCACGCCGAACTGTCCCACGCGTGCGTCGGGGTCATAACCAAGATTCTTGTAGTAGTCCTGTTCAGGACCCTTCTTGATCGCACCGAGGAAACCAATGACATGACTCGCTATTGGTGCATAGGGATACTCACGGCGCCAATCTTCACGAATGTCAACACCGGGATAGTCCTCGCCACGTTCACGCAGATAAATACCGAGATCTTCGGAAACATCTTCTTTCAACGGAAGTGGTTGAAGCTGGTCATATCGCTTCGATTGATAACGATCTTCCAGCTGCGCTTCCGTCATATTGAGGGCACCACCCAAACGAGCCCACATCTGTGAACGTGCCAATGGCTTTGCAATGACCGAACGCTCAATCGTGATGGTGAGAAGACGTTCGTTATCGGCAACGATGCGACCTTTGAGGTCAAAAATTCGTCCTCGCTCCGGCGTGAGTTTGATGGTGCGTGTTCGGACCTCGCGAACCTTCGCCTCAAGTCCGGGTGCGTCAACTGCTTGCAAGAACCACAAACGCACGGTGAGCAGACCTAAGAGCAAACATGCAACTGTGACGAGAACTCCGAGTCGCGATAAGGCACGCTCCCCAGCCATTAGCGAACCATCGCTTCATCTTTGATGGCCCAATTACATACCCACTCGACGGGAAGACTCAACGCTGCATTGAAAACTGCAACGACAAACGCAACCAAGAAGACGCGAGTGGTTAAAACTCCATCTGCTCCGGTAATGGTGAAGGCAATGGGAAGAATGAACATTCCAATTGCGCTTACTCCGAGCGATGCCAGCATTCGAGACCACCAGGTGGACTCGTGCACGAATGTATGAACAAATCCTGCCAGGTACCCCACAATGGCAAATACTGCTGCACAAAGCCCCATCGGTGTCGTCAGCACCATGTCGTACAACAACCCAACGATGAATCCAGCGATTGCACCGGTCTGTGAACCTTTTGCTAGTCCACTCGATGCTGCAAGCAACAGCATGACCTGCAAACACACTCCAAATGGTCGCATCTCGTTGAAGATTGTGGTTTGCAGCGACAAGAACAGGAGTGCGACCAGCACAAGCCGCGTGTACCGAGCCTCTGCAATAAAGACAAGACGTTCAATCATGGAACTGTCGGGCGCTCCGTGATTGGTTGGTACAACAACACACGCACAAAGTTCAGACTGTCAAGATTCGCCGACAATTTCACTTCCAAGATGGGGCCGAGTGTGCCAGTGCGCTTGACGACACGACTCACCGTTCCGACGACAATGTCGGGCGGGGCAAGAGATGTAGCACCACCTGCAGAAATGACGGGCGAACCGACCGCCACCGAGCCGAATCGTGGTTGATTCTCGACAAAACGAATGATGGGTCGCTTCGACAATCCGCGCCCTTCGAGTGCACCTGTCTCACGCAAAGGTAAATCAACACCGGGCGGAACTGTGATTGGCGACTTGGTGTTTTTGCCTGGCTGATTTGGTCCGACTGCCCCTGTTGGCGATGTGGAGCCGGTGGATGACGCTTGAGTTGTCGTCGGAGCAGCGGTTCCGCCTGGTGTGAAGCCCTTAATTGTTGATGTTGTCGTTCGAGGGATGGTCGTTGTCGTTGTGGTCGTTGTTGTGGTGGACGTCGTCGACGCATTCGGATCTACTGGAAGCGTTGTTGTGGTTGTTGTTGGTGGAGTGTTGACAACCTTTACAGACAACGAATAACCAGGGTCCGTAATCAACATGACCACTGCACGTTTGCTGTACACATCGGTGACTTTGCCGATCATTCCGGCTGCATTCAATACGGGCATACCGACCTTGATGCCACATTCTGAACCGCGGTTTAGTTCCACCGTTTGAGAAAAATTCGATGGCGAGTTGCCGACAACCTGTGCCGTACAAGAAGAAATACCTGCAAGCGTGGGCAGACCATTGAGTGCAAGAAGTTCTTGTGCTTCGCGAACCGATGCGATGGCGGCAACTGTTGCGCCTTCGTCATATGCAACAAGGTCGCGTAGACGACGATTTTCATCTACAACTTCGTTGTAGTGCGTGATGCCATTCCACGTGTTCTGAATTGGACGTGTCACGACGCGAGTCGCGCTCTCGATAGGTCGGAAGACGACACCGAAGGCAGAGCGCGTGAAGTTGATGAGCGAACTACCACGCAAGTCAAGCGTGATGAGAAGAACTGACGTCAACGAGAGCAGAAGAATCGCTCGACGCCGTGTGAAGGAATAGCCCGCCACGGAAGTTGTACTACTGCTGGTCGAGTCCTGGAGAGGACATCATTCCGCGCATCGCTTCGATGTTTTCAAGCGCGCGGCCCGAACCGATAGCGACCGCGTACAACGGGTCTGGTGCGACGTAACAAGGCATACCTGTTTCGTGGTTAATACGATTGGTGATGCCAGACAACAATGCGCCACCACCGGAGAGATAAATACCTCGATCCATAATGTCAGCGGCCAATTCAGGTGGCGTGCGATCGAGAGTGGACTTCACAGCATCAATAATCGCAGCAACAGGTTCAGAAATGGCTTCACGAACATTCTCGGATGTGAGTTCCACTGTGCGCGGAAGGCCCGACACCGTGTCACGTCCACCAACATCTGCTGTGAGTTCTTGCGCCAATGGCCAGGCAGAAGCCATCTGAATCTTGATTTCTTCGGCAGTGTTGATGCCTATATCGAGGCCATATTCCGTACGAACAAAAGCAACGATTGCTTCATCAAGTTCATCGCCCGCGACCCGCACACTTTGCGCAACAACAATGCCGCCCAAAGAAATCACTGCAACTTCAGTGGTACCACCACCGATGTCAACAATCATGTTGCCGCTTGGCTCATGCACCGGAAGGTCAGCACCGATCGCAGCTGCCATTGGCTCTTCAATGATGTGAACAGGACGACGTGCACCTGCATATTCAGCTGCATCTTGCACGGCACGTTGCTCGACACCAGTAATTCCAGAAGGAACACAAATCACCATGCGTGGCTTGCTCCAACGGCTTGTGGTGATGCGCTGAATGAAATAGCGAAGCATTTTTTCGCACACATCGAAGTCAGCAATAACGCCGTCTTTCAACGGACGAATTGCCTCGATGTGCTTCGGCGTGCGACCAAGCATGCGCTTTGCTTCCCAACCCACAGCGACTGGCCGACCATCGCGCATATCAATAGCCACCACCGATGGTTCATTGAGTACGACACCTTGACCGCGCACGTACACAAGCGTGTTCGCGGTGCCAAGGTCGATGGCAATGTCTCGGCCGATTGCCAAAGGATTGTTGCGGGTCATAAATGGTCTCCCCCGGCGAATCGAAATTCGATCGCCTTCAGGAAATGGTAACTTTCCGCGCCTTAGAGGGCGGGGAAGAAGATTCCCAGTTCGCGTGCTGCGGACTCAGCCGAGTCGCTGCCGTGGACGAGGTTCTCAGTGAACAATGTGCCAAAGTCGCCACGGATGGTGCCCGGAGCCGACTTTGCTGGGTTGGTTGCACCCATCATGGTGCGCACGATCTCCCAGGTGTCCTCTGGCCCTTCGATCGCCATTGCTACGACTGGACCGCGTGACATGAATTCAACGAGTTCGGCGTAGAAGCCCTTGCCCACATGCTCTTCGTAGTGGCGCTCAAGAATTGCCTTGTCGAGGGTGCGAAGTTCCATCCCCACCAGGCGAAGACCCTTGCTTTCAAAACGGGTGGTGATGGCGCCAACGAGACCGCGTTCGACGGCGTCGGGCTTGAGAAGGACGAGGGTGCGATTTGACATCCCTTCAGGCTAGGGGCTGGCCCATGCCTTACCCCTGCAAACGATGGCAAACCCTTTAGGGAAGCACCTTGCGCAAATGTGTTCGGGCTGCCCCGACGACATACAAAGAGCCTGCAATAAGGACGGCATCATCGCTGGTGGCATCGGATAAAGCAAGGTCACAGGCACGCTCGACCGTTTCGACCTTGAGAACGTCCGAGCACCCCAACTCTTCGGCTACCGCGGCAATCTCGGCAGCTGAGCGAGCACGCGGTGAGGGAGCTGTGCAACAGATCACTCGTTCAAATTCGTCCACCTTGAGCGCAGACAAGGTGTCGGCGATGTCTCGACCCCCGAGTGCACCCACCACAAGGATGCGGCGTCCATGCGGATCGAAGTCGTCGAAAAAGACACTCGCGCACACGTCGGCACCTGCTGGGTTGTGAGCTCCGTCAAGGATGACCAAGGGCTGATGACCGACTACTTCAAATCGTCCGGGCATCACGACGCTGGAAAGACCTTCTTGCACAGTCTCTTGGTCGAGCGCTGTTGCAAAGAACGATTCCACAGCCATGAGTGCCACTGCCGCATTGTCCCCCTGATGCCATCCGTGCAACGGAAGGAAGAGATCGATGTAGTCGGTACGCGGCGTACGCACATGCAGAGAGCGACCACCAAGTGCAAGGTGATTGTCAACTATGTCGAACTGCTCTCCACGGAAAAGAATTTCTTCGTGCGGCTCAGCAGAGAAAATGGAATGAAGATCTTCATTTGTATCGCCAATGATTGCGACACTTCCCTCTTTGATGATGCCCGCTTTTTCTTTTGCGATATGCGCCAACGTTGGCCCAGCAAATTCGGTGTGGTCCAATTCGATATTGGTGATGACAGAGACATCGGGACGCACAACGTTTGTTGCATCCCAACGTCCGAGCATTCCCACTTCAATAACAGCTACTTCAACCGCGTCATCGGAAAACCACCGAAATGCGGCTGCCGTCATAATTTCAAAATATGTGGGACGCACTCCAGAGATTCCCTCTGCATTCGCCACCGCTGCCACTGCTTCTGCGAAGTCATATTCCGCAACTGCTTCGCCATTCACCTGAATTCGCTCACGAATGTTTTCCAAGTGCGGACTCGAATAAGTTCCGACCTTCAACCCATGAGCCATCAACAATTTCATGATGATTTGTGATGTTGAACCTTTGCCATTGGTGCCGGTGACGTGAATGACTCGATAGTCATTCTGCGGATCACCAAGAACCGAGAGAAGAGTTTCAATGTTCGACGTCGAAGGAGAGTCGACGCGACCTGTTTTCTCATACGAGGCGTGCTCGTCTAAATAGACAAGAGATTCAGCGAAATTCACAGGAATCAGGAAGCTGCACGACGCTGGCGTGGCGCACGTACAGCTGTCTTCGTAATGATTTCTGGAGACAACTTGTTCTTGACGCACTCTGCTGTAACAAGAACCTTGGCAACGTCGGTACGACCTGGTACTTCGTACATAACATCCAGCAAGGTTTCTTCAAGAATTGCGCGAAGACCGCGAGCACCTGTGCCACGAGTGAGTGCAAGATCTGCAATCGCCTCAAGACCATCAGGTGTGATGTCAAGTTCAACATCATCAAACTCAAAGATTTTTCCGTACTGTTTGATGAGTGCGTTCTTTGGTTCGGTCAAGATCTGCATGAGAGCTGCCTTGTCCAACGCATTCACTGCGCCCACCATTGGCAAACGACCAATGAACTCAGGAATCATTCCGAACTTCAACAAGTCCTCCGGCAGCACCTGCGCGAACAACTCACCAGGGTCTTTGTCCGACTTTGAGGTGACAGTGGCGTGAAAGCCCATGCCCTTGTGTCCGATGCGCTGCTCAATGATTTGTTCCAAGCCGGCGAAAGCGCCACCACAGATGAATAACACATTGGTGGTATCGATTTGGATGAACTCTTGATGCGGGTGCTTGCGTCCACCTTGCGGCGGCACTGAAGCCACTGTTCCTTCAAGAATTTTGAGCAATGCTTGCTGCACGCCCTCACCCGACACATCACGAGTGATACTGGGGTTCTCGGCCTTACGTGCAACCTTGTCAATTTCGTCGATGTAGACAATGCCCTGCTCAGCGCGCTTCACATCGAAGTCCGCTGCCTGCAGCAACTTGAGAAGAATGTTCTCAACGTCTTCGCCGACATAGCCAGCCTCTGTAAGAGCAGTGGCGTCAGCAACCGCGAACGGCACATTCAGCATGCGCGCAAGAGTCTGAGCGAGGTGTGTCTTACCGCAACCGGTAGGACCCAGTAGCAAAATGTTTGACTTCTGCAGCTCTACTTCATCGCGACGAATGCCGCTGTTCTGTTGCATGTATTGCAGCCGGCGATAGTGATGGAACACAGCAACAGAAAGGACTTTCTTTGCACGTTCCTGGCCGACAACATATTCGTCAAGAAATGTGCGGGTCTCTAATGGCGTCGGAAGAGATTCGAAGCGAACATCGGAACCATCGCCGACTTCTTCTTCAATGATTTCGTTGCACAGCTCGATGCATTCATCGCAGATGTACACACCGGGGCCGGCGATCAGTTTCTTGACCTGTTTCTGCGACTTGCCGCAGAACGAGCACTTCAACAGCTCGCCAGTGTCTCCAAATTTGGCCACGAAGGCCCTCCCTCGATGATGTGAATCAGCGAATTGGACCGGTGCGGTCCGCAAGCTGACGTGAAGAAATCACATCATCGATAATGCCATACTCGAGAGCCTCTTGAGCTTCTAATACGAAGTCACGGTCGGTATCTGTATGGATTCTTTCCAGGCTCTGACCAGTGTGGTTCGCCAAGATTTCCTCAAGAAGGTCGCGCATCCGCAAGATTTCCTTGGCTGCGATCTCCAAGTCGGTGACTTGTCCGTAACCCACCTGGCCGTATGGCTGGTGCAGAAGCACGCGGCTGTGAGGAAGCGCAAGACGCTTGCCCTTTGTGCCTGCTGCAAGAAGAACAGCCGCAGCTGAAGCTGCCTGACCAAGACAAATCGTCGCAATGTCGTTCTTAATGAATTGCATTGTGTCGTAAATCGCAAACAACGAGTTGATGTCTCCACCAGGGCTGTTGATGTAGATGTTGATGTCGCGGTCTGGGTTTTCACTTTCAAGGTGAATCAACTGCGCACAAATGAGGTTTGCAATGGTGTCATCGATTGGCGTGCCGAGGAAGATGATGTTCTCCCGCAACAAACGGGAGAACAAGTCAGACGTGCGCTCGCCACGGCTGGTTGTCTCTGTGACACTCGGAACGTAATAGTTCTGGAAATTCATTGCGTCGTCCCTCAGGTAATCGGTCTTGATAGTCGTATTAGTTAGTCGTGGTCGTGACCGTCGTGGTCATGATCATGGTCGTGCTCACCCAGAACAGTATCCGTGTCGAGCACAGTGCCATTCTGGTCTACGAATGCGACGTTATGGAGTAGCCACTCAAGTGCCTGCGACTTTGTCACCTGAGCAATGAGGTCTGTAACTGCATCGTTCTGCTCGTATGCCTTACGCACCTTTGCAGTCTTCTCACCCACGCGAACGCCAATTGATTCATACTCTGCTTCAAGGTCTTCGTCCGACACAGTGATGTTCTGAGCGACAGCAACCGCACGAAGAGCAAGGTCGATCTTCACAGCCTTCTCTGACTGAGTCTTCATGCCGGCGATGAAAGAGTCAGCATCTTGACCTGTTGCGGACAACCACTGATCAAGAGCAATGCCCTGCGCCTGAAACTGTTGCAAGGTGTTTTGTACTCGTGCCTGCAAATCGTTGTTCACCATTGACTCTGGAGCTTCGATTTCGACAAGCTTTTCAAGTTCGTCAGTAAGGCGATCAACAACGGTGCGACGCATCTGGTTGATGCGCATTTCCTCGTAACGAGCACGAAGCGCCGTCTTCCATTCTTCGATGGTGTCGGCATCAGCGATGTTCTCTGCCACCCAAGCATCGGAAAGCTCAGGAATCTCAAGTGTCTGCACACGATTCACAGTGACAACAAAATCTGCTTCTTCTTCAGTGCCGTTTGGTACTGCAGAGAATTTCAGTGTGTCGCCTTTCTTGGCGCCAGTGAGTTGATCGTCAAAACCAGGAGCAACCCAGCCACGGCCGACTTCGTAGGTCCACTCGTCTACGTTGAGTCCAGGAACTGGCTCGCCGCCACGAAGTCCCTCAAGGTCGATCACGACGTTGTCGCCTACTGCTGCAGCACGATCAACATCGGCAAGTGTGCCGAAACGGCGACGCTCAGTGGTGATGGCTTCTTCCATCTCTTCGTCTGTCAACGCTGGGTTCACAAGCTCAACGCGAAGACCTGCATAACCAGGCACTTGGATGACAGGGCGAACTTCGCACGTTGCTTCGAACTTCACAACACCAGACTCTTGACCTTCGAGAAGGTTGACGTCGGGCTGTGCCACGATGTCGAGCTTGTGCTCGATGACGGCCTTACTGAGGTACTCAGGGATGGCGTCATTAATCGCCTGTCCACGAGCAGCATCGATACCGATACGTGCTTCAAGAACGCGACGCGGTGCCTTGCCTGGACGGAATCCAGGAAGACGCACTTCATGTGCGATCTTGCGGAACGCGGCGTCGATGTTCTTGTCGAATTCTGACTCTTCCACCTCGATGGAGAGCTTGACCTGGTTGCCTTCGAGGGCTTCAAGAGTGCTTTTCACAGGCTTGGGAGTGTATCGGTTCGCATTCGATGCTCACTTTCCAGCAATAATGGAGACATGACGCTTTGGAAGCCCCATGCACTCGCCGCTCCACACCAGGGCCAAATCAATCTGCGCAATGGCGACAAGGTGCGCACCACCGTGGATATTGACGGTGCCCCTGCTGGCACCGAGGGCAAAGTCATCTTGTCGAATGGCTTCAATTGGTTGCGTTACCGCGTCCAATTCGTGAACGGTTCCGAAATCGGCGACCTCGACCATCGCAACATTGAGCCCATCGGCCGCACTGCCAAGCGACTCGCTCGGCAGGCAAAGCGCGCCCGATAGGGTTTTCGTTCTGTCTGATATCCTCGGATACTCACACCACGGGGTGTGGCGCAGTTGGTAGCGTGCCTGGTTTGGGACCAGGAGGCCGGGAGTTCGAGTCTCCCCACCCCGACCATTTGATTGAAGGAGAGCCACATGACGGCAGACCTTGATGCGGCTAAGTACGTATCGTTCGTGACCTACAAGAAGGATGGCTCCCCTGTTGCTGCCCCTGTCTGGGTTGTTCCATTTGAAGGCGGATACGCATTCACCACTGATCCTGATTCATTCAAGATCAAACGTCTTCGCAACGACGCGCGGGCGACTCTCACGGTGTGCAATGCCCGTGGCAAAGTCGCAGATGGCGCAGTTGTTCATATTGGTGCCGCCGTCGTTCTCGACAAAGACGACACCAAGAAGGTCGCCAAGCTCATTCGCAAGAAATATGCCATTGGCACAAAATTGCTCGGGTTCTATTCACTCGTTAAGAAGGTCACCGGCTCTGGAAGTACCGCTGGCGAAGGCGCCATCAAGGTCACTTTGTCGTAATCCACAAGTGTCGCTCAGACATTTCCTAGAAATTTCAAGGAATCTCTAGGTTTTCCACAGGTACTGCTGTACGGTTGAGACTCATTCATTTGTCCATGGGTACAAACCGGTATCTATGGCCCTTACAAGGGAGATACCCCCATGGACTTAAGTCCTGTTACTTTTGCTGACCTCGGACTGCCCTCCGCCTTAGTTGATGTCTTGGCATCGCAAGGCATTTTGGCTCCGTTCCCCATCCAGCAGGCCACCATCGCTGACGCCCTTTCGGGTCGCGACACACTCGGCCGCGGTCGCACCGGCTCCGGCAAGACCCTTGCGTTTTGCCTGCCAATGCTCACCCGTTTGCACAAAAGCGGTGGTCGTCGTGACCGCTTCCGCCCCCGTGCCGTCATCTTGGTGCCAACCCGTGAACTCGCAAACCAGGTGCGTGACGTCCTTGAGCCATTGGCTGAAGCACTTGACATGCGCACCGCCACCGTTTACGGCGGCGTGAGTTACACCGGCCAGATCAACGCAATGCGCAACGGTGTCGACATCGTTGTTGCTTGCCCTGGTCGATTCATCGACCTTATGCAGTCAGGTCAAATCGAACTTGATGCAGTGGAGTGCACCATCCTCGACGAGGCCGACCACATGGCAGAGCTTGGATTCCTTGAGCACGTCACACGCATTCTCGAGAAGACACCACGTGAAGGACAGCGTTTGTTGTTCTCCGCAACTCTTGACCGCGGAATCGACAAGCTCGTTCGCAAGTTCCTCCAGAACCCTGTGACACACGAAGTTGAATCATCCGAAGAGAGCGAAGCGACGATGACGCACTACTTCTTCCAAGTCACGCAAGGTAACCGTTTCGACATCATTGCTGACCTTTGTGCAGCACCAGGTCGTTCACTTGTCTTCACACGCACCAAGCACGGTGCACGCAAGCTTGCTGCTGCATTAGTTGATGCAGGTGTTCCTGCAGTCGAATTGCACGGCGATCTTTCACAAGCAGTGCGCGCACGTAACCTTGCCGCATTGTCTTCTGGCAAAGTTGACACACTTGTTGCAACAGACATTGCAGCTCGTGGTATTCACGTTGATGACATTGCACTTGTTATCCACGCTGATCCACCAGAAGAGCACAAGGCATTCCTTCACCGTTCAGGCCGTACTGCACGCGCCGGCGCAGAAGGCACCGTTATCACCATGGTCACAGAGAACATGCGCCGTCACACCAAGCGTCTTGCAAAAGATGCTGGCATTGACCCCATCATGAAGACAGTGGTCAAGGGTGACGACATCTTGACGGAAGTTGCTCCTGGTGAGCGCACATCACGCGAGATGCCAAACCTCGAAGAGCGTCGCCCACAGCGCGGCGGTGGCGGCGGACGCAACGGAGGTCGCAGTGGCGGCCCACGTCGTGGCGGCAGCAGCTTCGGTGGCGGCCAGCGTCGTGACCGTGATGATCGTGGCCCACGCGGCGACCGTGATTCGCGTCCTTCCTTCCGTGACCGTGACGACCGCGCACCACGCGGTGACCGTGACTCTCGCCCATCATTTGGTGATCGTGATTCCCGTCCGTCATTCCGTGACCGTGACGACCGTCCAGCACGTACCGGCGGTGGAGACTTCCGTGGCCGTGACGACCGCGCACCACGCGGTGATCGTGACTCTCGCCCATCATTCCGTGACCGTGACGATCGCGGTCGTGCTCCTCGCTCTGGCGGAGACTTCCGTGGCCGTGATGACCGTCCCTCTCGCGGTGGCGATGATCGCCCTCGTGGCCCACGCCCAGATTCACGCGGTGGTCGCCCAGCCGGCCCACGCGGCGCATCAAGCGGCCGCAAGAAGCCTGCACGCAGTTATTAATCCATTGGTTCAGTCCGCAAGACTGGACTAATGACAAGCACTCAACCCCCACGCCCTGGGGATGTGATTTACACAGCACGAATTATTCGTACTGCTAATCCTTCGCGCCCCACCGCAACAGCAATCGCAATTCGCGATGGCAAAGTGCTGTCTGTTGGCACTCTTGAAGAATGTCAACAATGGGGTATCACCAACATTGACCGGCAGTTTGAGGACAAAGTTCTCACTGCCGGTTTTGTTGA
>CALBSD010000040.1 GCA_937927625.1 uncultured Actinomycetes bacterium | reverse complement strand
GCGTGGTGCATTTGGTCCTGAGTCACTGGTTGACGAAGTTCGATATTGAAGAATTTGACTTCTTAGAAGTAGGGGCAAGCGCAGGCCTGAATCTCAACTTCGACAAGTTCTACGGATGCTTCGGTCAACTTCGTATGGGTGATCCATTATCGCAGTTGCGCTTTATGGGCGACTGGTTTGAAAGCGCCCCGCTGGTTCCAAAGACGGGCGCGAAAGTCATGAACCGACGTGGCGTCGATATCTCCCCCATCGATGTCACCGACCCAGCACAAGAATTGCGACTGTTGTCCTTCATCTGGCCCGACCAGAAAGCACGCATGCAACGCATTAATGCTGCCATAGCAATCGCTAAAAAAAACAAGCCACTTGTTGATTCAGAGTCAGCTGATACCTGGATCGAACGTCAACTTCGTACAAGCCGTGAACGAGCCACTCTCGTCTTTCACTCCATTGTGTGGCAATACCTAGGCCCCGATGTGCAACGTCGATTCCGACAAGCATTAGAAGACACTGCTCTCACAGCAACACCTGAAAGACCATTGATTTGGGCTCGGATGGAACCTGCAGGAAAAGTTGCCGATGTGCGCGTCACGATGTGGCGCGGAGAAGAACCGGAAGAATCTCTCTTGGCCGAGATTGGATACCACGGTCAAGACATGAAGTGGCTACTGCCGTATTGACTAAAAACCTAACTGCCTAAAGCAGCTTTGATTCTCGCAGGCACCGGCGAAGGTGTATGCGTCCCTGGAATAACACTCACGTACGTAATGACGCAATCGAAGATAGGAACATCTTTCACGGACATTGATACCGAGACATCAAATGAGGTGTTCCCCCATCGTGTGGCTTCACATTGCGCATCAATCGTGTCGCCATACGTTGCACCTTTGTGCCATGTTGCAGTTGTTGTCTTCAACATGAAGTCAAAACCAATATCTGCCCACGAGACCAGATCATCGGGGCTTGCACCATTCATCGCATTAACACTATGTCGCATCCACTGAGCAACGGCATCGTCGGCATACATGAAATAGTTTGCGTTGAATACAACGTTTTGCATATCGCACTCGTTGTAACGGACTCGAATTTGCTCAACAAATTTCATCAGACAAACTTCTTAGCCTGCGCGACCGCATCAGCCAGACGCTGCTTCTGTACAGGCGCCGCTTCTGGGCCCGCAGCACCGGGCGTACGACGGTTTGCCACTGCAACGCCGGGCGTAAACAGCAGAGCTGCATCTGCACCCAGTTGAGGATGCGTACGCACGATTTCCACCATTGGCGTTCCCGATGCAAGTGCATCACGAACAACTTTGCCGACAACAGCGTGCGCTTCACGGAATGGCATGCCACGCTGAACGAGCCATTCCGCCAAATCAGTAGCGACCAATGCCTCTGCATCAGCACCTTTCGTCATGTTCTCGATGTTGAACGTTGCAGTTGCAATCATTCCATTCAGCGCAATGAGTGCTCGACGCACCTGATCCACAGAATCGAACAAAGGCTCTTTGTCTTCTTGCAGGTCGCGGTTGTATGCAAGTGGCAAGCCCTTCAACATGGCGAGAACACCCGTGAGATTGCCGATGAGGCGACCAGCTTTGCCGCGAGCAAGTTCGGCAATGTCCGCATTCTTTTTCTGAGGCAACATAGAAGAGCCAGTTGCATACGCATCGTCGAGCGATGCGAAGCCGAATTCAGCAGTCGTCCACAACACCCATTCTTCACCGATGCGTGACAAGTGAACACCCAGCAATGCAATGTCAAAGAGAATTTCAGCGACAAAGTCACGGTCGGAAACTGCATCAAGCGAGTTCGCAAAGGTGGTCGCGAAGCCCATCTCCTTTGCAGAGACCGCCGGGTTCAGTGGCAAAGAAGAACCAGCAAGTGCACCAGCGCCTAATGGCGAAACGTCCAGTCGTTCAAGAGTGTCTGCAAGGCGGTCGGCGTCACGCAGAAGTGACCATGCATGCGCACGAAGATGATGCGACAACAACACTGGCTGAG
>CALBSD010000039.1 GCA_937927625.1 uncultured Actinomycetes bacterium | reverse complement strand
TGCGCCCTGGTGACACCGTTGTTGTGCGGAAAGCTGGCGATGTCATCCCCGAAGTAGTCGGACCCGTGTTGGCTAAGCGGCCTAAAAACTCGCAACCATGGGAGTTCCCCACCACATGTCCATGCAACGTTGGTTCTACGTTGGTGAAGTTGGATGAACAAGCCGACACTCGTTGTATTGAACCCTCGTGTCCATTCCAACGCGATCAACGCATTATTTATTTTGCGTCACGAGGGGGCATGGATATTGAGGGCCTTGGTGAACGCACAGTATTTGCATTATCCGATGCAGGACTAGTCGCCGATGTTGGTGATCTCTATTCATTGACAGTGGAACAGTTGCTCACGCTTGAAGGTTTCGCTGAGAAGGGTGCACAAAACCTCGTGGCAGGAATTCAAGCATCTCGCGCTCGTCCGTTGCCGAAATTGTTAACTGCACTCGGAATCAAACATCTTGGACCAGCAGCAGCTGATTCACTGTCGTCTCACTTCGGTACGGTCGATGCGATTGCCGCTGCATTAGAAGAAGAGTTGTCCTCGGTTGACGGAGTCGGTGGTGTCATCGCTGCATCAATCGCCACGTGGTTTGCAAGAGCGGAAAACGCAGTCATCATCGAAAAACTTCGCGCAGCTGGTGTGGAGTTTGGTCGAGTTGAGAAAAGCGATGCCCCACAAACACTCGTTGGTAAAAATGTTGTTGTCACGGGAACTCTTGCGAACTACTCACGCGAAGGTGCCGAAGCTGCCATCAAGGCACGTGGCGGCAAGAGCCCAGGCAGTGTTAGCGCAAAGACATTTGCAGTAGTTCTCGGCGAGGCTCCAGGTGCAAGCAAAGTCACCAAAGCAGAACAGTTAAAGATTCCAGTTCTTGATGAAGCTGGTTTTGAAGTTCTGCTGGAAACCGGCGAACTGCCGAACTCTTAGTTCGCGTCAAACTTCCAGGAGAACGAACGCGCCTTCTGTTTGCCATCGGTCATCTTCCAGTAGATGACGGTGGCGGTGTGTGTGCCCTGCGTGAAGAGTTCGATGGGTGCACCAGATTGCGGTGTGAAGCTGATGATGTAGTTGCCCGGATCAAAGATGGCCGTCGGCGGAATCTCGACCTGCGCGCCAGGGTCAAGTGCTTTGTTCCCCTCAGAGGACAGTTCATCGAGGCGAGTGGTCTCAAGAGGAATGTCGTCGATGACAAGACGCGCCTCGTACCCGGCAATGAAGTCGACGGAGATCTGTGCCTGCTGCACCACCTGGTCGCCAGGTCCGGGGCTCATCTCTTCGATGGCGGCGGGGATGTTCTGGGCTTCACGACCCGTGGTAGCGCCATTGAAGCCCATCACGATGAGGACAAGCCCGAAGGCGACTCCGACGCTCAGAAGGAGTAATTGCTTGTCAATTGGGCGTTTCACGGGCTCATTCTGTCTGATTT
>CALBSD010000038.1 GCA_937927625.1 uncultured Actinomycetes bacterium | reverse complement strand
TTTGCTGGCTTGTATTCCAACTTCACCATGCGAGGTGGTTCGACGCTGCCGGCGTTCACGCCGACCAAACCGCCACAACCCATGGCCTTCAACTGATCCTTGTCATACACGGTGCTGGTCAAACCAGATTCAGCAGCGATAGCAACAGCACGTTCTGCGAATGCACGAGCAGTGAGATGCGATGGTGGCGTGTTGGCGAAGTCACGTGCGCGACAGACGGCGCCAGCAGTGGCGATGCCCGCGTTCATACCGGCGGTCACTGCTGCTGTTTCTGTTGCCGAAACGAGAGTCACCGATGTCAACTTGGGCAAGCTGCTCTTGTCGTTCTTTAAGTCAGCCCAACGATGGAGCGCAAGTGCCATGCCTTCGACGACTGCTTGCGCGGTTGCCTTGGTTGCACCACGGCCAGCAGTTGCAAGTGTGGTTGCAACCGATACATATCGGCTTGCTGCACGTGCGGCTGCAGCTGCAACGTTACGAATTCCGTTTGCATCAAGATCTTTGACATCGCCAAGACCAACAAGAATGCGCACCTTGCCCTTGTCGGCAGGAAGAGCGAGTGTCTGGCAAGCACGGCCATCGAAGCCAAGTGCAGAAAGTTGTTCGCGGTTCAGACCGATACCGCTACCCACAGCGCCAGAGCTGGCAACGGGGATGATGACGGCATCAACCTTGGAAGGGACTGACTTTGACGTTGTAAACGTGGTGCGCATACGCCCACTCTATGTTGCGCGCATTGGCGCAACGTGATGCGAGAACTACAGGCTCTTCACAGGGCGTGAGACGCCCTCTTGCCAACGTGCCATTGTCCACAAAAGGTCGGACAGGCGGTTGAGGTATGGCACGACATATGACGGCGGTGGCGCAGCGCCAAACGCCTGACGCTCTGCACGACGTACAGTGGTGCGAGCAAAGTCGAGCCATGCCGAGACGGGGTGTTCACCAGGAACAACAAACTCGGTCGGCGGATCAAACTTTGTATCGAGGTCGTCGATGATTGTCTCGAGACGATCGACCATCTCGGATGTCACACAACTTGAACCAGGAGTGAGCTTGTGGCGATTCTCTGGGAGCGTGGCCAACTCAGCCATCAACACATACAGATCTTTCATCACGGGCACGACAATCGCATCGACATCAGACCCATGACCGGCTGCCGTACGAACTAAACCGATGACTGCTTGCGCCTCATCAACTGCGCCGTACGCACGTGGCAATTCAGAGTCCTTGGGGACTCGACCGCCATAGAAGAGTCCGGTTGTGCCGTCGTCGCCTTCACGGGTGTAGATCTTCTCGCGAGCCATGGCAATGACTCTAAGTGAGTTGACCCCTTCACGCCCTATTTCCCTTGTGGAATATGACAAAAGGCCAAAGACAGCCCTAGAACGGCAAGTAGCGTGGAGCAGTCATGAATCGCCAGCCTTATCTCGACGCCGTCCGCGACAGAGTCATCGTGTTCGATGGTGCTTTCGGCACATTTGTCCAGGACCTCAACCTCGGCCCCGAGGACTTCGGTGGCGTCTCTCTTGAGGGCTGCAACGAGATGCTGTGTCTCTCACGCCCCGATGTCATCGAGGCGATGCACTCGGCCTTCCTTGATGCCGGCGTTGACGCCATTGAGACCGCCAGCTTTGGCAGCTTCTCCACTGTTCTCACCGAATATGACATTCCAGAGAAGGCATACGAACTGAACGTTGCCGCTGCAAACATTGCCCGTCGCGTGGCCGACCGCTACGAGGCCGATGGACGTCCTCGATATGTGGCGGGAAGTATTGGGCCAGGAACAAAGTTACCCAGCCTTGGACACATCGGTTTTGTCGAATTGCGCGATGCATACGAAGAGCAGGCACGCGGCCTCATCGACGGCGGCGCTGACTTGTTCCTCATCGAGACATGCATGGACCTTCTGCAGATCAAAGCTGCGATGCAGGGTTGCCGCAATGCAATGAAGTCATGCGGACGCGATCTCCCCATTCAGGTGCAGGTCACCATGGAGACAACAGGCCGCATGTTGGTGGGTACAGAGATTGGCGCTGCCTACGCTGCACTCGCAGCAATGAAGCCAAATGTCATTGGCATCAACTGCGCCACCGGACCTTCTGAGATGCAAGAGCACCTTCGCTATCTCAGCGAACATTCGCTCATTCCCATCAGCGTGTTACCTAATGCTGGTTTGCCCAGCGTTGTTGATGGCAAGACGCATTACGACCTCACTCCAGAACAACTTGCAGAGTTTCATCTTCATCACGTGAGCGATTTGGGCATTGGCATTGTGGGCGGTTGCTGTGGTACCACCCCAGAGCACATGCGTCAGGTGTGCGAAGCAGTGCACGGCGTGAC
>CALBSD010000037.1 GCA_937927625.1 uncultured Actinomycetes bacterium | reverse complement strand
ACTCCTATGGAGACCTCTCCATGACGTATGAATTGATGCAGCATGAGCACACACGCAATGGTTTGTCTGATGCTGGTGCACACTGTGGCGCTATTTGCGATGGCGGCATGCCTACTTTCCTCATGACGCACTGGGTGCGCGACCGCCAGAGGGGTCCGCGTTTGCAGTTAGAGAAGATGGTGCAGCGTCAGACGCGCAAGACTGCAGAGCTGTATGGCCTGACAGACCGTGGATTAATTGCGCCAGGTTTGCGTGCGGACTTGAACCTCATCGACTTTGAGGCACTGACGTTTGATATGCCAGAGATGGTGTACGACTTCCCCGCTAACGGGCGCAGGCTTGTGCAACACGCACAGGGCTATGTAGGCACGTTTGTGAATGGCGTGCAGACAGTGGCGAACGATGAGTTCACAGGCGCTCTGCCCGGCAAGTTGTTACGCGGCTAAGACGCAATAACTTTTGATTTGGCAAGGACGTCCGCTGGGATTTCCTTATCGAGATACCAACGAATTCGCATTGGCTTACTGCCAGTGTGTTCCATATACGTTGCAGGTCCCAGATACAGATAAGGCATCGTCACACCTGTCTCCGGGTCATTCTTAAAGTCGCGCACGAAGAGATGAAAAGTTGAACCGTTCACCTTGTGATTGAGGTATCTCTGACCGACCTTGCTTGAGTCTGCTGTTGCTGATTGGGATTCCCATTGGAATACATGTCCACTGATCGCGGTGTCCGCATACATCGTCGTTGGTGAGAAATGAAGTTCAGATTTGTTGAGTGTCACAAATGCCAAGTCGGCCTTCTTATCTTCGACATATCTCACGCCACTTACATCTGCCCCCGTGAACGAGACTCCAAAGCCAGCAAGAATTTCTGCACGCGTATATGTCCCGTGTATTTCGAGAGGAACACCTTCGATCCCTTTTCCAACAGTCACACGCGAACGCCTTTTATCTAGAATCCTCAACACCTCGCCGAACTCGGCAAAGACTTCACTCTTTCGAGCTTCCGCCATCTTCGCCTGAAAATTCTCCTTCTTGACCGAAGAATTGAACATCAGATATCCGAACATCATCGAATATGGATCGTCAGCCGAAGCATCTGCATCAGAAATCAGTCGGAGATACGCAGCAATACGTTCCTCGTCATCGATATGAAGCGCGCGACCGATTGCTTTAGAAAGCTCTTCGTCAATTGATTCATTAACTCGATCTGGTTCAAACACTGATCGCTTGAGAAGAGTGAAACTTCTTCCATTTCTATAGAGATCAGAAATATCAACATCAGATTCATTCAGGTAATCACTCAGTGACTTATCCCCCATCGATCTGAGGTCGTTCATGAAGTATCCCTTGTTGAACTTCAGGAACGTTTTCAGATTTTGAAGAACTTGCTCTTTAGAAACCTTGTCAAGTTCAAAATGGCAACCAGTAGGAAGAAACGGGAATCCTTCTTCAACGGCGTCGATTAATTTGCGACGACCCAAACCGAGCAAACGCCCATATTTTGTATCAAATCGGAAGTTCTTGTTTTGATTTCCTACAAAATCCAAAACTGTCAACGTCTTCTTTGATTCTGACTTACGTAGACCTCGGCCCAATTGCTGAATGAATACGGTGGCACTTTCCGTAGGACGAAGCATTAACAAGGTATTGATATCGGGAATGTCCACACCTTCGTTGAAAATATCGACTGCAAAAATTACCTTGACAGTTCCATTACGAAAATTATTCAACGTTTGAGTTCGATCTTCTGATGAACCCTTGCTCGTAACAGCACTCGAAGGAATTCCCGCAAGGTTGAATTTCTTAGCCATGTATTCCGCGTGTTCAATGGAAACACAGAATCCAATTGCTTTCATCTCGTTCAAGTCATCAACATAATGATTCATCTGTTCAAGGATGAGAGCAACGCGTGCATCATTTCCGGTATAGACATTGCTCAGTTCATTGGCGTTATACCCAAACCCACGTCGCCATGAGACCCCAGCCGCTTCAAGGTCTACGTTGTCGTTAATACCGAAATATTGAAATGGAGAGAGAATCTGGCGATCAATTGCTTCCCACAGACGCAATTCTGCCGAGATGCCATTCTCGAACCAATGCAAAACACTCTGACCATCCGTGCGTTCCGGGGTGGCGGTAAGTCCAAGAAGCACTTTCGGTTTGAAATAGTTCAGAAGGGATTCATACGTGCTTGCCGCAGCATGATGGAACTCGTCCACGATGATCATGTCAAATGCATCCGGCGAAAACTTTTCCGTATCCAGATTCTTGATTGACTGAACTGACCCAAAGACGTGGGTCCAATCGGTGGGGCGACGTCCATCTACGAGTAACTCACCAAAAGAACCGTCCCGCATAATTGTTCTGAATGTGACGAGACTTTGCTGGAGAATCATTTCGCGGTGAGCCACAAACAAGAGGCTCTTCACTTTCCCCGCCTCGACCAGGCGGCGGAAATCTAAGCCCGCAACAATCGTCTTTCCGGTTCCCGTTGCCATGACGACAAGGTTGTTCCAATGTCCATGAATTTCACGTTCACTTTGCAATTGGTCAAGCACTTCTTGCTGATATTGACGTGGTGACACTTCGATATTCGCAAACTGCAATGTGATTGCTTCGCTCGCTGGCTTACCGGCCTGCTGCAATGCAATTGCCAGTCGATCGCCATCGGTTTCCGGGTCATATTTTTCGAACTCAGAATCGTTCCAATAGTTCTCAAAAGTTGCACCGATGGTGTCGATGATGTGCGATTGCTCGCGAGCCGAGAGACGAACATTCCACTCGATTCCATCGATCATCGCGGCTTTGGAGAGATTCGAGGAACCGACGTACGCAGTAGTTGCGCCACTATTGCGGCGAAGCAGCCAAGACTTTGCATGCAAACGCGTCGTCGTACCGTCATACGAGACTCGAACTTCAGCACCCAATTTGACCAATCGGTCAAGAGCCTTCTTCTGGGTCGCACCCATATAGGTAGTCGTGAGTACACGGACTTTTCCGCCACGCGTTACAACTGATGCCAGATTCTTCTCCAAGACGTTTAGCCCAGTGTTCATAACGAAGGAGCACAGCAAATCAACATCGTCAGCAGAGGTGAGTTCTTTGTTTAATTCATGCCCGATACTCGGTTGATTTCGGCCATTCACCAAGAGTGCGCTGTCAGAAAGTCGAACGGCTGGCGACTCGTAAGACTCAACCTCCGACTCGCGGTCAATTGCCCAGAGCATCGGCTCTTCATTTTCAGTAATGAGATCGTCATCTCCAACGACACCTTCGGAGAGTGCGGCAATTGCATTGACGATTTGATTACTCATTCGGATCTTCGCCAAACGATCATCTTTTTCCGAAACTGAGGCAATGGCTCGACGAATCAAGAATTGAAGATGACGAGCAAGTACCTGTGGCGCTTCCTCATCTTCAAGTACCTCACGAAGGACTCTTTCCGCAGGAAGGCCTTCCAATCTTGAAGCAACTTCTTGAGTAATCAGCTGGTCATACGCGCCAGGACTCATTTTTTCGGACATTTGGGGAGCTTAGATCTTGGATGTATTGACCTAATTCGTCTTGTCTTACAACCCGTCTTGAGCGAACCCGACTACCCTTATAG
>CALBSD010000036.1 GCA_937927625.1 uncultured Actinomycetes bacterium | reverse complement strand
CGAACGGGACACACCGTCTCAGTACGGTGGTCGCCAAATCGAACTCCTGCCGATTCGACTGTCGCCAGGAGCTTGGACGAAGGAGGATCCCATGAGGCGATTCGTATGTGCTGGCGCACTTCTGTTTGTTGCGGGCGTCGTTGTCGGCGGGGCACTCACACCGAGCTCGCCGCCCGCTCGCGCAGCTTCAGACGGCCAGCGAGTCTGCATCAACAAGAAGACTGGCGCGATGCGACTTGCTTCAGTCAAGAGATGTGTCGCAGGCGAGTCGTCCACCATCTTCGGCGAGGCGGGTCCAGCCGGCTCACCGGGCGCCGCAGGTCCCACGGGCCCGGCCGGCCCGAAAGGTGACACGGGAGACGCAGGATCATCCGCGAGTGTGAAGACCAAGACCGTCACGCTGAGATACACGAGTTCGTCTGGCATCTTCGCGAGTTGTGGCTCGGGCTCAAGCAGTTTCCTGCCGACCGGCAAGATCTACAACGGCGTTCTCTATGACACCTCAAGTCTCGGCGGATCGTGGAACTGGTACACGGTTTACGACTGCTCGATCACTCTCAAAGTGGTTGACGAGTAGCAGCCACACTCGGCTGCCAACACACACCGGCCCGCTATTGTCTGCGCGATGACGACAGATCGGGAACAACTGGCTGCTGCCGCGAGTTCGTGGGTTCATGCCGCGTTGCGGAAGCTCCGTGATGGTCACGTAGTTCCCCGACCTCGCTATGACCCGCACGTCCGGATGGGTACCAACATGGACGGAGCGCTCATCCGGTCGATCAGCGCCACGGACGATCTGGAAACCCTGATCGAAGCGGTCGTTCCTCGCTTTCGTCCCGATGGCACGTCGTCGCTTCCGAGAGACTCCGAGGTGCTCTACACCACCAGTTTGATCGAGGCATGTGCGACGCGCGTCAATCGCCTCGGCACAGCGCTTCATGACGACCATCCCGAGCTGGACGACCTCGTCGGTGAGTTCGTCGAATCGGTGCTGAGTGACACGGTGGAGGTTGTCTGCTGTCGAGTGGTCGGTCATCTCGGAACTTCTACAGAGGAAGTTCTCGCACTCGCCGATGTCGAAGTCATCCCGATCCGGGGCGATGAGATCTCGACAGACCGGAACCTTTATGCAACCTTGCGGACGTTGGTGCCGGCATGCGGCCGGGCTGACGGTCTCGAACCCCACGAGACCTTCGGGAGCGAACCGGTGTCGCTGGTGGTGACCCGATCTGATGTCGAGACAGGGCACTCACCTGCGACGTTGGACAACCCCGAAACCATGCAGAGGCGAATCGACGACATGCTGCTTGCTCTCGATCTTCTGTTCGGCGGTACGGCTCACAGCATCTTCGACATCATCGGCTCGTCTCGGGAAGTGAGCGGTGTGCCGCCGAGACGCACACTCTTTCAGACTGGCCCCGTCAGCCGGCTCTGGTATCAGAGACCGGTGCGAATCGCCGATACAGACACGCAAGCAATCGCGGCCGTACGGGCACTCGTTGCGGCGACCAAGGTTGCGCCCACCAGCCGGGTTGTGCCTCCGATGCGATACGCGCTCCGGCGTTTCGTTGGCGCCAAGTTCGAACCGGACTTGTACGACGGGATCGTGAGCCTCGTGATTTCCCTCGAAGCGTCGCTACTACCGGATGATCCCAGTGACATCGGCGCGAACCTCAGCCGGCGGTGTGCGGACCTCATCTCGACCGAGCAAGACTCCCACCAGGACGTCATGCGTGACATCAAGTTGTTCTACTCGGTGCGGTCCGACGTGACCCACGGACGACAACTCGACGAGAACCGAATCGTCGCCAAGTTGCGCCGCGTGTCCAAGGTCGGCGGCGACATTCACGATCGGGACGTCATCGTCCATGCAACAGACCGTCTTCGTGAGCTGACGAGGCGGGCCCTGTTGTGCCGTTTGGTTCTCGGCAGCGGCGACGAACCGGCATGGCCCTTCGAGACAGGCAAACGGGCCGGCGAGATGACAGCTGCATTTGAGTCTCCCGCCACGTTGGCCGACTGGCGCAGCAAGTGGCAGGCATGGGGCGCCGACAACGGCGTGCCCTGGGTGACGGAAGCCGTTGGTCCGCTCGCCCGCTGGCAGTCCTGAGAACGGGCGCGTTGAGGCCCGCGTGGGGTCCATTGACAGCCCCGGGCTGTGTGGCACTGTGTTGGGTGTGATCGCGGCCCTCAGGCTCTCTCAGCGCGTCTGACGGGGTTCTGGCGTAACTCGTAGGCGTAACCAGTCTCGAAAGCGCCCTCTGAGCCTGTAATCACAAGGGATGGTGGGAAATCTCCCAGCTCCACCATTGACATCTTGACGCTGTCTGCAGTCGCAGACACAAATGCGATGTCTTAGGACTTGCGGATGACGCCGTCTTTAACGGCAGCAGCTGCCACTGCGGGAGCAACCTTTTCCACGATGGTCTTGTCGAACACCGAAGGAACAACGAACTCTGGGGAGAGATCTGCATCGCTCACTGATTCAGCGATTGCAACGGCAGCTGCGAGCTTCATGCCTTCGGTGATGTCGTATGCATTCGCATCAAGTGCACCACGGAAGATGCCAGGGAATGCAAGAACGTTGTTGATCTGGTTTGGATAGTCGCTGCGACCCGTTGCCATAACTGCTGCAAGACCATCAACCTGTTCTGGACGAATCTCAGGATTGGGGTTAGCCATCGCGAACACCAATGGATTCTTCGCCATTGAACGAACATCTGCCGCTGTAATGAGATCAGGACCACTCACGCCAATAAAGACGTCAGAGCCCTTCATCACATCGGAAATCGTGCCCATCTTGCGGCTTTGGTTGGTGTGCTGAGCGAACCATTCCTTCGCGGAGTTGAGTTCACCACGGCCGGTGTAAATAGCGCCTGCACGGTCACAACCCACCACTTCGCCAACACCAGCATTGAGAAGGATCTTGCCGATGGCAACACCAGCTGCACCCACACCTGCGATGACGACGGAGAGATCTTCCATCTTCTTGCCAGTGATCTTGAGCGAGTTCCACAATGCAGCCAGCGTCACCACTGCGGTGCCGTGCTGGTCGTCATGGAAAACAGGAATGTCGAGACTTGCGCGCAAACGCTCTTCGATTTCGAAACATTCTGGCGCTGCGATGTCTTCGAGGTTGATGCCACCGAAGGTGGGAGCAATGCGCTGGACGAAGTCAACAACTTCGTCAACGGTGCGAGCATTAATACAAATAGGGAAACCGTCAACGCCACCGAACTCTTTAAAGAGGAGCGCCTTGCCTTCCATCACAGGCATTGCACCTTCAGGACCAATGTCGCCAAGACCAAGGACGGCTGTTCCGTTACTGACGATTGCCACCGTGTTCTTACGAATGGTGTACTTGTGTGATAGCGAAGAATCTTCCTGGATGGCAGTGCACACGCGCGCAACACCTGGGGTGTACGCCATGGATAGGTCGTCCTTGTCGCGCACTGGCGCGGTGGAGAACATTTGAATCTTGCCGTTCTCATGCATGCGGAACGTGCGGTCCCACCAATCCACCAATGTGATGTTGGGGGTGGCCTTCACCTTTTCGACGATGGCCAACTGGTGAGCCTCATCACGGCAGTGAACGACGAGTGTGCGGCGCAAAACGGGTCCGCGGATGTCAAACCCGTCAAGGGCACCGATGTTGCCACCGGCGTCACCAATTGCTGTGCACAAGTGTCCAAGGGCACCTGGGACGTTGTCAAGCTCACAATCAAGGCTGATGGAGAAGGCTGCGGCTGGAAGAGTTGCCATAAGGCACTAAGGCTACGCAACCAAAAGTGCCATTACATGGCTATTTATGAAATAGCCTGAGGACATCGAGAACGAAACTGCTCCCCTCATCAAAGACCGCACCCATTCGCTGAATACTGTCCGCGAATCGATTCCTGCCGTCTGTTACGAACGCCCCACTGGGCGCGCCGTCCGCGCTCTCATCAAAGCCACCATTGTCTACGGCGTCACGCTGGCTGCACTTGCGATGGCATCTTCATGGTGGGCCATTGTGCTGCTCTGGATTGCCGGCGGTCTTGCCGTCTCTGGCCTCTTTGTTCTTGGCCACGATGCCTCCCATGGTGCACTCCTCTCGTCGCCCAAGATCAATCGCATCGTTGCTCAGTTCTCCATGGGCCCCAGCGTGCATGTTGAGTCCGCGTGGGACCTCGGCCATAACCGCATTCACCACGGCTACACAACACGTGAAGGCTTTGACTTCGTATGGCACCCCGCAACAGTGGAAGAGTTCCGCACCTACAACTCAATACAGCGTTTACGTCATCGCCTCGAATGGTCATGGCTTGGCTCTGGTGCCTACTTCTTCCGCACCGTGTGGTGGGAAAAGATGTGGCGATACAACCCTGAAGGAAAGCGCCGTGCAGCGGTTGTGCGTGACAAGATCACCCTTAGTGCCGGCATTGCAGTTGTCTTTGCAATCACTATTGCAATTGGTGCGCTCACTGGTGGTGCTGTCGCGGCAATCTGGCTACCTATCAAGTTGTTCGTTGTGCCTTTCTTCTTGTTCCTTCAGATCATTGGCTGGACTGTGTACGTCCACCACGTGTCACCCGACATCCGCTGGTGGTCAAAAAAGGAATGGTCTCAATACAAGGGCCAGATGGAATCAACCACCATCATGAAGACGCCACGCCTCGTCAACTGGTTGTGGTTCCACAACATTTTCGTACACGTCCCTCACCACGTTGATGTGCGCATTCCATTCCATCAGTTGCCCACCGCAGCCAATGCCATCGAAGCGGCCTACCCCGACACTGTTCGTCGTATCCGTCTCTCGCTTCGTGAGTTCCTTCGTTCCACGAAGAACTGCAAGTTGTATGACTTCGAGGCCGGCACTTGGTTGCCATACTCCGCAGCAAAAGTTGCTCCCGCACCAACCGATTCTCTCGCTGCGTAAATAGTTTCGCCGTCGTCTCCCTCTAGGGTTTCAGGGGTGAGCAACATTCCACTTTCTGTCCTCGACCTTGCGTCGATTTCTGCTGGCGACAGCGTGGGACAAAGCTTGCAAAACTGCGTGTCTCTCGCGCAGCGTGCAGAAAAACTTGGCTTTACGCGCGTGTGGTACGCAGAGCATCACAACTTTGAATCCATTGCGTCGTCTGCAACGTCCGTCCTCATTGCACATGTGGCTGCCAACACAAAGACAATTCGCCTTGGCTCCGGCGGTGTCATGTTGCCTAATCACTCCCCGCTCGTGATTGCCGAACAATTTGGAACACTCGCATCACTTCACCCCGGACGCATTGACTTAGGTCTTGGTCGCGCACCAGGCACCGACCAAGTCACGATGCGAGCCATGCGACGGGACCCGCGAGCAGCAGAAAACTTTGCAGATGACATTGTCGAATTGCAGGCATTTCTCTCTGACACATCCCGCGTGACCGGTGTGAAGGCGATGCCAGGACAAGGCACTCACGTGCCTCTATACATTCTTGGGTCATCGCTGTATGGCGCACAGGTGGCGGCGCACTTTGGTTTGCCATTTGCATTCGCTTCCCACTTTGCTCCGACCCACCTACTTGATGCTCTACGCGTGTACCGCGAGCGGTTTACACCTTCTGCACAACTCAACGAGCCATACGCAATGGCCAGTTTCAATGTGATTGCGGCTGATACACAAGAGTCCGCACTTCGCCAGAAAGAACTTCGCCGTCGCAATTTCACACGCGCGCTCTTTAGTCGACAGGGTCAATCGCTCACCGATGACGAGGTCACTGAGGTTCTGAACACTCCGCAAGGCACACATGTCGACCAGATGTTCACCTATGCAGCCGTCGGCACCACGGATGTTGTCAAGGCTGGCATTGAGGAATTTGCAGCTCTCACCCAAGCGAACGAGATCATCACTGCACACCATTGCGAGTCGGGCAACGCTCGTATTCGATCCATCGAACTTCTTGCCGAAGCAACTCACCTCGCCCCACGAGAACCAGCACTTCTGTGAGCGACTACGAAGAGATCGACGCTGGCGAGACACTGTGGCGATTCGAGAAGGATTTCTTTACATCCAACTGGACATGCATTTGGGGTCGCGGCTGTAAAGGCATTGACGTCAAAGAAAATACCGAGAACGGATACGGCTGTTGTTCTCTTGGTTGCGAACTTGATGGCATTGAGGAAGCAATGAATCTCTCTGCCTATGCAGCAATGATTCCTGAACATCTCTTCCAGTATTCAGAAGAAGCGAAATCTGATGGTGTCTTCGCAAACGACAAACATTCAGCAACTCGAGTTATTGATGGCGCATGCATCTTTCTCAATCGCCCCGGCTTTGAGGGTGGTGCCGGCTGTGCATTGCATCATGGTGCACTTCACTTCGGCGATTCCATCACAGAATGGAAGCCCCCTGTCTGTTGGCAGTTACCCATCAAAGTTGATTGGGAAATGCGTGAGGACAACGTCGAAGTCGCCACTGTTCATCGTTGGGACCGTAATGCGTGGGGCGAGGTCGGCGACGACATGGCGTGGTGTTGCACCGAAGGCACTGAGGCCTATTGCGGTACGAGCCGTGTGATCGACAGCTTGGCCGATGAGATTGCTGGCATTGTCGGCGAGCCGGTTTTTGTTGAATTACGAAAGCGCTTGAACTAACGACTATTCACCAATGAGTTCTTTGCGCAATTCACGCTTCAAGAACTTGCCTGTTGCATTACGTGGGATTGGCTCATCACGGAACCACACCTTTGAAGGAATCTTGTGACGAGCCAAAGTTGTCGACAAGTGCGAACGCAACTCTTCCTCCGTCAATGAGGATCCAGGCCGGAGGACAAGGACTGCAGCAACTTCCTCACCCAAGCGCTCATCAGGTACACCGAAGACGGCAGCCTCAGCGATTGCTTCATGTGTATAGATGGCAGCTTCCACTTCACTGCAGTACACATTCTCGCCACCACGAATCACCATGTCTTTTGCACGGTCAACGATGTACACGAATCCATCTGCATCAATTCGAGCAACGTCACCCGTATTGAGCCAACCATTCTTAATTGTCTCAGCATTTGCCTCGGGACGATTCAGGTAGCCCTTGATGGTGACGGCCCCACGAACACAAAGGATTCCCACCGTGTTTGGATCTTGCGGCAGGTCATTGCCTTCTTCGTCAATTAACTTGCCTTCCAATGTAGGCACCAACGGGCCACACGAATCAGGACGTTCAACATATAAACGTGAAGAGTTTGCGGTGATGATTCCACACGTTTCCGTCATGCCATAACCAGTCGATGGTTGGCCTTGCTTTAAGGCACCCGCGATTTTGTGCACGAGGTCTGGCTGCACAGCAGAACCACCACCACCCATGCCTTGCAACGTTGACGTATCGCGCGTTGCCCAATCTGGGTGCATCAATAACTCGCGGCCCATTGTCGGAACTCCTGAGAAATTTGTGATCTTCTCGCGTTCAATGAGTTCCAACGCGCGACCTGCATCCCATTTGTATGTCATAACGACTTTGGCGCCCGTGAGGGTTGCAGGGTGCAAGATGCAATTACATGCAGTCACATGGAAGAACGGTGTTGGGGCCATGAAGGCCGTCGGCGTTGCAGGCTTGGGAGGTGGTGCAGGAATCTCTCCCGCTGCTACAGCTTTGGCTTCAGCCAATGCAGTCGCACCTGTCATTGCAGCAATGTTCAGAATGTTGGTCACTGAACCACGATTTGTAAGTTGTGCGCCCTTCGGGAAGCCAGTAGTGCCCGATGTGTAGAAAATTGTTGCGTCATCTTCAGGATCGATCTCAGCAGCAGGCAATGAACCCGGATCAACACCCGACAATGCATCCTCCCAACGAACTGCGCTATCAGGAATCACGCCATCATGGCGAGCTACCACGAGATGCATTGCTGATGCATTCTCAATCTGCAACAAACGCTCAAGTCGCTCACCATCAACAAGGAGAACTTTCGGTGCACTGTCCTTCAGTGCGTATTCCATCTCAGTAGGCGTCCACCACGCATTCATTCCGACTAGCGCCGCACCCAATGACACGGTGGCCCAATACGAGACAACCCATTCTGGGTAGTTACGCATAGAGACCGCAACACGATCATTGCGCCCGACACCATGCGCAGCGAGATAGGCAGCGACGATGCGCACCTGACGATGAATTTCGCCGTAGGTGTATCGCTCGTCCTCATAGACCAAGTAATCCTTTTCGGCATGGGCAGCTGAGACTTCCCAGATGGCACGCATGTGGGGCGGTGCCGATGCAAACACTTTGGTGGGCACACCGCGGACATCAATCACCGTGGTGGCAAAGGATGAACCTGGGGCATCTAGTTCAGCGCGGGCGTCGAGATAATGCTTAATCACCACCCCATCATTGCTTATCTATGACTTTTGTCGCTAGCCCTGTGGAGCAAAAAGGTGGCGTAAACGACTCCAATGCCGAAGAACATGCCGACTAGCCAGCCAGCCAGCACATCGGAGAGCCAGTGCACATTGAGCGCCAGCCGAGTCCACCCCATGATGACGCTTCCCATTGCTGCCGTCACGATTGCTGCGCGCTGAACATCTGATCTTCGTTCGCACACAAAAACGATGGCGGCCAATGCAACCAGAAGACATGTGGTATTGGCCGTATGCCCCGAAGGGAAACTGCCTCCCGCGGCGCCCGCAAGCCATTGTGAATGTGGCGGACGTGCCACATCGAAAGTCCGCTTCAGCACGCCGGTCACGACGCTATTGAGTTGCAGTGCGAACCACGGCGACATTGCGAGAAGGATTGATCGATATCTCCACCACACGAGCACACCGCAGAGAATGGCTACTGGAAGGAGAACTGGCAGAGTGCCAAAGTCGGTGATGTTCTTTGCGACACCTGTCAAGAAGGGGTGATGAACAAATTGGCGCCAGACCCATTCATCAAATCCGCCAAGGATGGATGCAGTGACGGAGGACATGGAAACAACGGTAGCCATGTCACATAGGTTCATGTCTAGAATTAGTTGCGATGTCAACTACTTCTCTCCCCGCACTCTTCGTCGGTCATGGCAGCCCGATAAACACCCTTGAGTCGAATCGATATACAGAGTCGTGGCAGAACGTGGCGGCATCGCTCCCCGCTCCACAAGCAATTCTGATGATCTCCGCTCATTGGTTCACGAACGCAACCGCCGTGACCGCAATGGCGAATCCTCGAACCATTCACGACTTCTATGGATTTCCAGATGAGTTGTTTGCAGTGCAATATCCAGCGCCAGGTAGTGCTGATCTGGCCCAACGGGTGGTGGAACTTGCAGCGCCCACGTGGGTGGGGCTCGACACCGACCAATGGGGCCTCGACCATGGTGCATGGTCGGTGCTCGCACATATGTACCCCCATGCAGATATTCCAGTCGTGCAGTTATCGATTAATGCCAATGAGCCAACGGAATACCACATTCAACTCGGCGCTCGTCTCGCTCCACTTTTAGACGAAGGCGTGTTAATTGTTGCCAGCGGAAACGTCGTGCACAATTTGGGTCGTATTCAGTGGGGTGCCGATGGACGTGGATATGACTGGGCCGACAGTTTCGATACAGACGCACGCGACATCATGAAGAACAATCCGTCTGCACTTGCTTCGCTTGCGCAACACGAGGCCTTCTCGCTTGCAGTACCGACGCCAGATCACTTCTTACCTCTTGCATACATTGCAGGTATCGCTGCTACAACAGATGCTCAGGTCACCGTCTTCAATGATGAGCGAACCATGGGTTCACTCTCGATGACTTCATTTATTGCTCAGCCCGCGTAGTGCTGTCGATTACAACTTGTCGGCGGGGTACTCCGCGTACGACGCCTTAAACACACCTTGATGCAACAACACTGTTGCAATCAACCCACCCGTCACCGAGTCAGAAATATACGTACGCGTCCACCAACTCTCAACGCGACGGCTTTGGCCTACGCCAACAATCTCATGCACTAATTCGTATTCATGATCAACGAACAGTGGCCCATCGACCATCCGTACTTCAAGGTCGATGAAGAGACCTACGGCAGGACCGCGAACGGTTCCGACACCACCCGCTTTGTGCGCCAACACACTGGCCATCTCCGTTGGGATGATTGCACGACCCCATGGAGTGTCATTAGTGGAATACCAGGTTGACGGCTCGGTGATGACTTTCAATTTGTCGTTCAATGAGAATGGATACAAGTGACCGTTGTGCTCATCAGCCGACATCGTGACTCGCTTCGGCTCGCTGCGTTGACCCACTGTCAACTGATCCACGATGTGTAGTTCCCCTGGTTCCTTCAGCCCTGCAAGTCGCTTGTCAAGTTCGGTCTCTCCATGATCAGGTCCACACGTCAGCGTTCCGGACAATACGGAACTGCCGTCGCCTTTTGAGGCGCCAATACGCGCGACATTTGAGTGCCAGATCGTTGCGAACGGTTGCACCGTCTCGCCTTCAATCACCATGTTCTCGAAATGAGAACTGATGCATCCCTGTTCGAACCACTTCTCCCCCCACAGACGTACACCGATGGGATCAAACTGACTGAAATGTGTGGGACCCTCGATGGGCGCACCCGCAAGACCGAGTTTGTCCGCAGTTGCTTCATCATGCACGCTCGCATGGCCGTCATATTCCTGGTCCGCCAACATTTGCTTTGGTGCACGCACCGGTCCAGTGACGGTGAGCTCGGTCTGAAACGCTTCGAGGTTCATGCTTCATTGTCGCAGATACTCAGAGCGAGGAGTACCGTTACACCGATGTCCATCCAAGATATGACCGTCGTTGATTCACACGTTCATTTGTTGCCTGGACGATTGGGCGAGAAAGTTCGTGCATTCTTTAATGCGGGGCTTGGTGATTCGACGCCTCTCGCCTACCCCAATGACCATGACTTCGTTGTCGACTCACTTCATCGTGAAGGAGTGGATGCCATATGGACTCTCCCATACGCACACAAGCCAGGAATCGCCGCAGGTCTCAACGAAGCAGCGGCAGAAACAACCAAACAATTTTCAGAATCACCACTTTCGATCATTGGTGGTCTCACTGTGCATCCAGGCGATAACGAACCCGTGTCAATCGTGCGCCATGCCGTTGACAACCTCGGGTTACGAGTACTCAAGCTTCACTGCTCAGTGGGTTCGTTCTCCATCGACGACGCTCGTCTGCGGCCGGTTTTCTCATTTGCGAACGAACGCCAGTTACCTGTCATCGTTCACCTTGGCCACAATGTCAATGGCCGAACCGAAGCAGATGAATTACCGGCAATAGCAAAGACATCAGATTCATTCCCGAAGATGCCCATGATTCTGGCCCATTGCGGACATCATTCGGCACCGACCGCTCTCACACTCATGCACGAACATCCATCACTTCTCGCAGATCTCACGCCCGTTGTTTATGAATTTCCTGACGTTGACGCCGCAAATTTAGAAACACTCAGCAATCGCATTCTCTTCGGTACCGATGCGCCAAACACTGCCATCAGTGTGACTGAATGTTTGGCTTGGATCACGGGACTGAAACTCAGTCCACCTGCGCTGGCCTCGATACTCGGCGGAAATGCGATATCGCTCATCGCCAACGTTGCGGCTTAATTATTTCTACAGATTTGGTAATCGTTCAGCGCGCAAAGCAGACCGACGCACCTTTCCTGCATCATCACGAAGTGCGAAGTCGACAAACTCGAATGTGCGTGGCACCTTGTAAATCACGAGACGTTCACCAAGGAATGCTTTGAGTTGTTCTTCAGATACTTCAGAGGAATCTGCTTCAACGATTGCATGCACGATGTTCCCCTTGTCTTCATCAGGGAATCCGATAACAGCACAAGATTTCACTGCAGGGTGTTCTTGAATCACGGCTTCAATTTCTGCAGGGTAAATATTTGCTCCACCGGAAAGAATCATGTCGGCAGCGCGATCTCCGAGATACAGATATCCGTCTTCATCAAGACGACCCATATCGCCGAGTGATTCCCACCCGCCTTCGCGCGTACGTGCCGTTGCACCGAGGTACTTGTACGTTGGCGTGGGGCGCGGACTACGCATCCACACTTCACCCATTTCACCAACGGGAACTTCATTGCCCTCTTCATCCGTGATGGACACTGTTCCTGGAATGACCTTGCCGACAGAACCACGATGTGCCATCCATTCAGGGCCAGTAATCACTGTCGCAATCTGAGCCTCGGTTCCTGCATACAACTCAAAGATTCGTTCTGCGCCAAGCCATTCAATCCACGCAAGCTTGAGCCATTCAGGACATGGTTCCGCAAGATGCCAGACAATACGAAGACTGGAAAGATCGAACGACAGACGTTCTTCATCGGGCAGACGCAAGATGCGTTTCATCATCGTGGGCACCATGTACAAAACACTGCCCTTGTACTTCTGAATCTCTGCCAGAGTTCCCGCAGCATCGAATCGTGGCAACAACGCAACTTGCAGGCCGTTCAATAACGCCTGACAACTCCACACTGCAGGGCCGTTGTGATAAAGCGGACCAGGCATGACTAAACATCCGCCCGGATCCATCATCAATGGTGGTGGCG
>CALBSD010000035.1 GCA_937927625.1 uncultured Actinomycetes bacterium | reverse complement strand
GCATCGTGGCGCGAAGTGCTGGCTGAAGCACGTGAGAACGCATCGTTCGGCAGTGTGGATGAATACGCCGGATTAGCTGAACCAGATGGCGTGGAGATTGTGGAGCAGAAGTTGTGGGACGACGCGCTCGCAGCATTTCCCACCGATAAGAAGATTGAGATCGCAAAAGAACTTGAGCGCCTTGTGCTCGCAGAAGATCCTCGACTTCGCATTGATGAAGCCGACTATTCCGACGGCGCAACTGAAGAAGCATCGGCAACTTCGTTGGGCATTCGCAGCAGCAGTCGTTCGAACAGTTGTTACGCCACCGTCAGCGTGTTGGTCGACGACAACGGTGAAACACAAACAGGTTGGGCTTATGCATTGGGCGATAGTCCCGACAAGTTCGACCTTCCCGCGGCAGCGAAGAAAGCAGCAGAACGCGCCACTCGTTTGTTGGGTGCAGTAAAGCCAGCAAGTCGCGTGACCACTGTTGTGCTCGACCCAATGGTCACCGCACAGTTCCTCGGAATCATCAGCGGAACATTGGTGGGCGAGAACGTGGTGAAGGGTCGCAGCATTTTTGCTGATCGCTTAGGTGAACAAGTTGCGTCACCACTCATCACTCTCATTGACGACCCCACTGATTCACGCGCGTACAGCGCATGTGAGACCGATGGTGATGGTCTCGCAACACGTCGCAACGTATTGATTCAAGATGGTGTGTTGCAGATGTTCGTGCACGATGCATACAGCGCTCGCCGCGCCAACACAAAGAGCACCGGAAATGCTGGCGGATGTTTGGCCTTGCAGTTGGTTCCTGGAACCAAGACACAAGAAGAACTCATCGCCGGCATTGAAGATGGTGTTCTCATCGACAGCGTGCAGGGTTTGCACAGTGGTGTGAATCCAGTGTCGGGTGACTTCTCCACTGGCGCATCGGGCCTCATCATTCGTAACGGCAAGACTGCAGAGCCAGTGCGTGAGTTCACGATTGCATCCACGTTGCAGCGCATGTTGCTCGATGTGGAAGCAGTGGGTGGCGATGTTGATTGGTTGCCATCACGTGCAGCTGGGCTTTCCTTGGTGATCTCTGGTGTCACCATGAGCGGGGCGTAACACATCATGGCAATGGCAGCTCTTGCTGCAATTGAACGTCACCCTCACTTGGCGCAAACGTGTCCAGAGGGTTTTGTTCGTGTGGACATGCATAGCCACACCATGTTCTCTGGTGACTCCACCACCACTCTTGATGAGATTGTGGAATCAGTTGTTGAAGCAGGCATTGATGTGTTGTGCGTGACTGACCACAACGCGATTGATGGGGCAGTGCGATTGCAAAAAGCACTCGCCGGCGTGTGCCGTGTAATTGTGGGCGAAGAAGTGCGCACGCATACCGGTGAGATCATCGGCCTCTTCATGACAGAGAAGGTTTCGTACGGTGCATCAGCGGCCGACACTGCGCAACAGATTCGTGCACAGGGTGGCCTTGTTTATATTCCGCATCCGTTTGACCCCATGCGTCGCAATCTCACTGAGGAATCTCTCGTGCAGATCACCGAGATGGGTTTAGTGGATGCCATTGAAGGGCACAACGCAAAAACTTCATTGCAGAGCCTGAACAAGCGTGCTGTTGCTTTCGGAAACGAACACAACCTTGCGATTGGCAGTGGCAGCGATGCGCACGTGCCTCATGCATTGGGTAGTGCGTATATGCAGATGCCCGACTTCGATGGCCCACAAGACTTCCTTGCGAAGTTGCGCGAGGGCGAAGTGATCGGGCATCACTGGGACAAAGCGCGTCCCTGGAGCGCCCGCATTGTTCCCAGCGTTGTTGATGACTACTGATCAGCGGTCAGTTAGCGGTTGAGCAAAACTGGAATCTGGCGAGGTCCACGCACCTGGCCGTTGGCCCATGTGGTCTTCTTTGCAGGGTCCAAGCTGTAGTTCGGGAAAGCGCGCAGCCATTCCTGGAACGCCACCAACATCTCGAGACGTGCGAGGTTAGAACCTGCACAACGGTGAATGCCAAGGCCAAACGCCACGTGGCGATTGTTCTCGCGATCAAGTTTGAAGATGTGTGCGTCTTCAAACGCTGCTGGGTCGTGGTTGGCTGCGGGGAATGTCACGAGTGTTTGATCACCGACGTGCATGGGGCAACCCTGCACCGTGACATCGGAGACAACCTTGCGTGCCATTGTTACTGGTGCGTAGTAGCGCAACACTTCTTCGTTCGCGGTTTGCCACAACATGTCATCGTTATCAACGGCAATGAGTCGCTGGACTTCGTCATTGTGTTGCGCAAAGTGCCAAATGCCTGAACCAATGGCGCTCCACGTGGTGTCAATACCCGCAATGATCTGCAAGCGGATGTATCCAACTTTGATACCCCAATCAACTTCCTTACCATCAATCTCTGCATTCGCGATGGTGGTGAGCAAGTCATCCTTCGGATTGACAAGTCGGTCCTTTAACAAGGCATCGATGTACTGCGTCATCTCTGTGAGCACCTGCAGGCGAACAGTGTTGTCCTTCGGGGCAAGTTGGAAGTTCTTGTAAATCCAATCGCGGAACAAGTCGGCGTCTTCTTCAGGCAGGCCGGTGAGGATGCAGATGCCGTGTACCGGAATGTGCTGTGTGTAGTGAAGAGCGGCATCCGTTGCATCCATACCGTCAAGATCGCGAATCAACTTGCGACAGTATTCGCGCATTTCTTCTTCAACATTGGCGACTGCCTTTGGGTTAAATGCAGGAAGAATGAGTCGGCGGTGACCATGGTGGTCTGGTGGATCGCTGGTGATTGGTGGTGCAGGGGATCGTGGTGCATCAGGTCGTGCAACGTTCACCCAGATGGAACTGAAGTTTTCCGTGTCATTTGCAATATCACGTACTGCATCCATCGTGACGGGCATGAATGCGCGACCATAACGCTCGGTGGAACCGATAGGGCATTGTTCGCGCACGTCATTCCAAATGTTGATTGCGTTTTCGCCCCAACCGTCGTCCAGCCAGTCCCAGTCATTGACCCAGTCAGTCACTGGTGGTGTGTCGATGCGATCGTCAGCCCCGTATGCCATGAGATTCCCCCGCTCAATTGACTATTCGAAGATTACCCCGTGAATGTGGGGTATTTAAAACGAAACAGTTCCCTAATGGGTCGCAACGAGCGACGCCTCGCCCATGTGCACCACCGAGGCGACGGGTGCGGCAACGTCGGCTGGAACAGCAATGGTGAGTGGAGTCAATGATGCGACGATCACTCCTGCGGCCACTACCGCGTCCCCAGCAACCACGTCTACCAAGGCATTGAGTTGTAACGGTGGAGCGGGCATGTCCTCGGGCAGTGCAATGACTCTCCAGCCTGGAGGAATGTGCACGGATTCGCTCGCCGGTTTCACCATTGCCGAAGTGATTGCAGTGTGCGGTTGTACTGCAATGCGTGCAGTGTCGCCTATGTGTATTTCTGTCATGACATCTGCAGGAAGTACTGCAAGCGGCACATCAACGTTGCGTGTGTTGTCAGCCGTGAATTCGTCGCCTTCTGCAATGGATGCCGTCGCGACAAGAACTAAGTGATGAGATGTCCACTGTCGTTGTGCATTGCGCGTAGAACGAACTGATGATGTCACGACGCATGCAACAAACAACGAAATAAGAGCAACCGCAATGACCTGTGCGCGGCGTTTCACCTGCAGCACAGAAATAGTGGAGTTCACCAACGCAGAAAACTGTTCTCCTGCTGCGCGCAGAAATAGTGCAAGCGATTTCACGGACTCCCTTTCGATTGGGAGTCATGTGTGCCGTATTGCGACGGCGGGGGAAACCGAATTAGTCGGCTGAAGTGGAAGCAGTGCTGCTGCTGGAAGAGTCAGATGAAGAGCTCGACGATTCCGAGGAGGTGGATCCGCCTGTGGGGATGCTGCCGGACTTGCCGCTGTCGGTCTTATAGAAGCCGCCACCCTTGAATGTGATTCCCACGGGCAAGAACACCTTCTTCACGGGCCGCATGGTGCCGTCAACGGGGTGCATAGCCTCGGTGAGTGAATCGTCAGAGAAACCTTGCTGGACCTCAATGGTTTCGCCTGTCTCAACAAACTTGTACACGTAGGTGGGCATTGATTTCTCCGGATAAAACACTCAGGTTCGCTGGGCGACAAATGGTATCTGACTAGTTTGGGATTACATGAAAGCCAGTACCGCCGTTATCCCCGCTGCCGGTCTTGGCACCCGTTTTTACCCCATCACGAAGGCTGTGCCGAAGGAACTATTACCGATCTTCGATGTGCCCGCCTTGCAATTGGTGATGGATGAAGCCATCGGCGCGGGAATTGATCACATTGTTTTGGTCTCGAGCCGTGCAAAGCCTGGCCTCGAGAACTACGTCACGCCTGATCCTGCCGTCGTCGCCAAGTTGCGCGATTTAGGTCGCGATGACACTGCCGACCGCATCTCTCGTATCGGTTCAGATGTTCGCGTGAGCATCACGTATCAGGACAACCCGCGCGGTTTGGGGCATGCCATTGGGTGTGCGCAAGAACTTGTGGGTGATGAATCTTTCGCGGTGTTGTTGCCCGATGAATTGCGTGGCGACTCCAGCATCTTGAAGTTGCTCATTGATTCCAGTGATGCAACCGGCAGCAGCGCGATTGAGTTGAAGCGAGTCCCGATGGATGAGGTTTCTGCGTACGGCGTGGTGAGTGTTGCCCCTGGTGCACCTGCGGATGGTCCGTTCGAAATTACTGATGTCGTCGAGAAGCCAAAGAAGGAAGACGCACCGAGCGATCTCATCATTCTTGGTCGCTACGTATTAAACGCACAGATGTTTGAGGAGTTGGCGAACTTGCTGCCCGCACCAAACGGTGAGTTCCAACTCACGGATGCGTTGTTATCGCAAACAAAGCACACACCGGTGCTGGGGCATCTCACGACAACAGAGCGATACGACACTGGTACGCCTTTTGGTTGGTTAACTGCAGTGATTGACATTGCGTTGCGTCGCAATGATGTTGGCCCCGACCTTCGCGGCTGGTTACAGCACCGCTTGGGTTAAACGTCGGTACGGCGAAATGCGCCGTGCTCATCGACAACAAAACCAAACTCATCCACTCGAGCCGCATGCTGCTGACCTGTCAACAATGAGGTGTATTCCCATGAGTGTTCATCGTGTCGCGTGTACCGATGCGGAACGCTCACAACACCAAGAGTTTCAACATCAATCGTGATCACGTGGATGTCTGCTGTGTGTCCAACGTGCAAAGGCAAACGATGGGTGAGGATGCTGTTCGTAAACGGCGTATTGGCAAAGTCGATATCAACACAGCCATCAAACTCTGTGCGGTGTGCGCCATTCATCTCGCCCCAACGACCATGACCATCTGTTGCTAGCCACAGGTCTGGTTCTGGCATGTCGCGGAACAACAACATCTGTTGCACCATCCACTGCGCAGAAAGACGAATGACGGCGGTTGCTTCATCGGCCAGCAAGTTGACTTCGGCGGTCCACCCTTCGTTCTCCCAACGCAGGTTCACATTGCTGCTGGGCGTGCCATCCCACTTCTCCCATGCCACGGAATGACCCGATGCAGAAGGTGCACGGTAGTTCGCCATATCCATTGTTCTATCGGGTTAATTCACGCACGGTGGTGAGTGCGGAGAGAACGGCTACCGTTTCCACCCATGACGCCATTAGAAGAGGTACGCGCATTAGTGCTTGCACATTGTGCCCGCGGCCCCGTGGTATCGCTTCCTCTTGTTGATGCACGTGGACTAGTCCTTGCAGAGCCTGTTGTTGCCACCGAACAAGTACCTCCATTCGCAAATACTGCTGTCGATGGTTACGCAGTACGTGCATCTGATGTTGCGAATGTTCCCGTTGAGTTGCGCGTGATTGGTGA
>CALBSD010000034.1 GCA_937927625.1 uncultured Actinomycetes bacterium | reverse complement strand
ATTCTGGTCTTGTGCTCAACCTTGAGACGTATCAAGCAAGCTTCAACGGCGCATCACTCGACCTCACATTCATGGAATATGAATTGTTGAAGTTTCTCGCGCAGAACCCCGGCAAGGTGTTCAGTCGCGAGATGCTGTTGTCACGCGTGTGGGGCTATGAGTACTACGGCGGTGCTCGCACCGTTGACGTTCATGTGCGTCGTTTGCGCGCCAAGTTGGGCGAAGAGCACGCCAACCTGATTCAGACCGTGCGCTCTGTGGGTTACCGTTTCGGCCAAGGCCGCTGGGGCGCCTAAGCGTTACTCTGCGATTTCCAGTCTGTAACTGTTCCCGGCTTTTGTCCGCACAAGAACGTCGAAATGATCTAGGTACCAGCAGGCTCGACGAACATCGAGTTTGTCCAAGTTGAGTGTTTGATGTAAGGCTGCCTGAATAGTCGTCGGGTTTTTCTTTACGTAATCCACAATTTTATTTCGAACAAGAATCATTGATACCAAATCACTCATTAGCGGGAAAAATCTCGCGCGAACGGCTTCATTTGACGAAGTGACCGCATTCTGAAGTTCATTCATCAATGCCGTGTCAATGATTGCAATTAAGCCATCAATTAATTCGAGGAATACCAGTTCAGCTTCGTCATCAGCACCAACGGGAACCTTCGGAAGTCTCTCCAAGAGGCTTTTAGTTATTTGAAGAACTTGCTGAACGCTCGCTGATTTCACTGCAATATTGGCTTGTTCAACCATTCCCATTAGATACTTTTCTTCTCTTTCCACATTCACGGCGCGCTTCATATTGATGAGAGGACGTTGAATGTCTCGGGGAGGTTCTAGATTCGACATATCAATGATTGGTCTGGATGAACTCGGCTTATTCTGTCCGACCGAGCCGACAGGGTTTTGAATTCTCGGATTCGCCGTTGGAGGCGTAGGCGTAGGTGCGGGCGCCACATTCTCTCCCACCTTAGGAATCGCATCAATTGCAGCTGCGACCTCAAGCCAAAATCCCTCAGAGGAGATGTCCTGGACTTCAGAGACATTAAAAGCAATTGCCGGAGCATCCAAGTGGGTCTGCGCTAAAAACTGAGGCAAGACAGAACCCAATGTAGGTCGAGTTGTCAATAAAGAATTCTGAAAATAAAACAGATTTGTGCGTCTCAAACTCTTGGGAATCGAATGACCAGTTGCAGAGAGAAGAGCGCTCACGGGGCCTGTGTAATCAATTGCAACGGACAAATCAGAAACATTTCGTGCCGTGCTCTTTTGAAGAGCCACGACGACTCGGATGTTAGGAATATTTCTTACACTCTGCACTACCGCATTTGCAGCCGTGAGAGCAGTTGCAAAAATCAAATCCGTATGCGCGGTCTGAATTTCAGACTTAGTTTTTTTCTTCACCGTTTGCTGACCTGTTGGAGTAAAAGCCGGTTTCTCAGGATGTATATCTTCAAGTTCAGGTGCAACTACCAAGATCGTGACACATTGATTATTGAGATCGACGAGAAATGCTGACGGTTCAATAATTGAAAGAGTTGCACCAATAACCAGTGATTGAGCTGCAATATCACCACTTTGCCATTTGCTGAAAGCTGATTTGATTATCTTCGCTCTTTCACTGGCTTCATCTTGCCGATTCATGGTCACTTCATGACAACTATTGAGATACAGCTTTTGAGAGAGACGCACAGTTTCCAAAAGTTTGTGAATCTTCCAATACTGGAAATTCCTAAATGTTTCTCGGAATGCAATCTTCTTTAACTCTGTTAGTTCATTTTGAGATAACGCATCCGCTGTGGGTTGCGGACACTGGATTCGAGGGAGATCTCGGAAGGGATCATCTAACGGCGCAGTCTCCGCTAGTTCGATTACATCGTGCAGCTCGGCGAGAAAACTTGGAGGACGCCGTTTGTAATGCGCTTTCCACTGATTGTCGATTTCCTCGTACCAACGTTGTCCTCCACTCGAAAATCGACCTGGTATCGACACCCGATACGCTCCGATATGAGTCCAAAACAATGGTTGAGTCGTCACTCCGACACCAACCAGACCTGTACGAAAGGACACTCCAGGATGTCTTGAGATATGTGCTCTCAATGGTCCTACGCCGACAACTGCCGAAGGTTTTAATGGACGTACGGCGACATGCGCTATTCCTGGAACCCCTACAGTTGTTCGAAATCCACTGCTTCCAAGAGACACTCCAGCAATCGGCGATTTAATTCGAATTCCTCTCGTACCTGCTCGAACGCCGAAACCTAACGCGCCGACGCCGACAGAGACACTAGGAACTCGCCCTCTAGAGATTGATTTTCCCGCACGATAAGTAGTTTTTGTTGCTCGGTAGGTTCCCCGAGTCGCTCGACTCGCACCTCGTACTGCGCCACGAATTATTCCCACATGTCAAAGATAATTCAGTTGTGAAGCACACGCTTATTTGGACAAATGTGAGGTCCAATTTCTGAACAGAGAACTAACCGGCGTGAACAAATGCGGTAACGGAGTTTGCAATCATCTGTACGGCAATGGCGGCCAGAAGCATGCCTGCCACACGAGCGAGCAACACAACGCCTGCAGGACGGATCAACTTCACCACTAATCCACTGAATCGCAGCGCGAAGAGCGTGATAGACAAAGTGACGCCAATGCCCGCGAGGACACTCAGCCACTCCGCAACGTTGTCTGCACGCTTAAAGAAAACGATGGTTGCCACGATTGTTCCGGGGCCAGCGAGAAGCGGCGTACCCAATGGAACCATGGCAATGGACGTGCGCTGTTCAGGAGATGCAGCTTCATATGACTCCTCATGGCCCTTGCCATAAAGCAACTGCAACGCCACCAAGAGAAGAAGTAACCCACCTGCACCCTGCAGTGCAGGCACCGACACGTTCAGGTAATTGAGAATGCTCTGGCCACCGATCGCAAACAACGAAATAACGGCAAAAGCAGTTGCCACTGCGAGATAAGCAGCGC